>CAZOOE010000422.1:0-5978 GCA_964581275.1 uncultured Clostridia bacterium
CACCTCGTCTCGCTGCTCTGCGGTTTGAACCCGTCCCATTCGAATCTTAGGCTTTTCAGCTTTAGTCATGCCGTCACCGACTTCGTACCTTGCAACCTTGCTCACCAGTCCCTGAACAAACTCATCAAAGACTCTGTCAAACACGTAGAGCCGTTTCACCGCAAGACACGCCTGACCTGCATTCCAGAATCGCCCGACCATCGCTCCGGTGATCGCCTTCTGAATATCAGCGTCGTCACAGACTATCATCGGATCCGAGCCGCCGAGCTCGAGGGTCACGCGTTTGAAGTCGCCGCAAGCCACCGACGCAACGTGTTTGCCGGTCGCCGACTCTCCGGTGAACGCTATTCGTCGCACCTTCGGGTTGCGCAGCAGCTCTTCCCCGACTACTCCCCCCGGTCCGGTGACGATGTTCAATACGCCCTTCGGAATCCCGGCTTGATTCATCAGCTCGATGATTCGAAGCGAAGTCAGAGGGGTCGTCGAAGCGGGCTTCACGACAACCGTGTTGCCGGCGGCAAGAGCGGGACCAACCTTTGTGCCCATCAAGGTCAGCGGAAAGTTCCAGGGAACGATCGCGCCGCAGACACCAAGCGGTTTGTGCACCACCATGCCATAAGCGCTCTTAGCAGGGAGCGGCACATGCGCGCCGCGTACTTTCGAAGCTAAGCCCGCATAGAAGTGCAAGCCGTGATCGAAGTGCTCGAGCTCGCCGCTTGCTTCCTGAAACGGCTTACCCTGCTCTCGACACAGCAGTTCCGCCAGGGCTTTTCGTTCGCCAACCACGAGTTCCGCCGCCTTGAACAGAAGCTTACCGCGATCTTCGGCGGACGAATGTGACCACTCGTCAAAAGCCGCCTCCGCCGCATCAATCGCCCGCCGAGCGTCTTCCTCGTTTCCCTTCGGCGCGGTGTCGACGACATCACCGTTTGCGGGGTTGCTCACCTCATAAGTCGCGCCGCTTATCGCATCAACAGGTTCTCCTGCTATAAACATCTTCGCCATTACTATTCCTCCGCGTTATTAACCTGATCATTTTCCATTTGTCATTAGCCACTTTTCGTTTGTCATTTGGGCTTGTCGCGTCCAGCAATACTTCCGGGGCGATGACAAATGAAAAATATACTCTTCTTCACCTTCCTTTAAACTGCGCCTGACGCTTCTTCGCGTAGGCATCGAGCCCTTCATGAGCATCATCGCTCTCGAATAGTTGCTGTAAAAGTTCCCGCTCGAGCGCGAGAGCCTCCGCTTGCGGCAGTTCAAGTCCAGTTTGCACCGCACGCTTGATCAGGCCCACCGCTTTGCTCGCTTTTGCGGGTGCCACAAATTGCTGCGCGTACTCGAGCACTTTCTCGAAGAAGGTCTCCTCCTCGAACACGTGATTCACGAGCCCGATCTGATGCGCTTCCTCAACCGAGATCGTACGTCCGGTCGCGAGGAGCTCCAATCCTCTCGCCTTGCCGACAATTCTTGGCAGTCGCTGCGTCCCGCCCATTCCCGGGAGCAGTCCCAGGTTGATCTCCGGAAGCCCGAGCATTCCAGGTCCCTTCTTCGCTATTCGCACGTCGCATGCAAGCGCGATCTCCAGACCGCCCCCAACCGCGTGCCCGTTGATGGCTGCAATGACCAGCTTCACCGTGTTCTCCAGACGCATCAACGTCTCGTTTCCGTGCAGGCTGAAGAAGTATCGAAACTGCGGCGTGGCAGACAGGAGCATCTTGATGTTCGCTCCCGCGCAGAAAAATTTGTCACCCGCGCCGCGAATAACTATGACGTGCACATCTTCGTCGAGTCTGGCTTCGAGGATTGAGTCATCCAGATCACGCATCATTTCATAGGTATAAGTGTTCGCCGGTGGGTCGTTCAGCTCTATGATTGCGATACCGTTTTGAGTGCTGTAGTTGACAAGCTTGTTCTCGATCGCTTCTCTCGTCATCAGTTCTCTCCCTATTTCCAAGACTCATCACAAAGGGCTAAGGAAACTGGATACAGGGTATCTACACATGCTTTTGGGTCTTTGTGCCTTCGTGATTTACATCTCCTTCACTGTTGCCAGATTGACACGCCCCGTTCAAGATGCGATTCGGTCGCGGTATCCAGCCAACCGGGCTTCAATGCTTTCTCGCCCAAGAATCCACCCAAAAAGAGCCGGGTGATATTGTTGGAAAGCCCCGAAACGTCGACATCCTTTCGCGGGTCATACCAGTTATAAATCCAGTTCATCATGCCGAATAACGAGAACGTCGCTACTTTGATATCGACTCCTTTAACCCGGTTTTCGCGCGCTATCTCACCGAGCAAGTCCACCACCAGATCAACGTATTGGCGCTTTTTGGTGTTGATCTTTCGAAACATATCGCTGCTGATTGAATTCGCTTCGTGCGACAGCACTTTCATTTCGTTCATGTTGTTTACGAAGTAGTTCAGATGGTTCTCGATAAGCAGCTTCAAGCGCCGAACCGGGTCGTCGACGCCCTCGAGCAGCCTGCGGCAATCGTCGATCACCGTACTAAAACAATAGTCCTGAATGAGAAACAGCAGCTCTTCTTTGCTTTTGAAGTAATAGTATAGCCCCGAGAGACTCATCTTTGTAGCGCGCGATATGTCACGCATGCTGGTTGAGTGGTAGCCCTTTTCGGCAAACACGCCGGCTGAGGTTTTGAGTACGTGTACGAGCTTCTGATCGTATCTTGATTGTTGCTCAGAGGGCATAGCGCATGGTTCAAATGTATTCTTCGAACAAGTGTTCGATGATAGGCTGCGCACTTCACCCTCGTCAAGGCAGGCTCGACGCAGCTACCCGCGCGGGTGTGTAATTAAGACTTATCGAGGAGGAATGTACTCTGAGGTATGAACGCGATCAAGAAGGCACCTTCAGGTAACGATACCGGCCGTCGGCGACGCAATCCGGTCAGTGGGTGTCCATTGACTGCCGCGCTGGCAGCGATCGGCGGTAAATGGAAATTGATTATCCTGTACTGGCTAGCGGAATCACCCAAGCACTTCGCGGCTATTCGGAAGCTCATGCCCGGCATTTCGCAGAAGGTCCTTACCCAGCAACTCCGTGAGCTTGTTAGTGATGGAATTGTGCGGCGACAACCACAAGGAGAGACTCCCGCACCCGTCGAGTATTCGCTGACCGACTATGGGCGATCGTTATTACCTTTGGTTGAGGATATACGACTTTGGGGTAGGGCGCACATAGAACGCTTGGCCTCTCAGATGGATGCGTCCGGCAGTAACCTATGAATGTTAGGAGGTATGGTACTCGTAGACAGCAGGTTCCTGAGCTAATCGTCCCGCCGGTAACCTTGCCTGCTCTGCCGGTGAGTCAACGCCTGTGAGGGTAACCACGAGCAATTTATAGCCTGCAATGCCGCGATCAAGTTTTCACGCTCCAGGTATTTCATTTCCGCATATGTCATGATTGTTTCACCTGGAAGGAGGAAGGCTAATGAGTGTTTCGCATCTACACCCATGATCGCGATGAGGTCGGGCGGTTACTTGCGGTTCCTCAGACGTCCGAGAGCTGGAGGAGTTGGGCGGATGATTGGCTTCGCAAGGCGAAAGGCCGCCCTCACGATTCGCGCGGGCCGGGATGTTGCTATGAAACTGTTTTACAATTGGCAGGGTGGCGCGAATGGACGAAGACGCAATCGATATGAATCTGAATACCCTTCATCAGAAGTTGCAGGCCTTATCTTCTTTCCCGGATGTCAGGGGCGAAACGGTGACGGAAGTCGGGAGAGTTCTGCAGGGCTTAAGTAGCCGGGAACTCTTCCGTATCAACCCGCTGCGGTTCGCTGAAGAGCAGAACTTCGATTCACCAGAAATTGTCGATGTCTTTATCCATGGAGCAAAGGTCGGGTTATTTGACTTTGCATGGAACATGCTCTGCCCCTGTTGCGGTTCGATTGTAGATAGTCATATTTCGTTGAATGATATCGCGGACGATTCTTTCTATTGCGCGTTGTGCCACACTGATGTGCCAAGCGACCTGGACGACCATGTTGAAGTAGCCTTCACGATAAACCCCAGCGTCATGCGACTGGACATCCAACCGTTCAAAGATGTCGAAAATTCATGGGGATACTTCGGCTCTGCAAATTACCAGCGCTCGCCGGCTCTCGAAGATTACATCGGCGAAGTTAGCCGCGCTTTCCTGTTGCTCGCGCCTGACGAAGAGCAGAGTATGTTGCTTGCCGCGGAACGAGAAAGGCTCTATCGCGTCATCAGTCCTGAGAATCACGTCGCCGCTTTCATCAATGTCGGCGGCAAGGAGAGGCGAGGCGCTCAAAGACTCGATTTTTCGGTTCTGCCACATACCTTGACTCCGAAAGAACTGGCCATAGACGCCGGCGATGTCACGATCACGGTGAGAAACTTAGGCAAGAAAAGCACCGGCGTGATTCTAGTGCTGACGGACCTTCCGCGTCTGCATAGGATTCTGCGAGAGGATCCCTCGACGTTTCGTCCGTTTCTTACCGGCAAGATGCTTTTTAACAATCAACGCTTTCGTGAACTCTTTCGAATTCAAACTCTCATTCCCGATCTTAAACTTCGGTTGCGGAGTCTGACGCTGCTGTTCACTGATCTCAAGGGTTCGACCGCGCTTTACGATCAAACAGGTGATGTCTTCGCGTACAATTTGGTGCAGGAACACTACAGGATACTCATCGAATCGGTGCGACGGAATTCCGGCGCGGTCATCAAGACGATGGGTGATGCGATCATGGCGACCTTTTCGTCGCCGCTCGATGGAGTAAGAGCAGCCCTTGAGATGATGGAGAAGATGGAAGACCTCAATTCCCGATTGCATGAGAATCATGCGCTCGGTCTCAAGATCGGTTTGCACGAAGGTTCGGCGTTGGCGGTCAACGCCGAGGACCGGTTGGACTATTTCGGTCAGACAGTAAATATCGCCGCCCGAGTGCAAGCCCTCGCGCAAGCGGACGAGATATGCATCACTGAGCAGGTGCTTCAGGCCGATGGTGTGAGACGCGCATTCACCGCCAAGGGGTACATCGAAGAAAGCCACTCGGTTTCGCTCAAGGGCATCGGACAACCGGCAAACGTTTTTCAGCTAAGAAGAGAGCAAGGACAATGAGACGACTGTGAGTTTTCGATTTTGGCCGAGCTGCTGCTGACAGGTTAGATGAAAGGCACAGCACGCCTGGTCAATACACCGTTAGATTTCGCGCACATCAACACCGCTGCGCGCATTAATCAGAGGATGCGAAGGTGAAGAAGGAGAACACATGAAAGTTGGAGTGCTTGGATCGGGTGAAGTGGCGAAAGTACTCGCTGCTGGATTTTTGAAACATGGACACGAAGCAATGATGGGCACGCGCGACACTGCGAAATTGGCTGACTGGTTAACGAAGAATCCTACCGGACGCGTTGGCAGCTTCGCCGACGCAGCGAAGTTTGCCGAGTTGGTCGTTCTCGCTGTTAAGGGCACTGCCTCAGCGGATGCGCTTCGTGGCGCCGGCGCGGAAAATCTGGCGGGAAAGCCGGTGATCGACGCCACGAATCCGATTGCAGATGCGCCGCCGGTCAACGGTGTGTTGAAGTTCTTCACCGACCTCGACGAATCTCTTATGGAGCGCCTGCAGACCGAGTTTAAGGACGCGCGGTTCGTCAAGGCTTTTAGTTCAGTAGGCAACGGCCGAATGGTGGATCCCCAGTTCGAAGGCGGCAAGCCGACAATGTTCATTTGCGGTAACGACGATCAAGCCAAGAAGGTGGTAGCGGGGATCCTCGATCAATTTGGTTGGGAAACAGCCGATATGGGGAAGGCTGAGGCCGCCCGCGCAATCGAACCCCTCTGCATGCTCTGGTGCATTCCGGTCTTTCTGCGAAATGAAGTCTCGCACGCTTTCAAGTTGCTGACCTGAGCGACAGAGTCATACCTCGCGTTGGTAATGTTCGAACTTTTGACCACCGGTTCCCCGTTTAACCTGGGACACGTCAATCGC
>CAZOOE010000423.1:0-5930 GCA_964581275.1 uncultured Clostridia bacterium
GTTAGAGGGGGCCCGTGCGCTGAGTCTGGATAAAGAGAAAGGCAGCATTGAACTCGGCAAGCGCGCAGACCTGACGTTGCTCAACCTCGCGGCGCTTCACACCACTCCCCACCCAGACCCGATTTCTACGATTGTTTACGCCGCCGAAGCAAGCGATGTTGAAACAGTGATCATCGACGGACGGGTGGTGTTGAGCGAAGGCGAACTGACGACGCTCGATCGGCAAACAATCATACCGGCCGCGAAGGAACAATCGGCGCTGTTGGAGAAAGTGTTGAACTAGCGGTCACAATCTTGTCCGTCGGTTCCAGTGTGGTGAGTAAGTGACCCGGGCGCTATTCGACGGTTGCGGGCTGGACTGTGCTGCCCTTCATCGCGGTCGCTGTGTCAACAACCTTTGTTGGCGATGCTGACTCAGCCTGTTCGGTTACAAGACGCTTCACTCGCGGCTTTAGCCAGAGGACTGCCAGCGCAGCGGCGGTAACGTTGCACGCTACTGCGGCCCAGAAGACCGGCAGCCACGAGCCGGTGGCAGTCATCAGCCACGCCGCGCACGGCCCCGCGAGGATCGATCCGACGCCCTTCGCCGTGTACTGGATTCCGTAGTTCGTTGTCGCGTATTTGCTCCCAAAAATATCCGCGATTGCAGCCGGGAACAGCGAATAGATATCGCCCCAGGCAAAGAACATCAGACCTGAAATGATGATGAACCACACCGGGCGGGCGACCAACAGAGTTAACGCGGTGATGGCCAACGCTTCGATGACGAAGACCATCGCCATCGTATCATACCGACCGAGATGATCTGAGACCCACCCGAAGAAAGGCCGCGCCGTGCCATTCAGTACCTGATTGAGCAGCAAGGTCAGCGTCAACACGGTAAAGCCGCCAAAAAGAGCGTACTTGTCAAAACCGTACGTGACGCCGATCGGTTGGAGCTGCGCCGTCACCATCAGCCCGCTGAATGTGACCAGAGTCATCATCAGGTAGAGCAGATAAAAGGATCCGCTCTTCAACATTTCGCGCGCCCTGCAATCGTAGGATGACTGGTGCACCTTGAGTTGCAGCTTTGCCTTGATTGCTTCCCACTTCGCGGGCGTCCAGCCGGTAGGCGGCATGCGAAGAATCTGCGCGGCGGCCAACACCACCAAACCCTGAATTACACCCCAGGTGAGAAACGCTGATTGGTAACCGCTGGTCTTGATCATATGAGAGATCGGCAATACTGTCAGTGCTGTGCCGAATCCATAAGAGCCAGCAACCGCGCCCACGCACAGACCGCGGCGATCCGGAAACCACTTCATGGCGATTCCAATACTGGCGCTATAGACCGCGCCGGCCCCAAGTCCGCCGATCGCGGAGGAGACATAGAGCTCCGGCAGCGATTGCGCCAGACCGGCGCCAATCCATCCGGCGCCAACAAGCAGACCGGCGATGGAGACGATTGCGCGCGGGCCAAAACGATCAACGAGGTGCGCGTTGACCGGCACCAGCCAGGTTTGCGCCAGCACGAAAAACGTGAACGCCCACTGTACGGCGGTGAGCGTCGCGTGCAAGCTCTGGGTAAGCGGCGTCGTGAACAGCGTCCAGGCGTATTGGAGATTGGCGATGGCAAGCATCGCGACCGAGCAAGCGGCCAGTATTAGCCAGCGCCAGGCGTCCGGATGTGATTCTTTTGCTCCATTCATCCGCTTCCCCCGATTTCACTTTCCACTTGTCATTTCTCATCCTCATTGTCAGGGACAGTGCCGTCCGATTCATCGATGACAACTGAGAAATCACGGATGGAAGATGGAATTTACACAAACTTACGCCTGAGCCAGCAACTTCACACAAGCATAAACCGCCCTGGTGCAGGGCAGAGACAGCCCCATTCTGTTCCCCAGCTCCACCACCGCTCCTACAATCGCCTCCAGCTCAGGTGGCCGTCCCGTCTCCACGTCCTGAAGCATCGAGGTCTTGTGATGACCGACTCTTTCTGCTCCATCCAGCCGCTGCTCAATGGAGATGCCCATATCAATACCGAGGCTTCGAGCTACCGCTTCGGCCTCGGTCATGATCGCGGCAGCGAGCTCTCGCGTCACCCCACATCGGACAATCTCTACAAGAGTTGCGCGAGTGAGTGCGCTGATCGGGTTGAAGGCTACGCTGCCCATCAGCTTCACCCACATGTCATGCCGGATGTCGGCACGGATCGGACACCGCAGGCCTGCCTTGATCAAGGAGTCAGCAAGACGACGGCAGCGTTCGCTCTTGGACCGGTCTGGCTCACCGATGGCGAAACGAGTTCCCTCGATGTGCTCCACGACTCCCGGTTCGACGATTATTGTCGACGGATACACGACGCAGCCGATCACGCTTGCCGGATCGATGCTTCGGCCGATCACTCCGCCGGGGTCGACCGTCTCCAGGTGGGTTCCATCCCACTCGCCGCCGTGTCGATAGAAGTACCACCACGGGATACCATTCTGCGCGCTTACCACGCACGTCTGCGGCCCGATGAGCGGCGCGAGACGCGGTGCCATCTCGGTCAGGCTGTGCGCCTTGAGGGTGAGCAGCACGATGTCAACCGGGCCCACCGCTGCCGGGTCATCAGTAGCGGCGGGCCGCGCCTCGAACTCTCCCAGCGAGCCCCGCACGCGCACGCCGCGCTCCTGCATCGCGCGCAGATGGGCTCCACGCGCGATCAGCGTTACGTCTTCACCCGATTTTGCCAGCATCGCGCCGGCGAAAGCGCCAATCGCGCCGGCGCCTACTAATGCGAATTTCATATTGGTGCTAACTCGTCCTGGATATCTCCGACGCAACGTTGCGCCTCTGGATCTTGCCGGTTGCAGTGCGCGGGATCGTATCGACAATGTAGATCACTTTAGGGCACTTGAAATCTGCGAGCGATGAGCGGCAATAAGCTATCAATTCGGCTTCAGTCACCGTACCGCTTAGGACTACCGCAGCCGCGACTTCTTCCCCGTAGATCCTGTCCGCGATCCCGAAGCACACCGCTTCGGCGACTGCGGGATGTGTCAGCAGCGCTTCATCGATCTCGCGAGGTGAAATCTTTTCGCCGCCACGATTGATCAACTCCTTGATGCGGCCAACCAGAGTCAAATAGCCCTGGTCATCCAAATAGCCCTGGTCGCCTGTGCGGAACCAGCCATTGGAAAATGATGAGGCGTTCGCCTCGGCGTTGCCTTCGTAACCGCTGAATACGTTGGCTCCTTTGATCGACACTTCCCCGATTGCCCCCGCCGGCAACAGATCCCCAGCCTTGTTTAGAATCGCGATGCTCACCGCAGTGCCGCATCCCACGGAGCCGGGCTTTCGCGCGCTGGGCGGCAGTGGGTTGGAGGACATCTGATGTGCGGCTTCAGTCATCCCGTAGGCCTCCAGCATCGGCGCGCCAAACCTTTCCTCGACGTCCGCCATCATTTGTGGGGGCAAGGCCGCGCTGCATGAACGGATGAAGCGGAGATGTTCGGCCCCGGCCGGTCTGGCTCCCGCTTTGGTTCTTGCAAGCAGCACCTGATGAATCGTCGGGACGGCGGAATACCAACTGACCCGGTGGTCTCGCACGGTGGACCAGAAGGACAGCGGATTGAATCGAGCCGGTACGACGACCGTTCCACCGGTGAACAGAGTGCCGAATGTCGAGGCCACCAAACCATGCACGTGAAACAGTGGCATCACGCACAGGGAGACGTCCTCTGCCGTCAGCTTGTAAGTCTCCGCCACGTTGCGCGCCGAGGTCATAAGGTTCGCGTGCGAGAGAGGTACTCGCTTTGGACGGCTGGTCGTTCCACTAGTATGCAGTATCAGCGCGGTGTCATCGGGCTTAGGATATTCACGATGGCGAGCAGCACCGGCAGCCCGAGCCGATGACATCTGCACCTGGCCCTCTGGACCGAGGGAGACCTCGATAAGGAGCACCTGGTCACCCGCCGCGGCTCGCGCCTCATCACTGTTCTTCGGCGGGACGATAAGCGCGCGTGCTCCGGTATCCGCAAGATAGAACTTGAACTCATCAACCGTATAGGCAGGATTGAGCGGCGCGGCGGTTCCCACCGTAGAAGCAGCAAGAAACGATACGACAGTCTCGAGCCCGTTCGGCAATGCTATCGCGATCCGGTCGCCGCGGCCCAGACCCAGCGCGCTGAGCGAGGAAGCCGCGGCCTCTACCTGCGTTTGCAACTGATCATAGGTGACGGCCGGTCCGCCGCCGGCGATTGCGATCGCAGTGCGGGAAGGATTACCATTCTCGAGCAATGCAAGAATCATATATGTCTTATTCCATTTTCCGGGTTACCTGTTACGGGTGTCCCTCGGTGAGCGTCCTTTCTGACTCGGTGGCTTACTCTTAATGTCGACGGCCGCCCTCAGTTGGGCGCCTAAGGGTTCAACACGTCCAGTTCCAACTGGTTTTTGAACAAGTTGAACGGATGCGCAGCTTATCACCGCGATTTTGCTTTGTCTAGAATTGGCTGATTGAGGTTCCGTTTACGGTGACATTGTGCTGAGCCAGGGAGCCTTGCGGCGAGGATTGAAGCAACAGGTCTTCAGGAAGCGGCTAACATGGAGGCGGTGGAAGATATCGTATAAGATCAAATTATTAAAGCTTTCGCCAAAAGATGAAGCACTAGTACTCGGAGGTAATGCGCTCAGGTTGATGCAAAAGGCCGTCAGACGCCGTCCTCAGCGGGGAGTACTTCGGACCGGGAAGGAAACGGCGGCCACTTTCTCTTAGCCGCGGGTCCCAATAGGTTGTTAAGTACAATCGCGACTGTTCCAACGCCCATTCGCGTAGCCGAACGCATCATCCAGTGATAGAATACGCCCTCTCAAAAACTCAACAAACAGTGGAGAAAACGGGAGGTTCGCAATGAAGGTGAAGAAGCTCGTCTTTGCCGCCGCGCTCGCTATGGCCGCGGCCACTGTGCTGTACGCGCAGACACGCCCGCATGCAGCCGCGACTTCGGGTTACTTGACGCCGCCGAAGGTCATCGTCGACATTCTGGACGCCCCGCCAACGCCGAGCGTGCTGGTTTCCCCCGATCATCGCACTGTCGCGCTGCTCAATCGACGAAGCATGCCTACGGTCGCAGAGCTTGCACAACCGATTCATCGAATCGCGGGCGCGCGAATCAACCCGAAGACCAACGGACGCCAGCAACGCGGAGGCAACGTTATCGACATCACGCTGAAATCAATCGCGGACGGTACCGAAAAGAAAGTCACCGTCCCGCCTAGCGCGAACATCGGCGACGTGAGCTTCTCGCCTGACGCCAAGAGGCTGTCCTTCACAAACACAAAGGAGAACGGTATCGAGCTATGGGTAGCAGATACAGCTACAGGCCAGTCACGCCTGGTAAGCGGGACCGATCGGCTGAACGCAGCCGGCGGAGATCCGGTTGATTGGCTGAAGGACGGAGTCATGTTGCTGGTTCAACTCGTCCCCGCTGGACGCGGACCCGCCCCGGTCGAGACGGCGGTGCCAACCGGCCCGAATATCCAGGAGAACTACGGCAAGGCTGCTCCCACCGCGACCTTCGAGGACATGATTAAGAGCAATCACGATGAGGACCTCTTCGAATACTACTTCACGAGCCAGCTAGCGACTATCGACAGTACCACAGGCCGCAAGACCTTGATCGGCCGGCCGGGGATCCTCGAAAACGTAACGCCGTCACCGAACGGTGAATATATCCTTGTATCGCGAATCAAACGGCCCTTCTCGCGGCTTATTCCGATGAACGGGTTTCCTAAGGACGTCGAGATATGGACTCGCCGCGGAGAAGTCGCAAAGAAGATTGCAGATCTGCCGTCAGCCGAAAGCACCCCAATCAACGGCGTCAAGACAGGTCCGCGCAGGGTGCGGTGGCGACCGGGTAGACCGGCGAAGGTTACCTGGGCTGAAACCCGCGAGCGTGGTTATC
>CAZOOE010000424.1:0-666 GCA_964581275.1 uncultured Clostridia bacterium
TAACATCGGCGAACAAGGCAGTCGTGCATGCTCGAATATTGTCAGAGTTTCGGGCGGCTTTTGGAAAGATGCGCTTTGAGGCCTCCAGCGCTGACGGAGAGCGCGGTGAAACTCCACGTACGCAACGCTACAAACCGGGACGCTCAACGGAAGCGTTATTGCCTTTTTGCGGTTATGTCCTACGATCACCGCCCTTGAGTTTTTTTCCGAAGTATTCCTCTCTTATCCTCTAATTTCTGTGCTCCGGTCCGCCGTCAAATGATTCCGAGGAGACCCACTCATGAGTTCAGACGCCGAAAAGCCTGAGTTGAAACCAAAGACAGATGCCATCCATAAAAAGGCTGGCATCCCGAATTGGGCCAAGACCCTGGCTAGTGTGGTCGGTACGCTTGCAGTGCTAATGGGTGCATTTCTCGGGTGGGCCCAACTTCAGCAAGATCGCCAAAAATTTCAGATCGAGTTGTCGAAGGAAGAATTGAAGCAAGCGGAAGAGAGGAGAAAGCAGGAGGAAGCCACTCGGGATGCGGAAAATGCAAGGAAAGCTACGGCACAACTGCAGCTAGACTCGACCCAGACTTCACTCAGGATCGCGCAGGAACAAAACGATCTGCAGATTGAACTTAAAAAGATGGAACTTGACGAGAAGAAAGCAGAGGCGGACCGACG
>CAZOOE010000424.1:676-5926 GCA_964581275.1 uncultured Clostridia bacterium
ATCTTCCTGTTCCCCTGGGCGGTGCAGTTCAAGGCGCTGGGCGTTTTCGGGCTGCTCGAGATGCTGATTTTCCTGCTCATCCTGATCGTGGGCTTCATATGGATCTGGGGAAAAGGCGCGCTGGAGTGGATTTAGAAATCAGCGTCACCTACCGACCTTTACTAGTGACCGTGACACTGATCATGAGCATTTTGGGTTTATTCGGGTGCTCAAAAAAGGTGGACCTTGACGAGAAGAAAGCAAAGGCGGACCGCGTTTGGCGCAATCGTTTTGATATTGTTCTTGCAGATTTCCATAGTCAAGACGATGTCCTTAAAGCCAATGCAAAGCTCACCGAGATGAGTCAAGCCATTGCCGAGCAATCTGTTGGTTTCCATTTCCACGCACACTGGACTTCATGAGGAAGTCGACCTTAGGAAATGCTACTTAGTCGGGATTAGGAATTGGCCAAAGATCAAATCATGGGCCCGCCTGGGACAAGCGAAAATTTCTGTCGCTGGCAGCCTCGTGGACGAGGAAGCAATTGCGACGATGAATGAAATATCTATAGATGCTCGACTGATTCTAAATCCCCAATTCGTAATGGATGAATGGCGACAACGGCATTTTCGTTAAGACTCGGCATTCGCACGACACCGGCTTTTCGTTGCATGATGATCCACTACTTATGAGTACATCCAGTGCAGGTGCGCCCAGGGTGCGGAATTCAAATTTTCTTGCGGGATTTTGCGGACTCTCGCGAACCCTAACGCGCTGAAACCCTTATCCAGCCTGGGTTTTACTCGAACTTCTAAGCAGGGGGTCGCAGGTTCGAATCCTGCCGGACCTATTCTGTATGGGTCACTTACATCAGTCGTTCGGCTTGATTCTCACGCAATCGGCGTTTGGGTGCCGATAGGGTGCGGTTTTATTCCAACTCTGCGACACTTACCGCGATTGAGCGATTCTGTATCTCAAGACATTCTTATGCACCGAACCAGCGCTCCTCCGTGAACCAAGTTTAAGCTAATGCAACATCCGCGGAAGCGGGAGCGTCAGTTCCAGGTGTAGGGGAGGAATCCAGTGAGGAGTCGACAGAACTGCCTTCGGGTGCTGATATCGAATCGCCGGCGAAGAACGGGAGGAATTCAAATATCGGCATCTCCGGGAGACTAGGTAATGGCGCAGGAACCGTAGGCGGATTAACCGGCAACGGCAATGGCATGACCGGAACAAAGTTATCTGGAGCAAGTTCAGGATTGCTCGGAGGCTCCGGTGGATTCTTGTCTGGTCCAGGTCCTGCCGAGCTTGGTTCGTCATTCGGCTTGTTCTTATCGACGACTTTCGGCGGGTCGGGTTTCGGTGGAATGCTCTCAGGACCGACATTAAAGAGCTTCTGAATCAATACAAATACCCGCGCTGCCTCACCGTACTTGTCAGCTAGCCACTGGATCATGTTCGGGAAGAATCCCGTCGTATCGCTTACACTCAGAGGGCTGTTGCGACAATAGGCGTAAAGGTTTGCCAAGGACGTTACGAAGGAACTCGCGTCGAGGTTTCTCAGCATGATCATCTGTACAATCGGGTCTTGAGACAACCATCTGCCGAGCTCTGCGTCGTACCATCGATAACCGAACTTCACCAGATTTGTGTCGGTATCCCAGTAGCTACCTCGATATCCGAATCGCTCGACAATCGAACTTCCTCCGTTGAGCGTTGCAGTTCCCCAAGCATCGTAGTCAACGCTTGACACAGTCGTGCCATCCCAATCGATCAACCTGCAGAGGCTTCCTAAGCCATCATGTAAGCAGAATAGTGAGTGGGTATCCCTGCTTGAAGATGAGCTAAGAGTGAACCGACTTCGGCGACGCAACAATCGACCATCAGGGTCGCGCGTGTAGACCGATTGCACTTTGTTGGTCCCGTCAAGGATCGCGATTACGCTATTCGCTGCATAGACGTAACGTTCTATATTCGTCGTCGTTCCTCGACTAAGCGTGCGCTGCAGAACGCGCCCTTGAACATCGTACAGGTATCGGACCGCGGTCGCTCCATCGTCGGCACTCACTAGGCGATTACCCGCATCAAAAATGTAAACGACCTTCTGTCCGTTCGGAAACTGCTTGAGGATCAGATTGCCGTTCTGGTCGTAGCTAAATACCCGCCCGTTGCTCGGCGTGCCCAACAGGCGGTTATCGGAGTCATACTGATTCGGTCCACCCGGCGCTGGTGGTGTGGCTGCACGCCACAAACGATTGCCAGCGCCGTCATAGCCGGCTTGAACACCGCTATCTGTCTCACCGTTTAACTGCTTGAGGCCGTCGTAAGAAAATTGACCGACGTGATCGCCGCTGGACTCCTGCAAAAAGCCGTCCGCCCGATTCACATAGTCGAATCGGAGGAGATCAGTGCCCTTTCGAGAGTGATTGATTCCCAGGAGCCTTCTGTTGGCGTCGTAGCGAAATTGAGCGTCGATTCCAGACGAGTCGAACTTGATCCGATAGAGATTATCAACCAAACCCGCATCCGTTCGAACGTAGACAAATGACCGCGATGGATCGGTGAAGGCGCCATCTATCACCTTCGCGATGTTACCGGTGTCGTCACGCTTGAACCGCAGGGCGATCGCGCCACTGAGTCCGGATAGTTTTACCAGCGCACCGCGCTCGTCAAACTTACTCTTCAAAGTCAAGCCATAGGGATTTGTTTGTTCGATGAGATTGCCGTTAGCGTCGTAGGAGAACAGATAAGGCCCAGGGAACTGACTGTCCGTTACGCGAAGCCAGGACCCGAGTTGGTCGTAGTCGAAAGTTACCTTCTTGCCCGGGTTCGTTGGCGCCGCCGCGGGCCAGTTCGCTTCCTGCAGCGACAGAAGCCGCCCAAGTGAGTCATATGCGAAGGTTGTGACCTGTCCATTCCAGTCGGTTAGCGATGTTACGCGCCCGCCGACATCCCTAATGCAGAAAATGGACGGGCGCCCCGGTGCATTCCGAACTATTTCAAACAGCCGCCCGGCCTCGTCGTAACTAAGGAGCGTCGTGCGGCCCAATGGATCGGTTATTGAAATGAGGATCCCTGTTGCCTCGTACTCAAACAGCATTGGGCGGGCCGCTGGATCGTACTGAGTTATTGATCGCAGTCGCTTGTTCCTAAAGTAGGCATAGTCCGTCCTGTCGCCAATCGGATCGATCGATCTTACGAGTAGTCCCGAATCGTTCCATTGATACTGGACTGTATGGGCTGGGTCACCAGGGGCTATCCCCAAGCCATCAGTAGTTGCAGTTAGCCAGCCTGTCCACGCGTCAAAAATCCAGTAGTTGCGAAAGCCATTCGCATCTGTGGACGTGATTAACTGGCCTTGCAGGTTGTACACGCCCGTCCAAGTGCTTCCCAGCGAGTCAATGAGTTTCGTGAGTTTGCCCGATCCATCGAAGACTCGCGTAGTCTTCTTACCTAAAGGATCGACGATGAGTGTCGGTGCAACCGGATTGTGACTCGACGCATCATCGTACGCGAACGTGGTCTTGTTTCCATTAGCATTGGTGTATGTCTCGATCCGGTGCGTACTTTGAACAACATCATTTGGATCAGTGCTCGTAGCAGCGTCGTAACTCCGGAATGTCTGTGACCGCGTGACAGGGAAGGTTACGCCGTTGATGTCAGAATTTTGCTCGGAAACCTCAATTAGGTCGAAGCGGTGGGGTTGAGCAGGGGAAGCTTGCCCAGAGACCACGTCATAGCGATACTCCCGGCGATGGCCGGTTGCGTCGATCACCGCTGTATGCTGGTTGAAGCGATTGTATTCGAATGATGTTGTATAGCCGAGCGGATCGATTACTTGGAGGAGGAGGAACCGGCCATCATCGCTGTACTTACGCGTGCGTTGAACCGTTTGGTTTCCAGAATAGCCAGACGAAACGATCACTTCTTCTTGAGTTAGGTACCTCTGTCTCGTGTCGTTGACATCCTCGGAGTAGCCATAGGTAATCACCTTCGTTGGCATGCCCGGAGTAACGAAGCGAACCGTGACGCGATGGGAGGGATGATCGTAAGTGTAGTGGGCAGCATTACCCTCCATGTCCGAGATCGCTGACACCTTTAACCTCGGCACGAGTTGATCATCGGAGTCTGAAAGGTCCTCAACGTACTCAATCGTGATTGCGTCACCCATCGGATCTGTAATGCGCGTGAGGTTTCCGTCGTCGTCGTAGTCATACGTAGTAGTGCGAGGAGGACCTCCGCCGACGCCTGGATACAACACCGCCTTCAACTGCAGGCCGTCATATTGATACTGAACGGTTTTCTTGACCGTAGCACTTTGGTCGGTCACCTCGGACACCAAGTAGGCTTTCACGTGTCCAGAAAAGGCGTCTGCGTCCAGGTAAGTGACCTTCGAAGATAGGTCCAACAGAAACGCACGACCTGTACCGTCAGTAAGCTGATACGCTCGGTACGGCGGAGCTGAAGCGACAGGCTCAAAGGTCACGCTGTGACCGAGAGCGTCGACCGAAGCAACGAGAAGGCTTTGCACGGTCACTTCTCGTAGCCCGTCAGCATCGACGAAGCGCTGGTACGCGAACTCTGAGCTGTATTTGTGGGCTCCGCCGTTGACAGGATCAAAGCGCCAGAGTCGAAGGTCCACAGGGTCGACGATTGTCTCGGGAACAAATCTCCCCGTGAGAATAGCGAAGGGCCCTCTTACGGTTCGAAGAAGGTGATCAGACTTCGAATAATTCCACTTCATCGCCGCCAGAGTACGGCCAGGTATGCCATATGAGTGCAGCCGAGACTTGAGCGTCGACATCGAGTTGGTGTTGACTTCAAAGTCGCTGTACTCGCGAGAAAACAGAGCGCTCTCGGCGTCACCGCCGCTCACTAGTATTTCAGGGAACGCCCGGTGCCAGGTGGCGGTGACTTGCACTTCTTGCTGGAATTGCCAGTTGCCGAAGAAGTGAATTCTTGGATCGGCATTAGGATGAGCAGCGAGATAAGCGCGCTGAACAGATTGTTCCTGGGCGTCAAGAGTTCGAGTAATCCTTAATGGGAGCGAGTAGTAAGGAATGCTCAAATCGGTCGCTGTTACGCAGAGGCCGCCAGTGAGCACATTGATTCTCAGCGTGTGTCCAAGCACCCTCAGCCCAGCTGGACTCCAAGACCTGTCTGCACGGGAGGCACCTGTTGGATTGGCACCGCGATTGCGCGTCAGATCATGCGTACTGGCCCACGCTCCGGCATGACCAGTCGGTTCATCTTCGTAGATGTCTGACATTA
>CAZOOE010000425.1:0-5922 GCA_964581275.1 uncultured Clostridia bacterium
ACAATCATGGGGGAGAAACGAATATTTACGAAACCAAAAACCGCCCCGAACGGGGGACCTCGCCGTCGAAGACCGCCAACCGGGCGGCCCAGAATGAAAAAAAGATTGGCGAGGATAATAAATAACCCCGCCGTAAAAAAACTGCCGTAGCCGTACAGCACGCCGCAGCCAATGTTGATCAACAGCCCAATAAAGGTTAGCGCATTGGGGTTTATGCGGCTGCGACTCAATCCGCGAACGATCGCGTCTATGATCCGCTTGCCACCGGCCCCGATCGCTTCACTTATCATTGGAGCGCCTCTCCACCTCGGCCGCGCCCACCACCGGCGAAGCGCTACTATCGCAAACGCGCGAGCTCATTGTCAACCTGAGCTGTGATGCAAATTCGATCAGTATGGCGATCCACAAGCGTACAAAATTTGGCGCTTACCGGTCTTCCGAATCGTGGATGGTCGTAAGCTTGATTATTTCGAATCGACGTTTTCCAGCGGGCGTGGTAATCTCTACCTCATCTCCTTCGCTTCGCCCCATCAACCCGCGTCCGACCGGCGAAGTCGTGGAAATCTTGCGCTGCGCAATATCGGCGTCTTCAGCCATTACCAGCTTGTAGGTGATTTGGTCACCGGTATCAACCTCATAGAGCTCAACCGTTGAACCATATCCGACCCGGTCGCGCGGAAGCCGTGACAGGTCGATCATGGCTAGATCGGCGAGACGTTTCCGCAAGTTGCCGATTCGGGCGCGCACATAATCCTGACGGTTGCGCGCTGCGGTATATTCCGCATTCTCGGAGAGATCACCCATAGCCACCGCTATCTTCAGGTCCTGCGGAATCTCATTCCTCAGTTCCGATTCAAGCTGGCGTAACTCGTCCTGAATCTTTTGTTTGGTTTCATCTGACATGATGTTTGCCCGATAAGTTTATATCGCAGGAGAGTGACCAGACAAGAGGAACTGGCGCGGGCAGAGGCTTTCTCTTGCCTCTAGGTTTGTTTGGCGGATGTGTTGGCTGGTCCGGGCGGGTTGGCTCGCACTCTGATGAGTTCAGGATCATCCGCCGCCGTTCTTGCGAAGCTCGGGCAGAACTTGCTTGGCGACTGCCTTCAGGGTATCGAAAACGCCGATGCCGCGGTTGGCCACTCCTTCAAACACGGGTTCGCCTTTGCGTCGAAGCTCAGCGGTAAGGTCTGGGGCTGAAACAACGTTTGGCAAATCTCGTTTGTTGAGCTGAAGTACATACGGAACCTTCAGCAGATCGTAGCCGTGTTGTTTGAGGTTGGCCTCCAGATTGAATAGCGATTCGATGTTGGCGTCCATGCGTTCGCGTTGGGAGTCCGCTACAAAAACCATTCCGTCGACGCCCTTCAAAATGAGCTTGCGGCTCGCGTCATAGAAGACTTGTCCTGGTACCGTGTACAAATGAAAGCGAGTCTTGAACCCGCGTACGGTGCCGAGGTCCAGCGGCAGGAAATCGAAAAACAATGTTCGGTCGTTTTCGGTTGCAAGACTGATGAGTTTGCCCTTAGCCTGCGCGGCCGTCGAGTCGTATATATACTGGAGGTTGGTCGTCTTGCCACCCAGCCCGGGTCCGTAATAAACAATCTTGCAGTTGATTTCGCGCGATGCGTAGTTGATGAACGTCAAGGCTCGTATCCCTTATCGCTGCGCCGGTGAGGCTGGAACCTCCTCCCGGTCGAATGTCGCTCTTGCAGGGGCCAGTTAATTGAACAGCGCGTCGATGTCCTCTTCGGTTATCTCGGCAAACGGCGAATCGAGCGCGATTCCCATGTCGCGCTCGCGGTCTACCTTGGCGTCGATTAGCTCGAAAATCGAATTCATTTCTCCGGTTGCGCGCTTTACTCTCAGTCGCACGAGACCCAGGCTCGAGCGCTCGTCGAAAATCACAACCAGGATCACCCGCGCGGCAACTATCGAGATGTGAAGGTTATCGCGCTCTCCCTCGTGCGACAAAACTGGAAAGCCGCGCTCCCCGATCAGGTGCGCCAGCCCGTCAGTGGCCGCGACGTTGCCGGCGGTAAGACTCGCCAGACTTGTCGTGTCCAGGTTGAGCATTTCTCCGTGTGCGGCAATCTGCTGACCGTTCTTGTCGACAAGAAAAACAAACTTCGCGTTTGCGTCGGCACACAGGCGGGTGATTACGCGCTTGAGCTGCTCGTACTCCTGTTCATACAGTACAACCGGAGTCGACATCCCTTCTCCTTAGTATAGGACCGGCGTTCAGGGAGCTGTGCCAGATTTGACGCGGCGTTAGATCGACGCGTTAGACGACTGTTTCAAGAATCAGGGTCTGGCACGTGTGCCTGGGAAGGGGCAGTAATGGGGTACGGTTCTTATAGCACGGCCTCAAAACCAAGACAATACTTTCCTTTGGCGAAGCGCTATTTGATTGGGGCGCTTTCTTGTCCACGAGAGGCGTTCTATTCTGATAGAATAGGAGCCCTATGGAATCGAAGTTTGCGAGACACATTGACCGCGACGAGATCGTCGGGATAGTCTGCGACCTCGTTCGGGAAAACACCGTCAATCCCCCAGGCAACGAGTATCTCTGCAAAGAGATCGTCACTCGCTGCATTCAATCACTCGGGATGGAAGTCTCCTGCTACGAAAAGGAGCCCGGCCGAACCAACGTCGTTGGCCGAATCGGCAGCGGAAGCAAGTCGATCGGCTTCGTCTCGCACATGGACGTAGTCCCACCGGGCGAGCTCGAACAATGGAATACGCCGCCGTTCGAGCCGACGATCATCGACGGCCGCATTTACGGGCGCGGCACACTTGATGACAAAGGCTCGTTCGCTTGCGCGTATTCCGCTTGCAAAGCGTTCCTTGCCGAGCACCCGAGGTTCGATGGAACGATTTATCTGGTAGCCGCCGCCGATGAAGAGGTGGGCTCCGAGCTTGGCATCATCTACATGGTAGAAGAGTGCGGCCTGAAGTTCGACGTCGCGATAATACCAGACGGCGGCAGGATGGATCTATCGATCTACGGCGAGAAGGGAATCCTATGGGTCGAACTCGAAAGCCACGGTATTCAAGCGCACGGGTCGACTCCGGAGCTTGGTCGCAACGCGATCGTGCCGCTTGCCGAAGCGATTGCCGAGATCAAGACCCTCGACCTCGGCGCGAGCTACGATCATGCGTTCGACGGCTTGACGATGAACGTCGGGACGAGCCAAGGCGGCTCGTCCACCAACAGCGTTCCATCGATGGCGCGCGCAACTATCGATTTCCGTCTACCGGCTGGGATCAGCAAACAACAGGTCCTGGCCAAGATCGAAGAGAGAGTGTCAGCCGCTCACCGGCGTTCCCCCGATGCGGATGTTCGCGTCAAAGTACTGCACGAGACAGAGCCGCATCTGTCCGATAAGAACTCGATCATCATCCGCAGTTTTGATCGGGCCGCGCGAAGGCTGAACCTGCCGATGAAGTACGAGACGTTTGGCGGGAACACGGTTGCTAAGAATCTTTTCTTCGCAGGGATAACTTCGGTTGTACACTATCCCGGCGACGACAAGCTGGCGCACGTTCCGAACGAGTACGTGATTGTGGATGAACTGGTGTTGGGTTCGGTGCTTTATGCTGAGACGCTTGACGCTTACTTCTTTGGGTAGATTACTGCAAAGGCGCAGAGTACGCAGAGATTATGGAGAGGCTCTGCGCAAACTCTGCGTCCTCTGCGTGTCTGCGGTGAGCCTGGTGCTGGGTCAATCCGGCGCCGCGAACGCTCAGGCGTTTCAGAGCAAGGCAAACGACATTCGCGCTGCGATGGACACTCGCGATTTCGAGCGGGCAGAAGAGTTGTTGCGTGACCTTAGGACAGCCGACTCCGCGGCCTTCACCCACAACAACTACGATTACCTTCTGGCGAGGCTGCTGGAACGGCGCGGCGCTCGGAGCGACGCTTCGACGCTGTATCTCGCGCTGTCCGACCGCAACTCAGCGCTTACGCAGTATGCTCTGTGGCATCTTGCGTTGTTGGCAAAAGACTCGGGCGACCTCGCGCTCGAACGCCAGTACATTACGCGATTGCTGGTGAGCTATCCGTCCAGCGTGCTTGTGTCGCGGTCGCGCGAGCGGCTGGTCGACAGCCATTTCGAAAGCGGAGACCACCGGGCGACGATCGCGTTGCTCAAACCTATGGCCTCTGCGACCGGCGTCAGGGGTCGAAGCGCGATGGCTCTGCTTGGCCAGGCCTACGCGAAGACCGGAGAAGCAGATCCGGCACGCGCGTTGTTTGGTCAATTGGTCAACGGGTCCCGTGATGACTACGCGCTTGCCGCGGCGCTTGGCCTGGACGCACTCGACCGGGCAGCCAGGATCAAGCCCAACGAATTCGACGCGTTGCGCCGCGCACGAATTTACCTGTTCAACCGGCATTGGCAAGAAGCACGCGAGCATCTTGTCGACATAGTCGATCGCTTCCCGGCAAGCCAAAACCGTTCGGAAGCGCTTTATCAGATTGGCTTCACCTTCTTTCGGGAATACAACCACGACGAGGCGATGAAGTGGTTTGAGCGCGCGCACGCGGAGTTTCCGGAGAAAAAAGACGGCGAGCAGGGCTACTACTATGTCGCTTCTACGTTGCAGCAAGCTCGTCGTTACGAAGACGCAGCTCGCCGCTATACCGACTTCATAACCGCGTATCCGGCCAGCGACCTGCTTGAAGGCGCGTATCGCAATGTCGTCGACTGTCTCCGCTACGCCGGCAAGTTTGACGAAGCTATCGAGTGGTCGCGTCGCATCGTCCAGAGGTATGCCGGTCAACCGCTCGCAACCGTGGGCCTCTACAACGAAGCGAAGATCCAACTTACAAGAGGAAACTTCGACGCCGCTCTTCAACTGCTGACCAGAGTCGCCGCCCTCCCGGTGACCGCGAGGGTAATCAGCGCGCCGATTCGAGGCGAGGCGGCGTTCTTGCGAATCTTCACGCTCGAGAAGATGGGCAGAATTGCTGAGGCGGCTCGCGCCTATCTTGCGACATCGGATGAGCGCGACAACTATTTTGGCTACCGGGCGACCGAGCGCCTACGAGGCTTGCTTGAAACCGAAGAAGGCGGCCGGTTGATCGAGCCTATGGCCCGCGCCTATCGAACGCAGGCGCAAGCGGCGTTCGATGCGGGGCGCTTTGCCGAAGCCAAGGATGCAGCGAATCAAGCGTTGAGACTCATAAGAGATGACGCCGCGAGAACCGAACTTCTCGGCATTCTGCGCAAATGTTATGCGCGGCTTCCAACATACGAGGCGACGTTGCATCACCGCTTGATCCCAATCGGACGCGAAGTCAGACAGGCGAAAGCAAGCGAAAGCGAAGCCTCACATCAAGCGCTCGCGGCGGAGTTCATGTTCCTCGGACTCTATGACGAAGGGGTGACGGAACTCGCGGATGCGGGAATAACCAGCCTGGCGAGCGGTCATTACACCACGCGAGGGTCGACTGTGCCTCAATCGAGCGGCGACGCGGCTTACTCGATGGCAGTCTATAGCAATCGTGGAAACCAGGCTTATCGCGCGATAGCCTTTGGCGAATCGGCCGCCAAGGCGATACCTCAGGATTTTCAGCTCGACCTCATGCCGCGCGATCTGGTGGAGTTGATTTATCCCGCGCCTTATCGCGATGCGTTCGACCGATATTCGCCCGCCCTTGGCGTTGATCCGAGGCTGGTGCTCTCGCTCGCTCGTCAAGAGAGCCGTTTCAACCCGTCGGTCAAGAGCAGCGCTTCCGCTCGAGGACTGTTGCAATTCATTCCCGAGACCGCGGAGACACTCGCTAACGAAGAAGGAATGAAGAAGTTCGATCTTGACGACGTGTATATGCCCGAAGTGGCGGTGAGAATTGCGGTTCGGTAAGTTGTCAACCTGCCGAAACCCTTCCACAATTACCACACCCCCATGCTGTCCGTCTCC
>CAZOOE010000426.1:0-5917 GCA_964581275.1 uncultured Clostridia bacterium
AAAACCAAATACACCACAATAGTAAAAGGACCGAAACAAACCAACAAACGAAACTGAGGGCTCCCCCAATTACGCCGCCGGAGCCCGCACTCCGCTATCGCGCGCTTTTTGAGGCGGTCTCTGTCGAACTCTGTTTTGCCAAAAACCTGGTAATCTTGCCGCCCAGATCCTGCGCCGCAGGCGGATCGTAATTGCCCTGCACTATCACGGTGTAGCTCCCATCCCAGAAGATGTTCAGGTACGAGTTGATCCCAGGCGCGCCGCCGCTGTGGCCCCTCACACTCTTCCCTTCGATCATCTCTTCAATGAAACCGTAGCTATACTTCGCGCCCATCGGAGTGTCCACCTTGCCGCTGGTGACCTTTTCGGTCAGTTCGGCAGTGATCAGCTTGTTCGCGCGCAACGCCTGCGCGAATCTAAGCAGATCAGGCGCAGTCGAGTAGCCACCCCCTGCCGAGCTGCCTTGCATCGGAAGCGTCATCACGTTATTGCGTCGAGGCTCGATCCCCAACGGGTCCCCGTTGTCGAACCGCGTATACCCCATCGCGAGATTGGGCACGATGTCATACACCGCGTATGAGGCCGAGTCCTTCATACCGGCCGGCGTAAAGATGTGATCGCGAACGTATTCAAAGTAGTTCTGCCCCGACACGCTTTCTACAATCGCGCCGAGCACAATGAACCCCGCGTTGCTGTAGGACCAATCTTTCCCCGGCTCGAATCGCAACGCGTCGTTCGCGAAGATCGGAAAGTAGTCCTTCGGGTTTCGATACTTCTCGCGATTCTGAAAGAACTCAGGCTTGAAGAAGTCGCCGAGCCCGGAGGTGTGCGTGAGCAGTTGATGAACGGTAATCTTCGCGGCGATCTCCTTGTTTGGATACTCGGGGAGCGCTTTGGCAAGGGTGCTGTCGTAAGAGAGCTTGCCAGCTTGAACCAGTTGGGCGATCGCTACACTGGTGAACATCTTGTTCATCGAGCCGAGATTGAATTTGGTATCGAGCTTGTTAGGTGTACTGTTGCTTTTGTCGGAAAGCCCGTACGCCTTGTTGAATATCACCCGGTCTCCCCTGGCGACAAGCGCGACCCCAGAAAATCGATCATCAGCGGCGGCCTTTGCCACGTGGCGTTCGATCTCATTGACAGCCTCGGCTTCACTCATCTTCGCGGTGGCCCAGGCGTCGGCCTTTTCGGCCACGGGATCGGGCACGCGCCGGAAGCCGAACCCATCAAGCTTGGTCGGTTCGTCCTTCTCCAGACGAGTCATGAAATTCACCCAATAGTTTCCGCGTTTTGTGCGAGCGCTGACGCGGACCTCGCCCGGGCCTCTCGCGGGCAAGAGCTGCACGAGCTCAAATCCGCCGCTTTGCGAGTAGAGCCTCCACAATTGCGTCACGTACTCGTCGGCCGAATCATCCTTGAGCGCGCGGGCGGATAGATTCGCTTTTATGAAGCTCTCCATTGCAGCTTTGTCACCGCCGTTTATTGCTTCAAGCAGTGCGCGGGCGAGCTTGCCCTCGGGTGTTAAAGGGAACTCGGCCTTCGCCTGCGCGGGCTGATTTTGTTGGAACGCAATCGTTGCGGGCACTGCGATCAGAGCCGCAAAGACTGCGATTGCGCTGGCACGCTTCAAGAACGGATTGAGTTTATGTTTCATGGTTTCTCCTGAGAATAGTTCCTAGGACTCGCCTACCCGGATCGGTTCCGATTGATACCTGCAACAACATCATAAATTGAGGTGCGTTAGTCGAAAGGCAGATCTCATTCAGCCTTGAGGCCCACTCTTAAATTACGCCACTTCTCTTACCATCTAACGACCGGCCCCGGAATACGTTTTATGGATTGTGGTAATATCGGGCATTCACGGTATGAATCTACAATCAATCGATCTGAACCTGCTGGTAGCCTTCGAAGCCCTGATGGAGGAACGCCACGTCACTCGAGCAGCCCGGCGCGTTGGGCTCAGCCAGCCGGCGATGAGCAATGCCCTGACGCGATTGCGTCGGACGTTTGATGATCCGCTGTTGGTGCGGACCTCAAATGGAATGACGCCGACGCCCACTGCCCAAGCGCTGATTGAAGCAGTCCGTGCCGCGCTGTCACAACTGCGTGCGGCGCTCGAGGAGAGACCGGCGTTCAACCCGGCGGCATCGAAGCGCGCGTTCCATGTACTAACCAGCGATTACGCCGAGATTGTGTTGCTGGCGACGCTGGTCGGCAGACTTCGCGAACAAGCTGCTGGCGTAAGCATTCGCGTTCATCGGCCTCCGAACGTCTTTCAACCTCCGTCGCGCACGGCGCTTTCGGATTCATTCGATCTCGCGATCGGTTTCTTTCCGGATGCGTTGTCGCTTGATGCGAGCATCAGATCCGAAGTCCTGTTCGAAGAAGACAACGTGTGCATCGCAAGCGCGGCCCACTCGTCGATCAAGTCAAAGATTTCAATCCGGCAATATGCGTCGGCCCGGCACGCCGCGGTCTTTTATAAGTCCGAAGGCCCCGGAGTAATCGACACGATTCTGGCTCAGAAGGGTCTCAGCCGCCAGCTAGCGGTACTCGCGCCGCACTTCGCCAGCGTGCCCTTCATCGTCGCCGAGTCAGATTTGATAGCGACATTGCCGAGACGACTGGCGATAAGGTTCAGCAAGGCGCTGAAGCTTCAGGTGCTCCCGATACCCTTTACGATGCCGCCGTTTCGGCTTGCGATGTTATGGCACGAGCGGGTTGACTCCGACCCGGCTCACGCATGGCTGCGAAGTTTGATAGTCGAAACGGCAATGGATAACCGCGCGTAGGAGCCACGCGAGGCATATCCTTCGGTTCACGACACATAATCCGTGCCGGTTGATCGTAGTGTCTGATCGCTCACCCCAGCAGGGTGCAATGTTTCTCCCTCGGTTATTTTGCGAGAGTCGATCCGGCACATTGCACCCCGCTGGGGTGCGGAGCGCCCCCGGACGCGATTGCTGATTAGCTGTCTCTTCGTCGTTATACTATTCTGTGGTAGAAATACAAATAGACAACACACCATCGGAGATCTGCGATTGACAGGAAGAGGAGCACCGTGGGCGATGTCCTGTACCCAACCCACCAACCAAACTGAGGTGAGCGGCTGGTGATCTCCCAGACTATTTCTCATTACCGCATCATCAAAGAGCTCGGCTCGGGCGGGATGGGACAGGTGTACCTTGCCGAGGACACCAGGCTCGGGCGGCAGGTTGCCATCAAGCTCCTCCCGGCTTCCTACCAATACGATCCCGAGCGCCGCACGAAATTCCTCGCCGAAGCGCGCGCTACTTCGGCGCTGCGCTCCCCGCACATCGCCGCCGTCTACGATATAGGCGAGCACGAAGGCTCGATGTACATAGTGATGGAGTACGTCGAAGGTGAGCTGCTTTCGGAGAAGCTCAAACGCGGTGCCCTGGGGATACGCGACGCAGTCGACATGGCCGCCCAAATTGCCGACGCTCTCTCCGAGGCACACTCGCTTGGTATTGTGCACTGTGACGTGAAGGCCTCGAACTTGATCGTCAATCAGCGGGGCGTAGTCAAGTTGCTCGACTTTGGAATCGCGGCAGCCGCAGGTTCGAACGGAGCAGAAGAACCCGACGATCGCACAAAAAAAGTCGGCCAGCAAACCGATCTTGGCGTCGCCGCTGGTACTGTTTCGTATATGTCGCCGGAACAGGCGATGGGCCGATCAATCGATCACCGGTCGGACATCTTTTCGCTCGGTGTGGCATTCTACGAAATGCTGACCGCCCGACTGCCCTTCGACGGAGAGACCTGGGCCGAGACGATCGACAACATCATCCACGCGGAACCGATGCCACTTGCGCGTTTGAACTACGGCGTGACGCCCGATCTTGACCGCATAGTGCGCAAGTGCCTGGAAAAGGACCGCGAGCGTCGCTATCAGACTGTGCGCGATCTGCTGATCGACCTGCGAAATTTGCAGCGCGACAGTGATTCGGGCGCAACCCCGGGGACAGCAGGCCTCGGCCGGCAAACTCAGACGGTAACAAAACCTCGCTCGCGGAAGACGATCGATTCGCTGGCGATCCTCCCGTTTGCGAATCAGAGTGGTGAACCCGATCTTGAATACCTCAGCGACGGCGTCACCGAAGCACTCATAAATAATTTGTCGCGACTTACAAAGCTGCGAGTGATGGCTCGCAGTACCGTCTTTCGTTACCAGGGCCGCGAGGTTCAGGACGCTCAGCAAGTCGGGCTCGCGCTCGGCGTCCGAGCAGTGCTGATCGGACGATTGTTGAAGCGAGACGACAGCCTGGTAGTCAAGCTCGAGCTGGTTGACACAATCGACGGCTCTCACCTCTGGGGCGAACAGTACACTCGCGAGTTGTCCGACATGCTCACCCTCGAACGGGAGATCTCAACCGAGATCTCCGATCACCTGCGTTTGAAGCTCAACAGCGCGCAGAAGAAGAGTCTGACAAAGAATATCACCGAGAACTCCGAGGCATATCAGCTCTATTTGAAGGGCCGCTATCATTGGAACAAACGAACTGAAGAAGGGCTCAAGAAGAGCATCGAGTATTTCGAACTGGCGATCGCGCAGGACCCGAAGTTCGCGCTTGCTTACTCAGGACTGGCAGATTCATACAACCTGATGGCGAGCTACGGTGCGAAGCCGCTCGCCACTCCGTTCCTGCGCGCGAAGGCGACGGCGCTAAAGGCCCTCAGCCTTGATGACAAGCTTGCTGAGGCTCACGCGGCATTGGCTGCAGTCAAGCTCTGGCGCGAGTTTGATTGGGAAGGAGCTGAACGGGGGTTTAGAACAGCGATCGCTTTGAACGCAAGTTACTCCACGGCGCACCTGTGGCTTGCGCTTCACCTGGCGGCGATGGAGAGAATGGATGAGGCACTCTCGGAGATTAAGCTCGCGCTCGAGCTGGACCCGCTGTCCCGTGTTATCAATCTGAACCTCGCTCGGATCCTTCACTTTGCGCGACAATTCGATGCCGCGATCAAGCAGTGCCGAAAAACCATCGAGATGTTTCCCGATTATCTGATCGCGCATCGGCGGCTGGGAATGTCATACGGCGAAAAGGGCCTGTTCGAAGAAGCAGACGTCGAGTTTAAGAAGGCGCTGGCCATCTCTGAGAATGATAGCGAAACAATGTCGGCGAGGGCTTACGCATATGTTGGGGCCGGGCGGGTCATAGACGCTCGGGAGATTCTCGACTGGCTGAACCAGCTGGCGAAAGAGACTTATGTGTCGCCGTACAGCCTCGCTAGAGTTCACGTCGGGCTTGACCAGATTGACCAAGCTTTCGAGTATTTGGAAGAGACTTATCAAGAGCGCCACGGGATTCTGACTTACCTGAAGGTCGAGCCGGTTTTCGACCGGATCCGATCGGATTCGCGATTCGAGGAGCTGTTGCAAAAGATGGGGCGTCTGTAGCGTTGCCCGAAAGAGCGTTGGCTGAAAGACACACGCACTACGTGGCCGGTATGCGTTTGAGTCGCAAATCGTAAAGTCGTGTTGCGCGCGGTCTCGGATACCACCTCGCGGACGGCTTCCTGAGTTGATTCTGCTATTGCGGTGGTTTCACGACCGGCGGCTTTTCTTTTGGTGGCTCCCTGTCGTCGTGATCATCGGTGTCATCCGTCCGGGCTTGATTGTCTCTGGACCGGTTGTCGTTATTGAGCGAGATCCCCATTATCTGAGGGTTGTTCATGAATTCGACCAGTTTCTCGGGGCTGAATTTGGTCTGCAGCACAACCGCGTCCTTCTGCTGAAGGGTGACGACCAGGAGTTTTACGTCTTCATTCTCGCGGGTGATGTAGACATATGACCACTGCTTCTCGCGCGGCGAGCTGTATTGCACCAGCGGGGTCCACCGGGGATCGATCTTGCTTTGAATAAAGGAATGGAACTGCCCGCCTTTTGGACTCG
>CAZOOE010000427.1:0-5888 GCA_964581275.1 uncultured Clostridia bacterium
CGAGCGATTGTCGGCGAGTGCCAGGCGCTCCGAATTGTAAGGAAACCTCTCGGCGCCGTTGCCGGAACCATTGGTCGCTGCCAGCCTCTTTCCGTCTTTGCTCACCCTCAGCCTACCGGCCGCGGATGCTGATGCAATGGACGGAATGACACCCAGAGCGGGCAGCCGCACATAGCGCCCCACGTCCTCGACCGTCTTGATCGTGTTGTCGACGTATTCGAGGAAATAAGCCAGGCCGACGCCTCCAACAAGGCTCAGGAAGAACCCGATCATTATCATTCGGAAACGCGCCGGTCCAACCGGGCCGCCAGGAGTGCGTGCCGGTTGGATCAGGCGCATGCTGTTGTGCTGCTGTGCTACGTCGACCTTGGCCTGGCTGGTTTTTTGCAGGAAGTCGGTGTACATCGCCTTGGCGGTGTCAACTTCCTGCTTGAGGATGTTGTATTGAATGGCGTCCTGGTTTTGCTGAACCGCCTCGCCCTTGGCCTGCCCGAGGGCGACCTTTAGCGACTTCTCATCGCGCAGAGCCAGCTCGTATTCTGCTTTGAGTTTATCTTCGAGCGCCTTGCGGCTCGATTCCAGTTGCGCCTTTGTTGTCTTGATCTGCAGCTTCGTCAAGACAACATCCGGGTGGTCGGGCCCATATTTCAGGTCCAGTTTTTCGGCAGTCGCCTCGAGCTCTTCCAGCTTGCCCTGAAGCGCGCTCAGTTTTGCATCTGAGAATGCGACCGGCAGTCCGGTCACCCGGCCGGCCTTTACTTCTTCGTACACCGATTGCTTGAGTAGTCGTTCTGTTTCGATGCGAGTGGCCTGATCGTGCAACCTCGAGAGTTTGTCGGTCGTCAGTGTCTCGCCTTTGCCATCAGTTGAAAAGATATTGTGTATCTTTGAATAATCGGCAAGTTCTTGTTCGGCGCGTTGGACCTTTGCCATGAACTCCCGCGTTGTGGTGTCCAGCCATTTCGATGCGCTGGTGAATTTTTCAGTCTTGCCTTCGAAGGTCTTGTCGATGAAGTCCTGGGCCACGCCGTTCGCCACCGCCGCGGCGATAGCGGGATCGGTGTGGGTGAATGTCACCTTCAGCGTTCGTGTGTCCTTAACCTGCTCGGCCTGAAGTCCGCCCGCAACCATTGACACAAACGGGGCAAGCCGCTCGGTCTCTTCCTTAGAGCGCGGCAGCGCGTTGCCTGGGTCCGGGACCAACGAGCCGATTGTTGAAGAAGCCTCGGTCTCCGGTTTCTGAAAGGTGACTCTGTTAAGAATCGTTTGCACTGCTTCCCAGGTGGACCGCCTGGATGACTCTGCGAAACTCGGGTTCTGATCGAGCTTGAGGTCCGCTACAACGTCCTCGAGCAGGGGTTCACTCGTCAGGCGAAACAGGTGGGTGTTAATGGCAAGCTGAGGATAGTAGATATCCGGATCGTCGATGGTGATGGCCATTCCGCCGCTCGCTGATCGGACCGCAGGCACATCCTTTCCAAGTTCTATAAAGGCCGATGCCCGATATGTAGACTTGGTCCGATATGCCTCAATGGTGACCAGTGTAGTGATAATCACAGCGATTATCAGGATCAGCCATTTGCGCTTTCGGATGGTGCGCCACAACTCGCGGAGGTGCAGGCCCTCCTCCTCTTCTTCTTCGCCATAGCCGTACCCATAGCCGAAAGCCGGCATCTCCGGGTAACCCGGCGCCCTGGGATATTTGGCGCGCACGAGCGGAGTTTCATCAAGGGGGTCAACTTTTTCAAGTGCGACTCTCTCACCTGACATTCAGTGCTCCTTCCAACAAACTCGACGATAGTATCAGAAATCTGATTGCCGATTGAGTGTTATTTTTATTTCTTTCGAGTCCGCGACGAAAGCGACAATCACCACCGGATCAGAGTACTGCAAAAGCTGGGTTCTCGATTCGAGAGCGGTTACCTGCGCTCGCCTCGTTCGACTTATCCTCGCTGCTCGCGCGCAAAAGCATCGCAGAGAGAACCAGGAACAACAAAGCATTCGAGGGTAACTGAAGATTGAAATCAAAAAGACTATGGACCAGCAGCGCGAAAATGCCCGCCGCGCTTCCCAGACCGACGGCTCGAACGAACGGATCAGCCGGCTTTGTGACTTGCCTCATTGCCCGCGCGAGCACCACGATAAACCACAACGCAATCGCTCCGCCAACAATCCCGCCGTCGGCCAACACCTGTAAGTAGTCGTTGTGAGCAAACTGAATCAGGAACGACCCGTCCCCGCGTCCATAGATCGGGTAGACTGTTTCAAATGCGCCCAGCCCGGTGCCCAATATCGGGTGAGCGGCGAATATTGTGAGAGTGTCTCCCCAGACTCCCCGACGATCGGTTGCCGAACTGGTAGTCAGAGGATCTTGGGCGATTCGCTTAAGGATATCTGAATCCGCGCCGATCCAGAGAACACCTGCAACTATCGCCACCAGCATCAGGATGACGAAGTATTTCGGACTGAAGCTAAACCAGGACCCTCTGCTGGAACTGGGCTCGCGCCGTCTTTGCCGAGGGGTGATCGCAGCAAGAAAGAGCAGGCCTGCGGCTAGGCTCACCATACCGCCGCGTGACAGGGACGCGGCCACGGCTATACTCATGATCGCGGCCGCGAATCCAAAAAAAAGACGCGATTCGCCACGTGTCGCGTTAGAGAACGCCAGCGCTACCGGAATCGGGATCAACATCTCCATGTAACCTGCGAAGTGGTTTCGATTCACGAACGGGCCGCCCGTCCCCGCGCCAGCCGACGGCGTTGGGCGCACCCAGTACATCTTGCCCTCCCACGTGAAGTGTTGAACCAGTGCGAACACCGCGAGCGCCAACCCAAAAACGATCAGAAAGTTTGAAAGCGTGCGGAGCCGCTCCGGGGTGTCAAAGAAATTCGCGGCGATCAAGAACGACACAAACAGAAAGAAGATCATCGCGGCGGCGCCCCGGGTTGCTTCGACGTCCATCGACAGGCTGCTGGTTTCGCCCGAACTCCCGGTGAGCGCGACGCTCTGCGCCAGCCCCAGTAACACAAACGCGCCGAGCGGCAATGCGGCTGGTGGAAATCGAATCTCCAGGCGTTTTTCAACAATCGCCTTTGATGCCCAAAGCAACATCAGTCCGACGACCATCAGTTCGAAGATCGCAACCGACCAGGCTTCGACGGTGCCAAGCGCAAGCGTGGTAAAAACAACTGCGACGAGCAAGCCGCTCACTATCGCTTTGTCCAGGAGCTTAATCATTATCGGATGACGCTTCGGAAACTGCGCAGGATCGTCTTTGCGGATCCTGGCGTCTTTGCGCGAAACCCTTCTCCGACTTTAATGAGTTGGTTTCGCGCAAAGACGCCAAGATCCGCAAAGACGCTTGAGCCAACGTTCAAACTCCAGCGAGGGCTACGCCGTCGATGTTTGAGCCCAAAGGGAAGCCGCTCACACGGCAATTAAAATTACTAAACGGACGCACCGGAAACCAGCTTGCCGCGGAGCCAACAAAGCGCTCACGGCAGGAACGCAACGCAAACCAGTGTAAGGGGACGCACACCTGCGAGAACTCAATAGGGGGACTGTTTGACTCTGCCTTGGCACGGGCCTCGAAAGAGCCAACTCGAGACCCTGGGGCTGAACCGTCCGCACAGACTCTTTGATCAGGTCTTCGGCGTTCTGAGCTCACCCGTTAGGTTGTCCGGAAAAGCACCTTGCTTAAACGTCACGGGGACAACCCGAAGGTTGAACTCAGAACGGACTCAAAGCCTCTTTGAAGAGTCCCTGCTGAACGCAATCGGTTCGCCGAAAAGATACTGTATAAAAGCTTTGCTGTCAATGATCTTCGATATGGGTATCGGGCCTGGACGGAGCTCGAAAGGTCACACGAACGCGTGCGAAAAAGCGATACAAGAAAGAACGGGTAGCAGAGTGTTATGATCCCAAGCCCGACTTGTCTGAAGGCCGGCTCGCGACTCAATTCTGTTTGCACTCGGTAGCAAACTGGTTCGCAATGCTGCGGATACTCTTAGGGCGCGAGCCTTTGGCCAAAGAAGCGAGTCAAGCGCTCGCTGTATTCGTGTTTCACATGGCGAATCGAACGGGCGTGGCGAGCTCCGTCAACAAACCAGATCTCCTTTTCGCCCGTGAGAGCAGAGTGGATGCTCTCTGAGTGAGAGGTGGCTATGATCTGGTCCGCGGTTCCGTGGACCAGATACACCGGACACTTGATCCGAGCTGCAAGGGCTAACGGATCGACCGAGTGAACATCAAACTTTCCCCGATAGTTCGCCACCTGAATCGCCGTCCACAACACCGGGTTCAGCACTGCGCCGGGCAGCCGGGTTGCTCGCTTTACAAATTCCTCGGTGATGCGGCGCAGCGAAGCAAACGGGCTATCCGCCCACACCGCCCGTATCCACGGGTTATGTGCCGCAACTTGAAGCGCGATCGCAGCGCCCATGGATTCGCCGGCCAGGCCAACACGGTTTCGGTTGATCCTCTTCTCTTTGACCAACCAGTCAATCGCCGACTCGACGTCACGTCGTTCGTAGAAGCCGTATGTCACATAGCGGCCTTCGCTGTCGCCGTGTCCGCGGCCATCGAAAATCAACACGTTGAAGCCTGCGCGTCTCAGCACCAGCGCGGCTCGCAGCACGTCCGTACGATTCTTCTTTACGCCGTGGAGAATGACAACCGTCGGTGCTCTACGCCCGACTCTCATCCACCAGCCGAACAAGCGGGTGCCGTCAAACGAGAGGATGGTGACGTCTTCGAATGGGATTCGATTTCGGCGCATCAGCTGTCTGAGGTGAGGGCCCTTTAGTTGAGAGAGGCGCTTGAGTCTGGGACGAATGAGCAGTCCCGACAGCGGATAGCTTGCGGCGCCAAGCGCTACCGCGAGGGAAGCCGCGGCGCCCAGCGCAACGTAGCCGGCGAGCCGCAGCCAACCGGGCACCGGCGATATTGCCGGCGTCACTAGCGCGCCTGAGGCGTGAGAGGCTGTCTCGCTAATAACCCGCCCTCTGGTCATTCGCTCACCTATATCCCTACATAAGATGATACGCAAGAGTAATGCCGTTGTTTCGTGGGGATCGAGAAGTCAGAGGTCAGAGGTCGGAAGGCAGAAGGCAGAAGGCAGAAGGCAGAGGGCAGAGGGCAGAAGGCAGAAGGCAGAAGGCAGAGGTCAGAGGTCAGACGTCAGACGTCAGACGTCAGAAGGCAGAAGGCAGAGGGCAGAGGGCAGAGGCCAGAGGGCAAAACACAGAGGTCAGCCACGGAGTGGCGACAGAGTGTAGCCCAGGGCGAGGTACTCCGCAGCAATGGGTACGCAACGGGATTTGGAGCCAAAGCCCGCGCGGCGGGTGACAGCGCGTTTGGGAATCGATTTGTCGGTCAGGATTTTCGGGCGAATGCTGTCACCCCTGCGTGGGTTTGAGATTATCGCGCGTCACCTACCCAGGGCTGCGGACTACCTCGCCCTGGGCTACGCGCTGTCGCCACTCCGTGGCTGACCTCTCACCTCTCACCTCTCACTCGTCGCATCTTCATCGCCGACAGGGTATTCTTCATCAACATCGCGATCGTCAGCGGGCCGACGCCGCCCGGAACGGGCGTCAGATAGCCCGCGACCTCTGCAGCCTCGCGATGATTCCCGTCGCCGATACCCGTGTTGCCTTTCTTTGCCAGTGCCCCGGCGGCCCGCGGTACGTCGTCGCAGGGCACCTTCTTCCTGGGTTCAAATGATGTCACCATTCGCACCGGGAACACCGCCACCGGGACATTGAAATTCACTGCCCCGTCAGATACCACCCTCAGTATCGTCACCGCGACCGCGACCGATCCCAGCAACAACACTTCCGAGTTCTCCGCGTCGCACAATGTGACCCGCACGCGGACAAAGCGCCAT
>CAZOOE010000428.1:0-5872 GCA_964581275.1 uncultured Clostridia bacterium
GATCAAGAACAGGACCGACCTAAGGCAAACTTGTTTGCGAACGCGGTACATACTTTCCTCCGCCGGAAGGCTTCGCGGTGTGCTCTTCTTCCAGGGGGCCTACTGAGAAATTCACCGACGAGCGGGAGCTCACGTCTGAATATGAGCCTGCGGTCTGAGGGGTCCGTCAACAGCCCGTACCTCTCACTCCGTTTCCAGACTAGGGGCCATTGAGTTGCTTCTGAGCCTGCCTAAGTTGCTGCCGTATACCGGGCTAAAATACTCGCTTAAATGTCGGATGTCAATTCTTCTGATTCACTCTTCTTCTGATTCACTCTTCAGAGACAACGTACCATCAACTGGTGGCGTAGCCGCAACCGCCAGGCCTCTCTTCTATTTCTTGATCTTGACGCCGCTGAAAATCGAGGTCGCGTCGATATGCACGCGACGCGCAGCCTCCGCATATCCCGGCGTCTCGTACTCGTTTACGCCGAAAATGCCGTTGCTCAACTCGCGACCTCGCACCTTGACTCCGCCGAAAATTGAAACGCCGGTGACCCTAAGGGCGACATCCTGAGGAACGAGGATAACGGTTCCGCCGAAAACCGCCACGACATTGATCCTGACCTCCCCAACTGCAATGGGACCCGCGGTGAGGTCAATACGCGAGCCGCCAAACACTGAAACCGCAGTATGCCCGTTAAGATCTCGTTCGTTTGAAAGGCTCGACGAGTGGAACAGATTCAGCGTCGTTTTGCCACTCAACGCCACTTTGCGGAGGGGAGAGGGTCCACCTTCCTCTAGAATGTTGGAGACTACGGCGAGGTTGGTGCCGCACGATCTGCAAAATCTTGTGGTCCCCGCTTCTGCACCGCATTTGGGACAGAACATCGTGATCTCCCTTCAAGAATGCTTTCGGCTTATGCTACTGATGGAGTCGATGAGTGACAATCCCGCCAGAAACTCGCGCACTACTTCTTTGACATCGCGCTTCTCAGCATCAACGGCATAGTTCAACTTTCGCATCTGCTCGTTTGTGATTTTTCCGCCAATGCTGTTGAGAGCGGCCGCGAGCTCGGGATATCGGTCGACGGTCTCGCGTCTAACGACAGGAGCGGCTTCGTAGGGAGGGAAATAGTGGCGGTCGTCTTCGAGCTGAAATAAACCGAGCTTGTCGATAAGGCCGTCGGTTGAGTTGCCGGCGATCAGATCGACCTGCCCAGCCGCCAGCGCCCGATAGGTAAGCGAGAGATCCATCTCGCGAGGAGGCTGCGAAAACTTCAACCCGTACGCTCGCGCGAAACCGGGATAGCCGTCTTCCCGCGACATGAAATCCTGACCAAACCCCGCACGCCACTGGGGCGCATATCTCGCGGCCTCCGAAATCGTCTTGAGGCTGAGGCGGCGAGCGTCCTCACCGCGAACCAAAATCGCAAATGTATTGTTGAACCCGATCGGCTCGAGCCATTCGAGGTTGAATCGGGACTCATAGTCGCGCTTGACTCGATCGTAGACTTCACCGGGATCGCTGATAGGGGGATGCTTCAGTATCGCCGCGAAGGCGGTGCCGGTATACTCGACGTACATGTCGATCTCTCCCGCAAGCAACCCGCGATGACACAGATCGCCGCCGAGCTCGAAGCGCCGTTCAACCTTCAAATCAGTCTTGCCCTCGATTGTCTGGGCAATCAGCTCGCCGAGAATTACCTGCTCAGTGAAGTCCTTTGATCCGACTACGACACGTCGCGCGCTCTTGGACAGCGCACCGCTGCTCAACGAGAAGACCGCGACCGCGACAATCACCACCACGCTTGCCGCAAGCACCCACGTCTTTGCTTTACCCGCTGATCCAGCGGTAGCAGGCGAAAGCACCCGCTCGATCCAACCAAGCACGAAATCGGCCCCCAGAGCCATTATCGCGGCGGGCAATGCTCCCGCAAGTATCAACGTGTTGTCGTTCATTCGCAGCCCGCGGAAGATATAGGTCCCAAGCCCGCCGGCTCCGATGGCTGCCGCGATGGTCGCCGTACCTACCGAGATAACCGTGGCCACACGCGCGCCTGCAACAATCACGTTCATCGCCAGCGGCAGCTCGACCTGAGTGAGCATCTGCAAGTCGGTCATACCCATACCGCGCGCAGCTTCGCGCACCGAGGGATCAACCCCATTGATCCCGGTGAATGTGTTTCGGATGATTGGAAGCAGCGAGTAGAGAAACAACGCGATGATCGCAGGTACGCGCCCGATGCCGTAGGACCCTAAAATCGGAATCAGGAATCCGAACAGCGCGAGGCTCGGAATCGTTTGCAGCACATTCGCCACAGCCAGCACGGGCTTCGCCAGCGACGCGCGGCGAGTCAACCCAATGCCGACAGGAATTCCAACCACCGCCGCAGCCCCGGTCGCTACCAGCACCAGTAGCAGGTGTTCGAAGGTGAGATGCAGCACCTCGCTGCGATTCCGAATGAAGAAATCGATCAAGCTCATTGGTCAGTCATGAACTACGGGGAGCACGGGGAATATAGGGAGAAAGTGCTGAGGTTCCTGCCGTGTTATCCCGATGACCCCCGTGATTGGTTTCTCATTCATTACCTCATCGATTCGTTAAAAGCCCTCGCCTCAGGGTCAGTCGAAGCCGCGAACCGCTCAGGCGTGGCAAGCTCGATCAGGTGACCATCCTTGAACAGCCCTATCCGTGACGCCAGCGTGAACGCCTCGCGAATATCGTGTGTCACAAACACGATGGTTTTGTTCAGCCTCTTGGTCAATGCCGCAAACTCGCGTTGCAGCTCCGCTCGCGTCAGCGGGTCGAGTGCGCCGAAAGGCTCATCCATCAACACGATCGGCGGGTCGGCAGCCAGGGCCCTGGCGACGCCAATTCGCTGGCGCTGGCCGCCCGACAGCTCACGCGGATACCGATCAGCGAACACCTCCGCATCGAGCCCAACCAGATTTAGAAGCTCACGCACTCGATCGCGCGTCTTCGCCTCTGGCCAGCCCTTCAGACGAGGCACCACGGCTATGTTGCGTTGGACATTGAAATGAGGGAACAACCCGGTGTCTTGAATGACGTATCCGATGTGCCGGCGCAGCTCGATCGGGTCCCACGCTCGCGTCGACTTGCCTTCGACAAGAACCGAGCCGCCTGTTGGCTCGAGCAGACGATTGATCAACTTGAGCGTAGTAGTCTTCCCGGACCCGCTTCGGCCAAGCAAAACGAGCGTCTCGCCTCTCAGAACGTCGAAGCACAATCGTTCGACTAGAGATTTGCTATTGACCCGTAGATTTACATCTCGAAACTGAATCGCGGCGCCGTCTGCCGATTGCAAATCGCTCCTGGTGGATTCGGGCTCAGGCGATTCGCTCACCGGGTCATCACCTCAACTATTCTCTTGCGCGACAAACATATTGAAGCTGAAGAGATGGGCGGCGTCGAACCAGGTTCTGGCAAGAGAGAACCCGGTGTCACGCGCAAGAACAGAGAGTTGGTCGGGGTCGAACTTGTAGGAGTTCTCGGTGCGTATCGTCTCGCCTTTCTCAAAGTTTGCCTCGAGATCGATAGCGCGAATTCGAACGGTTTGGGGTTTGCGGCTCACCAGGTGTATTTCAATTCGCCCAAGCTCGTCATTGTAGACGGCGCTGTGCTGAAACTTCTTCACGTCGAAGTCTCCGTCGAGCTCGCGGTTGATTCGCGCCAGCAGGTTGAGGTTGAACGCGGCAGTCACGCCCAGCGAATCATCATAGGCAGGTATCAGGATTTCGGGCGCTTTCTTAAGGTCGGCACCGAGCAACAACGCGTCTTGGGAGCGCAGAAGCTTTCTCACCGCGTGTAGAAACTCGCGCGATTCGTCGCGCCCGAAGTTGCCGATGTTCGATCCCAGGAAAACCGCGACCGTGCGGCAATCGGCGTCGGACGGCACGCGCCTGGCCAGCGCCTGCAGCGCGGTGAAATAATCGGCAGCAAAGGCAGTGATGCGGAGGCCGGGGTACAGACGCAATAGTCTCTGGCTCGCAAGCTCGAGGCTCGAGTCGGAAATGTCCACCGGTAAATAATGAAGCTGCGGCTGTTTTGCGAGCAGCGCCTCGATCAAGTAGCGGGTCTTTTCCGCGCTCCCGCTGCCCAGCTCCAGAAGTCGCACAGGTCCCCCGACCGACGACACTATCTCATCGGCGTTGGTCCGCAGTATTTCGCTCTCGGTCCTGGTGAGGTAATACTCGGGCAGCCAGCATATCGCTTCAAACAGCCGCGACCCTAGCTCGTCGTAGAAGTATTTCGGCGGCAGGGCCTTGGCGTGCCTTGATAGCCCCGCGCGGACGTCGGTTGCAAAAGCGTTCGCGTCCCCACCGAGCGCGAGCCGGTGGATCGCAAAGCGGTTGTCTTTGAGTGAACTTGTCGCTGAGAGCATCCTTCCGATCTCCTTCTCCGTGCCTCGGCAAAAAGGTAATGCTATATTACGGATCGCCGACGCGCCAACCTTATTGGGTCAGGTGAGAAGGAGGGATCACGAAAGGGGCCATAGTAAGAAGTCATCAGCGTTTTGTTTTCGTTGAACGTTCGCGTTCCAACAGGGCTTGCTTGCGTTCGATTCCCCAGCGATACCCGCCAAGACTCTTGTCTCCGCGAACCACTCGATGGCAGGGAATCACCAACGCCACCGGATTAGTGGCGCACGCGCGAGCCACCGCACGGCTCGCAGTGGGGCGCCCGATCGCTCGAGCGATCTCGCTGTAAGATCGCGTGCTCCCGTAGGGAATCCGCTCGAGCTGCTCCCATACGCTCCGCTGAAATGCGGTAGCCTGCACGTCCAGCGGCAGATCGAGATGAGGCCGCATGCCGTTGAGATGATTCAACAGTTGCTCGACCCATTCGCCCAAGGCCTCATCGTCGCGTCTGACATCGGCAGCCCGGTACTCGCTTAAGAGGTTTGCTTCAAGCACGGCGTCCGAGTCTCCCAGGCGTACCGAACAAACACCTTTCTCAGTCCCGGCTACCAGCAATCGTCCCAGCGAACAATCGGCTATCGTGTAGGTGATTCGCACTCCTTTGCCGCCGCGTCGATACTCGGCCGGCGTCATCCCTAGCCGAGCGGGCGCGCGCTCATACAACCGGCTGGCAGAACCATATCCAGCCTCGTAGATCGCTCCACTCACCGTAGCTCCGTTCTTCACGCCTGTTTTGAACTGATCTAGTCGCAATGTCTCCGCGTACTGACGCGGGGTGATGCCGGCTATTCGTTTGAACACGCGTTGCAAATGATAAGGGCTCACGCCGGTGTGAGTGCTCAAGACGTCGAGCGTCGGCAACTCGTCGAAATGGTTTTCGATGTAGAGACATACCCTTCGAACCATCTCGACTTGAGGATCGATCGACGCGGTATTGCGAGGGTGACAACGGCGGCACGATCGAAAGCCGGCGCTTTCGGCGGCCTCGGGGATCCGAAAGAAAACCACTTGTTCACGATGCGGCCTGCGCGCCGGACACGACGGTCGGCAGTAGATTCCGGTGGAGCGCACGCCGAAGAAGACCCTTCCATCAAAGCGTGTGTCTCGGTCGAGCACGGCTCGCCAAAGCGGTTCATCAGTGGCCGTTTCCGCGGTTGCACCAGTGCTTCGATGTTTTCTCAACTTAATAGCCTCGCTCACTTCATGTACCTCCAAGAGAATACTAAAGCGGAACCCCAAATTGAATCTATCCGGGTCTTGCGCTCAAAACTTCTAGACAGCCTCCAAGTTTCACCTTGTCGCCATAGGTTTGGCTCGTGCTTCACGCAACAAACTGAAGTTTGTCGGACATTTGCTTCCTCTCAACGTTCATCGTACAGTTGATCGCCAAACGAAACGCGAACCATGAGAATCTCAATCACCCTATCAAGCATCGTGCTTCTCAGCGCAG
>CAZOOE010000429.1:0-5846 GCA_964581275.1 uncultured Clostridia bacterium
TTGTGTACATCAGCGCTAATTCTTTCAAAACTTCCCGTACTGGGGATCGCAAACGACGACACTGCACTGAAGGGGGCCGCAGGAATCACAGGGGTAGCACCGAAGGGCTCTGACACAATCAAGCGCCCCCGCCTGTCGAAGGCAAAGCCAAAATAGGTGGGTTGGTTCGGCCCCGCGGCCTGCGTAATCGTCGGTGTACCAGGCAGCAAGCCTGCCTCGAGAGGGAATACGTAGATCGAATTGGTCCCTTTGACGGTTACGACGAGTTCACGACCGTCGGGTGTAAACCCTACCTGAGCCGGGGAGCGTGGGAACGCTGGCGGGTTCAGGCCACACCGAAACTCGTCCGTGGGGGAAGGTCCCCCGCCAGGGTCGCAGTGGAGGAAGCTCCCAGGGCTGGTGCCTGGAGCGATGGACTGCGTGGAACCCGCAATCGCGTTCAGCTGACCGTTTTGGGTAACCCTGAAACCGGTAATATTGGGGCCTTTACCGCACACCGGATTGAGGCCGGGACCGCCAGCATTCAGTACAAAGAGCAAGTTCCCGTTGAAGGCAAGACTGGCGGGAAACAAACCGCCAGACAGTACTCTGTCAACAAGCGTCAAGCTGCCGTCGGCTGCGACCACGAACGAGGAAATCGTGCCTTCTCGGCAGTCACCAACGTCGATGCCATTTCGCCGATCCTCAGCGACACTTTCCGTATTGACCGCAAACAAGAGATGATGGGACTGATTCAATATCAGACCGCCCTGAGATCCGAGCGAGTCTGTCGGGTCCAACTGGATACCGCTGCCTCCGCCTCCAGTGGCAACAGTTTGCCTAAACGTCAACGTCCCGTCCTTGGCCCGCTCATAGACTTTGATTTCGTTATTTCCCAAAGCATTCGTCATGGCGTACACACCGCCATCGGCCCACGCGGTCCCCGTCATGGTCCATCCGACGAAACCACACAACAAAAGCCCGGCGATTTTGTGCTTCATTTGCTCTTCTCCTCTCTGAATATTCATTCATAAACAAACGATTTATCGAAACCACGTGACACGCCTGTGACTAGTTCTTGTCTTTAGCAACATTTTCGGAAACAGACTTGCCACCAAAGTTGTGTTTGAAACCGCAAACTCGCGCGCAGCAGTTTGTCAATCAGAAGCGCGCCTATATCAATTCAAAGTGGAAACCTGAATTGCCTGGTTGTAGCGTGGAAAGTCAGGCGAGTAAACAAAAATACCCCGAAAAAAAGCGAAATGCGTCAGCGGCTGCCGCGTTGCAGCGGCGGGCAGAGTTCTGCAGGCACGCTGAGACGATGGCGAACAGCTGCCCTGATTCACCAGCGCAAGGGTCGCCGAGTTGTGACCAGTCTCGTTTTCTGTGCAAGAAATGGACGAAGATCTCGTGCGCATGAAGACTTTTATCGAAAGTGGAAAGCGCCGCACGATATTGCTCGCAAGGCGGCATAGCGGTCTTAATGATCCGACCGAGGTTGCTCGTAACTCCTGCGTTCCGGAACCGCTCGAGCGCGTGCGGAGGAAGCCCGATCTCACAAAGAGAAAACCCACGCCATTGGCCAGAACAGCAACTATGTGGCGATTGGCGGATTTCCTCCGCGGGACAGTGTGTCCAATAGGAAGCGTGAACCGTTAGCTCGTAGTTGCCTTCTCAAGCGTCAGCTCATTTTTGACATCAAACAACCCAGGAACGCTCCGAGCTGCGGTGTACGCAAGCTGCTTGTCCATTTCTGTGGCAACGACGCCCTTCAAAGTCGCGCGGCCGTTTTCCACGATGATGTGAATCGGAGGAACGGAACGCAGGCCGTACTGCATCAATGGAGAGTTGCCATTGAAGAGGGCTCGGTAAATTGCAATTCGCTGTTCATCGTCCATCGGCGAGAGCGGTAAGACGCGGATTTGATTGACCACATTCGTGACGCTTTCAATGCGCTTCACAGCCTTTTCCGCATCCGATTTCATAGTCGGTCGGACCGCCTCACCCCTCCAGATCACGGGGCCGTCCGGTTTGACCTCGCCTTCAAGCCAATCGAAGACACCATAGTAAGGAAGCATGACCAGCTCGTGTCGAACCTCCTTGATGATCGACTGAACCCGATTAGCGGTGCGGTTGTCCGGTCTCTCGATTCTCGGGTTCTTCGACTGAGAAACAACAGTGCCACTCGAAAGTAGCCACACAAAACCTGAGCACATTACAAACACCAGCAGCGAGCGGATTGAACTCTTCTTCATGTCGGACCTCCTCAAAAAAGTGGAACCCTTAGATGGCGGTTTTCCATGCGATGCCCGGCCGGTCCGGACCGATTATCCAGCTGTGTTTTATCGACGTGTCGGATGTCAACTTGGAGACGAACGTTCGCCAGGTGTTTGGTATTCGACACCACCGGCGGATCAACGACTACTGAGTCAGTTGGAATGAGCCGTGTTTCAAGTGAGCTATATTTCCCTCCTTATTGATGAAGGAGGGGAGTGCACCCAGCTCGAAACGGCTCAGTCGTATTTCTCAGTCTTGATTCGGGCGCGCTCAACGCCGAAATCGTGTGGGTACAACATAACACAGCTATACATGGCGGGCGAACCAGAGTGACCTTTGAATCCAGCGGTTTCAGAGGAAGCGGGGTGTGGCCGCAGGTCAAGCTGCGGCCGATCTCTGGAATGCTGTTCCGGTAACCACCGTAGAGCGATGAGGCCGCGCACGGCAATATGCGAAGACTGCCGAACGCTTGAGGGCGCGCGATGTCTACGGACTGTCGACGCAAGCGGACCTCGTCACGCTAAGCACATGCCGCAGCACTTCGGCGACTTCTACCGCGAGTACCAAAAGACAGGTCAAAAGGATCGCGCTCTGCGTTCTGCCCAACTTCGTCTTCTTCGTTCGGGCCAGGTTCAGGCAACCACGCGGCCGGTTCCATGACCTTGCCGGAACACCCATCGCTTTGGGCGGACGATCCTGATGTTGGATTTATCGTCGATGGTCAGTCCCTGGGTTGTTTCTCCGTCCCTCTGTCTACCGTCCAACCGACCGGCTGCAATCCGTTTCATCTCCGCACTTGAAATGAGGACCACAGTTGGAGCGGACCCCAGCATGTACTTCCGGAAATTCGTTTGAAAATCCTGCTTCCACGCCATGCGAAGCACGGCGACGATCTGGCGTAGTTTTTCCGCAGGATCGCGCGAGTTGTCGGCGGACTTGCCGGCTTGCAGAGCAGGCGAGAGGACCAGGGACAAGCTTGACTTGTTCAGGGACGGCGGTGGATTCTATCGATGATCCCGGGAAGGAGACCGACAATGCTTCCGCCTGCCGATTTCGCGGGACAGCTTCTGAAGGAGGCGCAGGACACGCATCCCTGGCTGCACCATCCGCTCTTCCACATGATCTGGGACGGCAAGCTCTTGCGCACCCAGGTTCGCGACATCATTCGCCAGCAGGGCGCGTTCTTCCTCGACACGCTGCGGCACGCTGCCTGGAAAATCATCTCGGTCGGCGGCGCGACGCCCACGTGGGAGGACCTGCAGCGGCAACGGGCGCTCATCCCGCTCGTTGTTGAAGAAGGCGGTGAAGACACGGTCGGCGGCAAGCAGACGGGCCATTCGATTCTCTTCGTGCGGTTGTGCGAAGCGCTCGGCTTCACCCGCGACGAGGTTTTCAACACCGAGTATCTGCCGACAACTATCATCGAGAAGAACGAGCTGTTCGCGCTCCAGCGCGCGGGCACGATCGAAGCACTCTGCAGCGGCAACATCGCGACAGAGTCGATCAACGCAACGCACGTCGTGTACATGGCTCAGGCGCTGGAAAAGCACTACGGAGTCCCGAAGTCCGCCCTCGACTTCTACTACGTTCATTCCCACGTTGAGGAAGAGCACACCGACCGCGCCGTACGAATCCTGACTGAACTCTGTGTCACCGACGCCGCGCAGAAGACCGGCCTCTCCGCGATGCGACGCGCCATCACCGCGCGCCGGATTTGCGTCGATGGGTTGATGGAGGCGTTCGTCACCAGGCGTGACTGACCTGACATTCCCCTCATCGGCGGAGCGTATTCTCTCCGTCAAGGAACAGAGCACCGGCTTTCGCAAGGAGCTTGGCCTGACGGCCCTCGTTCTCACCCAGATCATGTATGTCGTGGGTTCGGGATGGGTCGGCACCGCGGCCAAACTCGGCACCGGCCACATCGCGTTCTGGCTCGCGGCCATCGCGCTGTTCTACGTTCCTCAGGCGGCCGTCGTGATCTACTTGAACCGGCTGATGCCGCTCGAGGGAGGGCTCTATCAGTGGGCGACGGTGGCCTTCGGTGAATTCTGGGGATTCGTTACGGCATGGAATCTGTGGGCGTACACAATCCTCATTCTCGCGACGTTTGGCGTGATGATCGGAACGAATCTCGCTTATCTGGTGGGCGCGAGCGGCGCCTGGCTCACGGGTGCCGCGTGGTACACGCCGGTGGTAAGTGTGGGGCTTATCGTGATGATTACCGTGCTCGCGATGTTCGGCCTGCGCGTCGGCAAATGGATGCAGGCCTTTGGCGGGGCCGCGCAGTTCGTCACCTATGGCGCCCTTGTGCTCGTCCCGTTGATGGCGCTCAAACGCGGCACGATCACCGAGTACCATCCTTTCGCGATGTCGATTCCGCCGCTCACGATGCTCAATCTCAACTTCCTCGGCAAAATGGCGCTTGGCGCTCTGAGCGGTTTCGAGTACGTCGCCATTCTTGCCGGCGAGACCCGCAACCCCGCGAAGACGATCGGCAAGTCGGTGTTCATCGCCGCGCCGGTCATCGCATTGATGTTCATCCTTGGCACCAGCAGTGTCGTGGCGCTCGTGCCGAAAGATCAGATCGATCTCGTGAGCCCGATTCCTCAGGCACTCACCATCGCATTCGCCGGCATGGGCATTGTGTCGTTCATCGCGCCGCTCCTGATTGCGATGCTGCTGCTGCGGCAGATCGGCAACGTGTCTCTGATCTTTACGGGCAATACGCGATTGCCGATGGTGGCCGGATGGGATGGCTTGCTTCCCACCTGGTTTTCGCGACTCCATCCGGTGTTCAAGACACCCACCAACTCCATCCTCTTCGTCGGCGCCCTCACCGCGGCATTCACACTCGCGGGCCAGGCTGGCGGCGGCGTGCAGGAAGGATTTCAAGTGCTCGAGAATGCGGGCGGGATGTTCAATGCGTTCCCGAACATCGCCCTCTTCGCCATTCCGTTCGTCGCCGCACACCGCCTCAGCGAACGCCCGCCGCGCTGGTTCAAGTGCGCCGCATGCGCGGGTCTCGCAATCTCGATCATGTATTCGGTGTTTTCGGTCTTCCCGATCATCGAGGTGAAGGATTGGCGCTCGTTCACCACAAAGATCGTCTCCGTGCTCGTCCTGACCAATCTGATCGGGCTCGCGATTTACTTTGTCAGCGGATCTCGGCGTAACTCGGATATCCAGGGACCGATTTGGCTTTCTTCACGCCTCGGAGAATGGCTTCGGAGACGGCTTCGGCGGCAAGCGCGCCGAGGGCGCTGATGTCGGGCGAACGGCGAAGGTGCCGGTAGCGTCAAGGGAAAATCATCCGTATTTCCTTGGATTATGTTCCCTCCGGCATACCTACGACCTCAACTTCCTCAGGTGCGTTTACCGACCGAATCGGCTAATCGTTGCGTAACGGAATACGAAAAATATCCCGGTGCATCGTGGTCTTCACGTAAGCGTAGACGGAGGGATCCGGACTGGGCGAGCCTTGCTGGCGTCGTTGCAGAAGCCTGTGTATTTGGCGTTATGCCCGTCGCTCTCAGATTCGGTGAGCGAGGCCCTTCTATGTGATGCCGAAAACAATCAAGACATCGGGCATA
>CAZOOE010000430.1:0-5842 GCA_964581275.1 uncultured Clostridia bacterium
CCGCGTTGAACATCGCGGTCGCCCTTGCTGAGGACGGCACGCTCGAACGCTTCGGAGTCGAGCTGATTGGCGCCAAGCTTGAAGCGATCAAGGTCGCCGAGGACCGGATGCTATTTAAGCGCGCCATGGAAGAGATTGGCATCGGGATGCCGCGCTCGGGTTTTGCAAAAAGCGTCGAGGAGGCCCGCGAGCTTATCCAGACCGTAGGATACCCTGCGATCATCCGGCCCTCGTTCACCCTTGGCGGAACGGGCGGAGGCATCGCCTACAATGCCGAGGAGTACGAAGAGATTATCGCGCGAGCGCTCGCAGCTTCGCCGATCCGCGAGACAATGGTCGAGCAGTCGATCATCGGCTGGAAGGAGTACGAGCTCGAAGTGATGCGCGATCTTGCGGACAATGTGGTCATCATCTGCTCGATTGAAAACTTCGACGCGATGGGGATTCACACCGGAGATTCGATCACCGTGGCCCCCGCCCAAACATTGACCGATCGCGAGTATCAAGTGATGCGCGACGCCGCGATTCGAGTGATTCGCAAAGTCGGGGTCGAAACCGGCGGCTCAAACATTCAGTTTGCGCTCAACCCAAACGACGGCCGGCTGATGATCATCGAGATGAACCCCCGCGTGTCACGCTCATCTGCACTGGCCTCAAAGGCCACCGGCTTCCCAATCGCCAAGATCGCCGCAAAGCTCGCTGTCGGTTACACCCTCGACGAAATACCCAATGACATCACTCGCAAGACGCCCGCGAGTTTCGAGCCGACGATCGATTATTGTGTCGTAAAGATCCCCAAGTGGGCTTTTGAAAAGTTTCCCTCGAGCGATCCCACGCTTGGCACCCAAATGAAGTCGGTCGGGGAAGCGATGGCCATCGGCCGCACTTTCAAAGAAGCCTTTCAAAAAGGGCTGCGCTCTCTCGAGGCTCGTAGCCCGTTTCGGGTCCCTTCCGATTTGGACGACGCCGAGCTGCGTCGCAGACTCGTCGTTCCGTCGGCCGAGCGCGTCTACTTCGTAATGCACGCACTCACCATCGGCTATCCGCCAGAAGAGCTTCGCGAGCTCACAAAGATCGATCCGTGGTTTCTCGACAACCTATCGCAAATCGTCGACCGCGAACGCCAGCTTCGACGCGAGCGGATCGAAACAATCTCGGCGGGCGGCTTGCGTGAAGCAAAGCGAATGGGATTCTCCGATCAACGGCTCGCAAACCTACTGAGAACAACTGAAGACGACGTGCGGGGCGCGCGGAGCGAAATGGGAATCCGGCCGGTCTTCAAACGAGTCGACACCTGCGGCGCAGAGTTCGAGTCTTTCACGCCTTATCTCTACTCGACCTACGAAGACGAAGACGAATCGGACGCTTCGCCGCGCAAGAAGGTGATGATCCTGGGTTCCGGACCCAATCGCATCGGTCAGGGCATTGAGTTCGACTACTGCTGCTGTCACGCAGCGTTCGCACTCAAGGACGAGGGCTACGAGTCGATAATGGTGAATTGCAACCCCGAAACCGTCTCGACTGACTACGACACCTCTGATCGTCTGTATTTCGAACCGGTCACCTTCGAGGACGTGATGGAGATCGTCGAGCGCGAGCGGCCCACCGGAGTAATCGTTCAGTTTGGCGGGCAGACGCCTTTGAACCTCGCGATGAGGTTACTCGAAGCCGGCGTTCCGATCATCGGGACTTCACCGGAATCGATAGACCTCGCCGAAGACCGCAAGCGATTTGGGAGACTGCTTGTTGAGCTCGGCATTCCTCAGCCCCCTAACGGAACGGCAACCTCAAATGAAGAAGCGCGCGAGGCGGCGGCGGAGATCGGGTATCCGATCCTGGTTCGGCCGAGTTATGTGTTGGGCGGCCGCGCGATGCAAATCGTCTACGACGAAGCGACCCTAGACAACTACATGACTTTTGCAGTCGAAGCTTCGCCGGAGCACCCGGTGTTGATCGACTCATTTCTCGAGGACGCGGTCGAGATCGACGTCGATGCACTGGGCGATGGCGAACGCGTGGTGATCGCGGGTATTCAGCAGCACATCGAAGAAGCCGGCATTCACTCGGGTGACTCGTCGTGCGTGCTCCCGCCCTGGGGAATAAAGTCCGACCATCTTGACGCGATGCGCCGCTACACACGCGAGCTTGCAAAAGCGCTGAACGTGATCGGGCTGATGAACATTCAATTCGCGATCTGGCGCGATACCGTCTACGTGCTTGAAGTGAATCCCCGAGCTTCGCGAACGGTACCCTTCGTTTCAAAAGCGACCGGCGTTCCGCTTGCGAAAGTTGCGGCGCGATTGATGATCGGAAAGAAGCTGTCGGAGTTCAACCTGCCGGATGAGCTCACGGTCGATCGCTTTTACGTCAAATCGCCCGTCTTCCCGTTCGTCAAATTCCCTGGCGTCGATCCGGTGCTTGGTCCCGAGATGCGCTCGACGGGCGAAGTTATGGGTGTGGCTGATTGCTTCGGCAGCGCGTTCTTAAAAGCGCAACAAGGCGCCGGGACGAAGCTGCCTCGGGAGGGAACAGTATTCATCAGCGTGAACGACCAGGACAAGCGCGGGGTGCTGGAGGTTGCGGGTGAGCTTCACAAGATGGGTTTCAAGATCGTTGGCACGCGCGGCACGCAAAAGAAACTCGAAGCCGAGGGCCTGTCGTGCGGATTTGTGTACAAGGTGAACGAAGGCCGTCCCAACGTCGCGGACCTTGTAAAGAGCAAAGAGATTCACTTGATAATCAACACGCCGCTTGGTCGAACGTCGTTTTACGATGAGCGATCGATTCGCCGCGCAGCTATTCAGTATTCTGTGCCGTGCGTTACGACGATGACCGGCGCGGTGGCGACGGTCGCTGCAATCCGCGCCCTGCGGGACGACGAACTTGAGGTGAGAAGTCTTCAGGACTACCACGCACAAGCTGCGCGCAGCTAACCCGATTGTGTGATGATGTCCTGGGCATTATTCGCGCCACTTCCCGGGGCGCCGCACCCATCATATAAATCGGCGCCGCTCGCATCGGTCGGGCTAGAGCCTTCGCTCGCACCTGCTGTGATGACATTTTTGGCGGCGCCGGGCATGGCAACGGATTGCGACGCATGATTCCCGACATTGCCTGACGCAAAGAACATGACATTTCCTGGAAACCGGACGTGTTGGTGGCATCGTGCGCCGGATTATTGCCCGAGGTGCCGCGGCGTCGCCATACCCTATCGAGGCCTGAGTCAGCAACGTCAACGGCAATATCGAAATTCTGGCAGACGCCGGGGGCGTTCAAGCCCGAAGCGCGACCTGCTCACTATTGATGGAGCAGCCACAGAGATTCATGGGCACGCTTATCAAGCGAATTCTGATTACCGTGACGGCGCAGCGCCTTGAAGGACGCGGCTTCTCTGGTCTTTTTGTGGTATTATGTAAGCGTCTGTAAAATAATCTTGATCAAATCAACCCCTCACCTCCTTCGGATGAACAGCCCGTTTTATGAAAAATGTACTCATTGCCGTTCATGACTTTCCGCCTCTCGGTGGCGGCTGGGTATTGCGTACGCTTAAGTTTGTCAAATATCTACCCGAATTTGGCTGGCGCCCGATTATTTTGACCGTGGATAATCGGTACTATCCGTCGTCATTCCAGGATCTCTCGCTGCTGGACGAAATCCCGGCTATCGCCTCAATCTATCGCACCGGCACGGCTATATCGCCTCCCTTCGGTGAAACATCTTCAAAGTCATCCTCGCTTGCCGAGAAGAAAAATCATCTTGGTAAGTATTTCCGATCTCTTTTAGAAAAAATCGTTCCCAGAAAAATGGGGGTTATTCAGGATTATGGCTTTTTCTGGTTGCCGCAGGCTCTGCTGATGGCGCGAAAGATTATTCGTACGGAATCCATAGACCTGATCTTTACTACTTCCCCACCACATAGTGTTCACTTGTTGGGCAAAACATTAAGAAAACGATATCACCTGCCCTGGGTGGCAGATTTCAGAGATGGCTGGACACGCACAGAGATGTATGTTGCTGAATCGCCGCTTCGCAGACGGTTTGATAAGGCGTGCGAAAGAGCGATTATTCGTGAAGCAGATCAGGTTGTTTGTGTCACTCCGCCGATTGTGGATGATTTCTGCCAGGACTATCCGAAGGCGAAAGCTAAGACTCACGTCATCTACAATGGCTTTGATCCGGCTGATTTTGAGTCTTCAGCCGAGCCGATCAGGAATCGAGAAGTATTTACGCTAACCTATGTAGGCTCACTATCTGCCAGACCTCACAGGTCGCCGGATGTCGTTTTGCAGGCCGCCCGTTCATTAGCTGAGAAGAATGCGGACTTTCAGCGGAGATGCAAAATCGAGTTTGTCGGACTGACAGTTGAGTTGCCTCTTCAAGAGATGATTAAAGAATGTGGGCTGGAATCCATGTGTTCGGTGGTTGGTCTCGTGTCGCACACTGCCGCCATCGAATATATGAAAAAGGCTGATGTTCTTCTCTTATTGATTAACTTCAGGCAGAGATTTGGCGATAGCGGCATCTTGACCGGAAAGTTTGCGGAATATCTGGCAACCGGGAAGCCGATTCTGGCTGTGACGACAGAGGGCATAGCTGCCAACCTGATACGAGAACATCATTTAGGAACGGTCGTCGCCCCCGATGATGTAAAGGGTATTGACAAAGCCCTCAGTGATTATTTTCATCGTTGGCAAAATAACCTTTTGTTGCAGAGTGAAAGCCTGGAGTTAACGCAGATGCTCAACCGCAAGTGTTCCACTCAGAAATTAGCGAATGTCTTCGTGACTGCTTTGCAGGAGATGCGTCAGCGCGACACCGACAAAGTTGGCGATCAGCGCCCCGAAGATCAGCATGGAACTCAAGCCTAAATCGGCAACAAATCTAAAACGCTTGGTCCTGCGCGAGTGCGCAGACCGAAATCAAGATCATAACCACAAGAGCGTTCAATAAAGACTTCAATTGCTTCAGCATGACCCCTCCCTCCCTTCCATACCGCGACTGAACATCTATTGCCGCGATTAACACCGTGATATAAAATGGGCGCGATATCATGACGCTGGAGACTGCAATAATTCCGACGTTTCCTCACTGAGGTTCCGACAATTAGGTTAGAGCGGGATACGACTCATTGAAGATCCGCTGAAAATCCTAGAAAACTTGTGAGGGACGGCTTATGCCCAAGCCAGCGAAGCAGTTGTATGAGTTCGGACCTTTCGCGCAGACCCTCTCAAACGGTTGCTCCTCCTGCGCGACGATCGGCAGGTTCAGCTCACACCAAAAGCCTTTGAGATCCTTCTGGCGCTCATCGAGAACGACGGCTGTGTGCTCAGTAAGGATGAACATGGCGATGGTGTGGCCTGACACGGCGGTAGAAGAAAATAACATTCGATTGCTATGAGCACTTTTCCCGGCCGTCTTCGGAGAGATCACTCATGTTTCAAGTCCGTTTGCATGGGTCATCGCGTCCTAGCGCCCTTTTGACTTCCCTGAGAGGAGTTCGAATGAGATACATAGCAGCATTGCTGACCCTTAGTCTTGTGCTGATCATGGAAGGGTGCATTCCCTCGCTATACCCGCTCTACACTGATATGGACGTTGTGTTTGACCCCGCTTTTCTGGGCGAGTGGGTTTCGGCTGATCACTCTAAAACGAGTCTTTCGTTCACCAAGGGCAACAAGAACCAGTACGAGTTAGTATTCACAGATGACGAGAGTAAGAAGACGACTTACGCCGGCGTCGTCATAAGGCTGGGTGACAAACTGTTCATGGACGTTAAACAGACTCGCTCCGAATGTGACTGCCTGGCCTTGCAGGTAAACATTTTCTTTTTTGTCTCGCAGGT
>CAZOOE010000431.1:0-5813 GCA_964581275.1 uncultured Clostridia bacterium
GCGGCGAATAATGCTGGGCACCTGTGCGCTGTCAGCCGGCTACTACGATCAGTATTACGCCAAGGCTCAGAAGGTGCGATCGCTGATTAGGCGCGACTTCAGCGACGCGTTTTCCAGATGCGACGTGATAGCTACGCCCACTGCGCCCACTCCTGCCTTTAAGCTTGGAGAAAAAGCGGACGATCCGCTTGAAATGTATCTTTCTGATATCTACACGATCACCGCGAACCTTGCGGGGATGCCTGGGCTCAGCCTGCCTTGTGGGTTATCGTCAAGTGGTCTGCCGATCGGAATGCAACTCATCGGAAAGCAGTTCGAGGAGGGTCGACTCCTGAAGGTCGCTCACAACCTGGAACAGGCCCTGCAATTTGATGCCACGCCACCGGTCCGCCAGGATACGGCTAAGCCGGTGAATCAATCCTGATATTTCCGATCCACCGTAACTTTTCGGTGCCTCGCCAGTTCATACAGTTAGACAAAGATGACGCAAGGGGAACTCAGATCGACCGCGCCCGCGCAAGCCGACGCTGAGCGGCTTCTTATCGAGGCCGCAAAGAAGGACCCTGGCCGATTTGGCGAGCTCTACGAGGCAAACTTTGACCGTGTGTATGCATTCATCGCTCGCCGCGTCCGTGACCGCGGTGAAGCCGAGGATTTGACCTCCGAGGTATTCCACCACGCTCTTGCGGGTCTATCGCGATTCGAATGGCGTGGTGTACCGTTCGCGGCGTGGTTGTTCAAGATCGCTTTCAACGCGATCATCGATCGAGCGAAACGGGCGACGAAGGAACAAGGAATCCCGCAGACTCTCGACCTGGCTGCGGACCTGAGCACTCAGGGGATGGCGGACGAAATCGAGCAGCGAGTGCGGGTCTTCGAGCTTGTCGATCGGCTTCCTGCAGATCAGCGTCGGGTCATAGGGATGCGCTTCGCCGAAGAGAAGAGCATTCGCGAAATCGCCAACGCGCTTGGTCGCAGCGAGGGCGCGGTGAAGCAGCTTCAGTTCCGGGCCCTGCAGAATCTACGGGCGCGGCTCAGTGATGAGTCGGGTGATACGAATGGCTAACGTGACTCTGATAGAACAACTCGATCGAGCGGTGGAGGCGATAATCGCCAATCCTGATGCGCCGCTCCCGGTTGTGGACGCGAGCGTTGCTGCGCTGCTTGGCGTGGCGGTCGACTTGCGCGATCTTCCGCGCGCCGACTTCAGAGCACGTCTAAAAGCAGATCTTGAAAGGAAAGACTCGATGAGCACCGCGGCAGTCAAACCGATTCGTGAAGGATTTCACACCATCACTCCCTATCTGATCGTCCAGGGCGCCGTGGAGCTGATTGACTTCGTGAAACAGGCATTCGGCGCTGAGGAACTCTATCGCGGAACGGGCACGGCAGGCGGAATCCACGCCGAAGTCAAGGTCGGCGACTCGATCGTTATGATCGGAGGTGGTGCGGCCCTCAGCAGGGCTTCGATGCCCACCGGGATTCACCTCTACGTGAAGGACGCCGATGTTGTTTACGAACGCGCGTTACAAGCTGGCGCCACCTCATTGCACCGGCCACTCGATCAACCTTATGGCGACCGCGAAGCGAGCGTGAAGGACCGGTGCGGAAACCACTGGTACATTGCTACGCACAGAGCGACCGGGCACATGCCTGAGGGGCTACGCGCGGTGACTCCGTTTCTGCACCCTCGCGGCGCGGATCGGATGATTGACTTCCTGAAGCAGGCGTTTGATGCAAAGGAGGAATCCCGATATCAGTCGCCGGATGGCGTCATCCGGCACGCGACGGTAAAGATCGGTGACTCGATGATTGAGATGGGCGAAGCGCACGGCCAATGGCAACCGATGGCGACGACGTTTTACATGTACGTGAACGACGTAGACAGCGTTCATCGACAGGCAGTGAGGGCGGGTGCAACTTCACAAAGCGAACCGGCCGACCAGCCTTATGGCGATCGCGTCGGCGAAGTATTGGATCCGTTCGATAACGTCTGGTATATAGCAACGCATCTCAGAGGATAGTTTTGACATATGACATAGCAAAGCTTGTAACGACCTAAGATCGCAGAGCGTTGAAGGCCTCGTGGTTGCGGGTCGTACAAAACTCTTGCCTGAAATCCGAACTATGAACGCCGTTTTGCCTCCCCCGACACGGCTAAGGAGAGATTGATGACAAACATCGCAAAACACATTCCTGTTGGTTATCACACCGCGACGCCGTACTTGATCATCAAAGACGCAGCCGCGGCAATTGAGTTCTATAAGAAAGCGTTTGGAGCCACGGTGCTCGAGTACATTGTGGACGCCGAAGGCAAGGTCAGACACGGGGAGATCAAGATTGGCGATTCACCGATCATGATTACTGATGAGAATCCTGATTACCCCGCGTGGCTTAGTGCTGAGTCTCGCGGCGGGTCACCGGTGCATATCTATCTCTATGTTGAAGACGTCGACTCGGTGTTCACTGAAGCGATTGCCGCGGGAGCGAAGCAACTGCTGCCGGTGCAGGACCAATTCTACGGCGATCGATCCGGTGGCATCACCGATCCTTACGGACACGTTTGGTATATCGCAACGCGCATTGAAGACGTATCACCCGAAGAAATACAGCGACGCGCTGCCAAGCACGGGCAGGGTTGACGAGATCTGTTCATGGGTGTGGGGTTTCCAGTCGACATCGAGCGTTGACCGGGGAGTTCAGTGCTGCCTAATCAAGGCGGTTCGTGCTACTCTACCTAATCCGAAAAACGCACCGAAAGGATGACCCTTACCATGCTAGCAGCAGGAAACCCGTTTCCGAGATTTTCCCTCCCTAACCAAGATGGCAAGACCGTGAGCCTCGGCGATTTCGCGGGCAAATGGCTGGTTGTCTATTTCTATCCCAAGGACGACACACCGGGCTGTACCATTCAAGGCCAATCCTTCACCGCGACCAAGTTGGACTTCGTTGAAGCCAGCATCAACGTGGTCGGAGTGAGCCAGGATGATGTCGTCTCGCACAAGAGCTTTTGTAACAAGTTCAGCTTCACTATAGACCTTCTCGCGGATACTAGAGCCGAGCTGTTGAAGGCCTGCGGTGTAGGACAGAGCGAATATAAGGGGACGATGTACTGGGATCGGACCACCTTCGTGATCGATCCAACCGGCGTGCTTCGAAGGGTCTATGAAAAGGTAAATCCTCAAGGTCACGAACGCACGCTGCTCGACGACATCAAACAGCTTAAGGGAGAATGATTCACTATCTTGAAACCAGGGTGTGCAGTTGAGTAGTATTATCCTCGTAAGCTTGAGCAAAACGACGTTGCAGAAGCGCGAAAGCCGGGTTTCGACGTTCATCGCATTACCTTCAAGGCGTATTTTGTTTCTTCGCTCGGAGAGTGTCACGGTGTCCGGAGTCATAGACTCTTACGCCGATTTGACGCAGCGCCGCGTCCGGTAATTACCTAAGCAGTGGATCGCCCGAGTTGGGAAGGGGCCAGGGAGCGCTTCCGCAAACGATTCCTCCCTGAGGGGGAAAAATCTTCAGCTATGGAGGCTTTTCGAATGAGACACAGACGGGTAATTCTTTCAGCGGCGCTGGTCCTTGCCGCGGTAACGCTTGCCTTGGCCGCGAACGTGGACGGCAAGTGGGTCGCTCAGGTCCCGGGCCAGGGCGGGCAAACTCGTGAGATAACCTTTACGTTCAAGGCGGAGGGAGACAAACTGACAGGCACGGTGTCTGGCCGGCAAGGAGACGTAGCAATCGCTGATGGAACGATCAAGGGAGATGACATTTCCTTCACGCAGGCATTCAATGCCCAGGGCAACGCGATCAAGTTAGTCTACAAAGGAAAAGTCTCTGGTGACGAAATCAAGTTCACTCGCACCGTGGAGGGCATGGACCGGCCGCCTTCCGAGTTCACAGCTAAGAGGGTGAAGTAGCCTCGCGGCAGACTGAAGACTGAATACTCTTCCGAGGGAGAAACAAGATGAGACAAGCGGTCATCATTGTTAATGTGCTGTTGTTAGCTTCTGTCCCAGCGCTCGCGCAAGGCACTCACGATCAGCACACGGAACACACGTCTTCACCGCAGTCGAGCAGGATTGGGCAAAGCAGCGCGCATACAAATCGCCCCGACATCAGGAATGGGTCAAAGTCAAGAACGGCACGCGCGAAGTGAGTTCCTTCGTTGTATACCCCGAGGTCAAAAACAAAGCGACGGCAGTAATCGTCATCCACGAGATCTTTGGGATGAGCGATTGGGTTCGCAGCTTGACCGATCAGCTCGCCGAAGCCGGGTATATCGCTATCGCACCCGACCTGCTTTCGGGGATGGGTCCGAAAGGCGGAGGCTCGAGCGAGTTCGATCGCAACGGAATCGGCCAGGCCATTCGCGATCTACCCGGGGACCAGATCACTGGCGACCTGAACGCCGTCGCCGATTACGTGGGCAAGTTACCCTCTTGCAATGGCAAGGTCGCTGTGTGCGGATTCTGCTACGGTGGAAGCCAGACATTTCGCTTTGCGACGAACAGACCAAGCCTCAAAGCAGCTTTTGTCTTCTACGGAACAGGGCCAGAGAGTGCGGAGGCGATCGCGAAGATCAAGTGCCCTGTGTATGGCTTCTACGGCGGCAAGGACAATCGCGTGAATGCCACGATACCAAAAAGCCAGGAGCTGATGAAGGCGGCCGGTAAGACCTACGAGCCCGTGACTTATGAGGGTGCGGGGCACGGCTTCATGCGCGCCGGCGAAGACCCTACGGCCACCGACGAAAACAAAGACGCGAACAAGAAGGCTCGCGATGAAGCGTGGGTCCGCTGGAAGGATCTTCTTAAGAGAATCTGATCACTTCGGGTTAGCAGGACGTTCTTCCGGAAGCATTTCTCCCGTCGCCTGGACGTATTTTATGGTTGTCGGCGCGATCTTAACTTGCGTCTGTAGTTGTGCCGGCCAACTATAAACACCCGGAGACTGAGTGGTTCGATCGATCCGGGCCTAGTTGGACCGAGGTGCCTACTACTGTGCCCGAAGCTTCTTCAACATCTCGACTGCGTTTGTGTTTCCCGGATCAAGCTTCAGCGACTTTTCATAGTTTTCAATCGCGTCCGCTTTCTCTCCGCTACCCATATATGCCTCGCCGAGGCTGTCGTAGACGTTCGAAGACTGGGGGTACGCTTCGACATTTAACTGAAGGACCCTAATCGCCTCCTTGAACTTAGCCTGCCTAATAAAGTTGTAGCCGAGGTTGTTCAAAAGCCTCTCCCCGAATTCGTACGCATTCGGCTGTGTCTTCTTGAGGTCATAATACTGCTGAACTGCACGTTCCAAACCGTCGGTCGAGATCGTCTTGAAAAGCACCTTGTCAATCGGCGTCTTGATCGCTATCGGGTCCGGCTTCAGGCCTAGCGCAACATCCAGAGCCGCAGCCGTGATGGCTCGAAGCGGCGCTCGATCGTAGTTGCTCATCATTACAACCGCTATCTTTTCGTCGGGAAGCAAAACGAGATTGCTCACAAAACCGGTGTCACCTCCGCTATGCGTCACGACCGCGTGATCTCTGTACTTGTTGAGGAACCAGCTTATGCCGACCTGGTGGAACTGTTCGCCCGCCGGTTTCCACATCAACTCGTAGGTGGATGCCTTCAAGATGCGCTTACCGTCCAGTTCGCCGCGATTCATGTTGGCCATCGCCAATCGACTCATCTCCAGGACATTGGAGTAAAGTGTCGAGCTGGGAGCGTGCCTTCTGTTTTAACGGAACCCCTGGCTCACTTGGACATCGTGATCGGGCAGTTGTGCTCGTCGCTTTGTTTCGAGACGAGGTACTG
>CAZOOE010000432.1:0-5307 GCA_964581275.1 uncultured Clostridia bacterium
TTTCTTTTCTAACCTGGATCTGTGTTTTGGAGACCTGTGTGTTTCTACGGGTCAATCAAGCCGCGGTGATGCAGTACGGATACTCGCGAGAGGAGTTTCTAAACATGAGCATCGGGGACCTTCGGGCCGGCGAAGATGTCCCAGCCATTGAACACTATTTCTCAAAGACTCCTGATGCAGTTCCAAACGCCGGAGAGTGGCAGCATAAGAAAAAGGATGGGGCGATCATCGAAGTCGAGGTGATCTGGCATGAATTGATTTACCGTGGGCGGCATGCCGCTCTTGTCCTTGCCAACGAGATCACTGAACGCAAGCGGGCGGAAGAAGAACGCGAGCATTTGCTTGATAAGGAGCAGAAGGCTCGTGAGGAGGCAGAAGCGGCCAACCGCGCCAAGGACGAGTTTCTCGCTACGGTTTCACACGAGCTTCGTGCGCCGCTCAATGCGATGCTGGGCTGGGCGCAAATCCTGAGGTCCACGCGAGTCGACAAAGCCACGCTCGCTCACGCAATTGAGATCATCGAACGCAGCGCCCGCACCCAGTCAAGACTAATCGAGGATCTGCTCGATACGGCTCGAATAGTGAGCGGTAAACTGCGCCTTGACATTCAACCGCTGGATCTCACATCGCTGATCGAGAATGCGGTCGAGGGATTGCGGCCGGCGGCCGAGGCCAAACTGATTGACATCCAGCTCAACCTCAATGTTGGAAGGGAGGTCATAACCGGAGACCTGGACCGCTTGCAACAAATCGTGTGGAATCTCCTGTCGAACGCCATCAAGTTCACGCCAAAGGGCGGGCACGTTGAAGTCCATCTCGAACGCGCCGATCCTCACGTGCGCATCACGGTGAGCGACACCGGCAAGGGGGTCAGTCCGGAGTATTTGCCGTTCATCTTCGATCGATTTCTTCAGGCGGACAGAGCGAGCACTCGCCGTTACACCGGTCTTGGCCTGGGTCTATCCCTAGTGCGCCATCTCGTAGAACTGCATGGCGGAACAGTCTATGCGAGGAGCCCCGGAGAAGGGAAGGGTGCCAGCTTCATTATCGATCTCCCATTGCGCGCGGTGCTACCCCAGGCATCCGAGGGAGAGCTCCCGGTTTTTGGAGGAACATCGGTGCTTGGTGCCCCCTCGCTCGAGGGTGTGTGGGCGCTGGTTGTCGATGACGAAGCAGACGCGCGCGAACTGGTGGCGACTCTACTGCAGCAATGCGGGGCGAAGGTCACGTCGGTGGCATCTGCCCCGGAGGCTCTGACTGCCCTGACCGCCGGCGAGGATGGACGACGGCCTGATGTTGTGATTTCCGACGTCAGTATGCCGGAAGTCGACGGCTATGAACTCATCCACCGTATTCGAGATCTGGCTCCCGAGATGGGTGGTCGCACCCCAGCGGTTGCGCTAACGGCCTATGGCCGCTCGGTCGATCGGATACGCGCGTTGTCGGCCGGTTTCCAAATGCATATTCCAAAACCGGTCGAACCTGCTGAGTTGGCGACGGTGGTCGCAAGCCTTACCGGACTCGCCAGTAAGCGAAGAGGGGCGTAAAGTGAAAGGGCCAGCGTGGGATACGAACTTGTGGAGCGCTGAATAGTTTCAGCTTGCCTTGTTAAAGGTGAAAACCAAACTCAGGAAGGTGATTGAACTATGGGTAAGACAAGAGTCCTGATTATCGATGACGATGAGTCGATGCTCGAACTCGCGGAGTTTCACCTCCAGGCGCAGGGTTACGAAGCGGCCCGCGCGGAGACTGGCGAGGAAGGGCTGAAGCTTGTGGAGGGGGGCCACTTCGACGTGATTCTGACCGATCTGCAGCTTCCGGATATTGGCGGGATCGAGGTCGTCAAGCGGCTAAAGGAGATTTCGCCGGAAAGCGAGATCATCATGATATCCGGCCACGGCTCGGTATCCAAAGCGGTCGAGGCGACCAAAGCCGGTGCGTTTTATTTTGTCGAGAAGCCAGTCGAGTTTGAAGAACTCATGGTCTTGATCGAGAAGGCGGTCGAACGTGGTCAGCAAGCTGAAGAGATCAAACAACTACGCGGCCGGCTGACCAGCCGCGACTCATACTACAACATCATCGGCAGCAGCAAAGCGATGCAGGATATCTATGAGATGATCGACAGCGTCGCCGAATCCGACGCCAACATCCTGATCATTGGTGAATCCGGGACTGGGAAGGAACTCATCGCGAATGCGATTCACTATAAGAGCCTGCGAGCCAAGAAACCTTTCGTCAAGATCAACTGTTCTGCTCTGCCGAAAGAGCTGATCGAGTCTGAATTGTTCGGGCACACCAAGGGAGCCTTCACCGGTGCCTCTATGGACAAAGTCGGACTCATCAGTCGAGCTGATGATGGGAGTCTCCTTTTGGATGAAATTGGCGAAATGCCCGTAGAACTACAGCCGAAACTTCTCCGTGTCCTGCAGGAGCGCGTCTTCTATCGTCTGGGAAGTGACAAGGCGCAGGAGGCCAGTTTCCGGCTCATTTCGTCAACAAATCGCGACCCGATGGAAGCTTTGAATCGGGGTCACCTGCGAGAGGACCTTTACTATCGCATTAACACAATTGAAATCCGCGTGCCTCCACTGCGACAACGCCTTGAGGACATTCAGCATCTTGCCGAACACTTTCTGCGGGAGCTATCCCAGAAGTATCAGCGTCCGGCGTGCAGAATCTCGGAGGAGTCATACAAGCGCCTGTTCGAGCATTCGTGGCCCGGCAATGTTCGCGAGCTGCAACACGCGATTGAACGGGCAATGCTCCTTTGCAAGACCGAAACGATAGATGTCAATGCGCTTCCATTCGGCCAGACTGCAGCGCGAGCCATGGCTGCAACCTCCGCTGTTGCGTCGGGTACAGAGGGCCGAGCCATTCCTGTCTCAAACGGTGAACTGATCACTAGCACCTCCCAGGATCAAGGGACCCATCCGAACGAACCTTCTTTCGAGGAGATCGGGCGGAGAATCGTGGATAAGGTGCCGGAACCGAAAAATGGAGCTGAGCCGGTCGACGTGTTCGCCGAAGTCGAACGGGCAGTGGTCAGCGCGGCGCTTACGCGTACCGGGGGAAACAAACAGGCCGCCGCCAACCTGCTCGGCATCTACCGGCCCCGATTGTACAGCATGATTAAGAGACACAACCTTGCAGATCCTGGCTGATACCGATTGGTCAAACTCCGGAATCTGGGAATGAAGGGTGGTGTGAGCTTTTGCAGGCTGCCTTCTGTTGAATGTATAGATCGTTGACTATCACTCTTTCTCCTCCTCCGTCTCCTCGCGGGATTCTAGTTCATCAAGCAAAGCTTCAGCGCCTACGTCTTTCTTCAACTCTTCAACCTCCGGCTTCTCCCGTATTCGATCCCAAGGCGGTCGGCAACAGCGTCCATTAGCGTTAGAAATCGAGAGATCTCATGTTCCGCTAAGAGGTTGATCTGTAGATCGAGATCGCACGCTTGTCGGCGATTTCGCTCGCATGATTTTGACTGATAAGTACAAAGGTGGAGAGAAAGATCGCCTCTAGCGAGACTACTAACGTCAACAGACTAAATGGGACAACGAGGAGCTCAATCGGTTTGCGCTCTTTGGTTTGCGCCTCCAAGGCTGGCGATGATTTTCACCAGGTGCCGCGGCTCTACCGGCTTGGCAAGATGGGTGTGATAGCCGGCTGACAGTGCCCGGTCCCCCTCATGCGCAGCGGCATAGCCGGTGAGGGCTATCGCGGGGATTTCACCGCCTTCTTCCGACCTTCTCAACCTGATTTTTCTGATCAGATCGTAGCCATCCTCGCCGGGCATCCCGATGTCGGAGACGAGGACGTCCGGCCTCCATTCGGTGAGGGCTTCTAGCGCTTCGCGAACCGAACCCGCAGATCTCGCTTCCGCCCCACGCAACGAGAGCAGTGCGGCAAGGACCTCTCGCGAATCGAAGTCGTCATCGACGACCAATACGCGGATGCCAGTCAGCGGAGCAGCGCCGTCGCTGCGCCGGTCGCCTTCCGATACGGCCTGAAGGCCGGCCGCCGCCATCCGCCCCGATTCGCAAGGTATCGTAACAACAAACACCGCTCCCTGCCTCTCGCCTGCGCTATACGCTTCGACCGTCCCGCCATGAAGCTCGACCAGGTGCCGCACAATGGCGAGGCCCAATCCGAGGCCGCCATATGATCTAGTCGTCGATGTGTCGGCCTGGCTGAACCGATCAAAGATGCGCGGTAAGAACTCTGGATGTATGCCCTCTCCAGTATCGCTGACCGTGATTCGTGCGTTGCAATCGGTTTGTTGAAGCTTGATCTCTACCTCTCCGCCGTCAGGCGTAAACTTAATCGCATTGGAAAGTATATTCCAAACGATTTGCTGGAGGCGTTGTGGATCGCCCGACACCGGATCAGTGGAACGATCGAGCATCTGGCGCACCTGAATCTGTTTTGCGTCCGCCGTCGGTTGGACAGCAGCTACAGCAGCCTGGATTATGGCTGAAAGCTCGACCGGGCGAATATCAAGTGGCAGTTTGCCGGTGACGATCCGAGAAACATCCAGAATATCTTCGATGATCCGGGCCTGCAGTCCCGCGTTACGGCTGATTACTTCGAGCGCCCGAGCGATGTGAGCCTCATCCCGCTGGGGATTCGCCAGAAGTATATCGACCCATCCGACGATCGAGTTCAACGGGGTTCTGAGTTCGTGTGAGACCACAGCGAGAAAATCGTCTTTGGCTCGATTTGCCGCCTCTGCTTCGCTGCGCGCGTCCTGCTCTCGCCCCAGAAGCTGTTCCCGTTCGCGTTCGGCTCGCTTGCGCTCGGAGATATCCATGCAGACACCCGTCATATGAATTGCTTTGCCGGTCTCATCGCGGATGGCCTCGCCTTTTCCCTCAACCCATCGGATTGAGCCGTCACCCAGCACGATCCTGTATTCGATGTCGTGTTCAGCACCTTGCTCAATGGTGCTCTTGAGCGACTTCAAGACATCCTCACGATCTTCTGGATGGATGTCTCTCAGGTAATCATCGAATGTCCCTCCAAAGCCGCCCGGTGCGAGACCGTGAATCGCTTCAAGACTACTAGACCATGTAACCGCTCCCGTCAGCACGTCATAATCCCAAGCACCCATATTGGCCGCCTCGAGGGCCAACCGCAGTTGCTCCTCGCTTTGCTTTAGGGCTTCCTGAGCCCGTTTTTGCTCCATGAACTGGCCGATCTGGCTTCCGATTCCTGAGAACATTGCCAACAAGCGCTCGTTTGGCTCGCGGATCTCCAGACTGAAGAACTCCATTACGCCGAGGAGCTTGTCCACCGACAGGATTGGGA
>CAZOOE010000432.1:5317-5810 GCA_964581275.1 uncultured Clostridia bacterium
GCAGATGCGGCGCGCGGGAAGTTGTCATCATTGGTAACATCGGGGATCCAAGCCGGCTTCAAGCCCATCCACACGCGTCCAGGCAACCCAGAGCCACGCGTAAACGTACGGTCGTAGCACACCGACTCGAATCCCCTTACCCCGTCCGTTTGGTTATGCCACACCGCCAGACAGCGTAACAGGTCCGCGTCTGAATCTACCGCCCACATCGCTCCAAGCTCCCAGTCGAGCGACTCACAAATCGTCTGAAGAACGCGCGGCATTGCGTAGCTTAGGGCGGGCGATTCAGCAAGGATTCGAGTGACCCCAATGTTGCAGGATAGACGGCGCTCCGCCGCCTTGCGCTCGGTGATATCGCGCGCAATTATCGAACCGCCGGCAATCCTTCCGGCTGAATCCTTTATTGGCGAGACGGTGAGAGATACATGGATGATCCGACCATCCTTTCTCACGCGTTCGGCGCGTCCGAAGAAGGTATGCTTGTTATCCAGTG
>CAZOOE010000433.1:0-5793 GCA_964581275.1 uncultured Clostridia bacterium
TCGTTGACATTTGATCGCCACATAACATACATTCTCGTCCCTCATGCCTCGCAAATCGAGAATCGAATCGCAGGCGCCCTCTATCACATCATCTCTCGCGGGTAACAATCGTCGCAAGATCTTTCGCTCCGAAGCTGATTATCTTCGCTTTGTTGATATCCTCGCAGTTCAGAAAGCGAGACTTCCTTTCTACGTCTACGCATATTGCCTCATGCCCAATCACCAGCACCTGCTGATCGAAATGCAACACGATCCCCTGAGTCGCATCATCATCTCGCAGATGCTGATTGAGGCTTCCGATTCCACTTGGACCCTTTCAGCCAATCGAGATTGTCCTGGACCTTGATAATCCTCTTTGTATTTGGGTCGTACATGTACATACCATACTGAGTGATAGTGAACATCGGCACCCGATGACTATCGGCGAGTTGTATGTCATTCGTGCTCGGTCTTGGATTGCAATTAGTCGGATGAGTATGGACTACTGCTATCGCGTCCCTATCCCATTTAAATGTTAGCTTGTTGAACTCATTGTTCGGAGGCAGAGCTTCGGCTCTGTAAGACCCGTCAGAGTTTCTGAAGATGAAAACCAATCCTTCCACATAAGCGGTACCGCGGCGCGAATACTCCCATGCTTTTTTGAATTGTTCGGTAACGCCTTCGTCTATCTTAGACAGGTCGAAAGTGGTCCGAATGCTGGCAGACTCGGTATCTGAGCTTGCGGCAACCGTTTGACCGGCCTGTACACAAGCGAATGACAACAGATTGAGTATGGGAACTATCAGAAGCGTAGATCCGGTGTTCATAGACAGTTCTCCCCTGATGCGAGCCCTGCTCGGAGCGACTCGAACCAACTTTTTCGAAGATTTGAGGTGAGCGCCTTACTGGGCCTCACCGCATTAGGCGGGAACTGTCTCGGGATTCCCTCACCCGATGAGAAATCTTTCAGGATCTGATCTTGCTAAGGACGAGGTGATAAAATCCGCCGGGGTGCGAGATCGCATCGAGCGGGTAGCTTGAAATTGCTCCTCGAAGGCCACAGCTACAAGACCGCCGCCGCTGAATTGGCGAGCAGCATCATTACCATCGGGAGGCATATGCAAAGCATTTATCGGAAACTGCAGGTTCACTCCAAGTCTGAGGCGGTGGTCAAAGCCCTTCGCAACGGATTAGTCTGACGGTGGATTGAACTCCTTCTTTGGCCATCAAAATCCCTCCTGAAGATCATATGAATAGGTGATTGTTTCTGAATCTCGCATCTCTATCCTTGCACTCGCCGACTGATACAAGCGGTGATACCTACTGGTTCAAGTTATTTTAAGTTCGACGTCATCGATTCATCGGCGGCGCAGACTGCCCTTCTCGTTAGCGCTTTCACTTTCGGTCTCGATGCTGACTTGATTAAACGGGAGGAATCAAAATGACAAAGCGATGGCTCTATTGCATTGGGTTACTCCTTACCGTGATGGTCCTGAACGCTGGGGCTGCGAAAGCGCAGACGGCAGCCCCGCCCTTCAATCACGACAGAAGCGGGCCGGCAGGCTTCAGCCTGACTAAGCGAGGTGTAGGTGCCCTGCTCTTTGACCTGATCGATGGCTTCCTGCCCGCTGAGAGCTGGCATCGATTCGGCTGTAGTGTTTTTTGATGCAGGCTTGGAGGGACTTAGTTAGGTGCATTCGGATCGTCGGCGGAAAGCGGCGCAATCAGACAGTCCAGGTCATCAGCCTGTGTACGAGTCGGCTACACCGACGCGTCGTTAGGGCCGTAACCAAGAGGTCAGCCTCTACCGAATCGCGCTCGGAAGGTGAATAAAGGGCAACCAGATCACTGTGAAGACGCACGGGCTGCAGGAAACAATTGACCCCGAGCTACTGAACTTCGAAAGCTCCTTCGTGACTGAGCATAAGAAACTGCCCTACGCCGATGTATTGCAATTCGATAGCAGACAGTTGCCCGCCGGCCAGCTGGAGGGCGATGTTGCCGTTCGATGTAAACACAAAATCCCCCATCGCAACGGCGGCCAGTTTCGCACCATCGGTTGACGAAGCTACTGACTCCCAGCTTCTGCTGCTCTCGCGCGGCGTCCAGGTCAAACCCGAATCGGTTGAGGTATAGATCCTGCCAGGGAGGACGACAGCAACTAGTCTGGTGCCACCCGCTGAAGAAGCAACTGAAGTCCAAAGTCTTTGGCTTTCGTGTTTTGTCCAGCTAAGACCTGAATCATTGGAGGTGTATATCTCCATGAAGCTTCCTGTTGCGACTAACTTTACACCGTCGGCCGATGAAGCAACACACTCCCAGAATCCAGGATCGCCGCGCTGCGTCCAGGTTACTCCAGAATCGGTTGAGGTATAAATAAAATCAGCGGTGCCGGGATACCCGGCGGCGACCAGTTTGACGCCATCGGCGGACGAAGCTATTGAACGCCAGTTTAGGCTCGGACCGTGTGCTGTCCAGGTAACTCCCGAATCGGTTGAGGTGTAGATTTGGCCAGGTCTGATCACCGCTGCTAGTTTCACGCCATCGGCCGATGAAGCAACCGAGCGCCAGATCCTGTCGCTGTCGCGTGGAGTCCAAGTCACTCCCGAGTCGGTCGAGGTGTAGATTTGGCCACTATCGACCACGGCCACCAGTTTGAGGCCATCAGCGGAGGAAGCTACTGAACGCCAACTCCTGTTAGTCTCGCGTGGAGTCCAAGTCACGCCGGAATCGGTCGAGGTGTAGATTTGACCAGCGTCTACCGCGGCAACAAGTTTCACCCCATCGTCGGAGGACGCGACTGAACGCCACGCTCTAGCATTCTCGTGCGGGGTCCAGGTCAATCCGGCTGGCGTTAGATTGAGACCCACCATAGATTGGCCCGCACCTGAAACAATTCTCCAGCCGCCTGATCCCACTCCGGCCACGCGCACAATGTCGCCGATGTTAGGTGTCGCCGGAAGCGTTACGGTCACCTCAGCGCTATTCGTCGCCAAATACCCGGTATTGGGTTGGGCCTGCTGCGCCGAGCCAGACACGCTTCTCCACTTAACTGCACCATTGCCCGAAATCGAAGTATGCACAGTCACACTGCTGTCTGCGCCGTTTACAGACATCGCGAGCTGTCCCGAAGAGTCGTTGTATATTTGAAGATCGCCGCCTGTTACCGTCGCGATCGACCACCTCGGCTGGCCGCTCAGCGCGAGAGACAATCATCCGTTGGAATCCGAGTTTATCCGGGCGCGAACAATTCCATTCCCCGAAACATTGAGCTTTGAGCCGGCTGAAATGGATCCAATACCGAGATTCCCGGTTACGGTTTCGTTGCCAGTGAACCTTGCATCCCCCACTACTTCAAGCTTCTGAGTCGGCGCCCCGTTACCAATTCCAACATTGCCGTTTTCCAAGATGGTAAACCTTCCGCCGGGAAGAAACGGTGCATCGACCTTGACGGATCCGGTCGAGCTCAGCGAAAGACTTGGTGTGTCTGGCACAATGAAACCGCTGCCTTCGATGCGAACGGCTCCGCTAAAGTGACCGGAAGAGACATCAAATGAGGCCTGCGATTGCGGCGTGGTTGTGTTTTGAATGTAGTTGTTACTTCCCGCAGGCACACTCGCCACCGGTATATTTCCCGTCACCGAGCTACCGTTGACGCTGCCAATCTGGCTGCTAGTCACGCAATTCACGCACGCACCGCTCAAGGTGTCGGCTGCCCCGGCATTCAAAGTTCTTATCGCAAACGGATTCGCGGTCAGCGGTTGTCGTGGTGTCAGCGGCGTGAACGATCCGCCGCCCGTGGAGCGCACACTGATATCCAGAAAGCGATTGGAACCGTTGAAACACGTTGGGCAAGGAACACAGGTCCCGCACGCAACAAAATCCAGTTGCACCGCGAAGATTCCGTTCACGACGGCCACGTTGGTGAGTGTTAACGCAGAGCCTTGTTGCGTTCCGCCGCTCAAAAGATCAAACAGACGAAACTCAAAATCGTAACTTCCGCTGGCGGGACGGCGGGACTGCCGCTAGTTGTGAGTTTCCCTTGATATGTAAAGCTGGTCGTTTGCGCGGTCGCCGAAAAACTACTGGCTGCGAGAAACAAGAAGGTCAACGTCAAAGTGCTTACGATTTTTTGGTTAAACATACAGATCTACCTCTTAGGACAATTCACTTCTCGACAGATTCGTCATGGTAGCTTCTAAAATCTACATTGACGCTGATTTGTGCGACCCCAGCTCTTCTAAAGCCACGAATGACGGCTTCAGTTACCGAATGATCGACCGACGACACCGCATTTGAGTTCTCAACCCACGGCCTTCCATCAAAGTATGTCTGCAAGATCTTTTTCGCTGTGCGAGTCGCCAAAGCTTGCGTCGTAAGCGTCGGATCCGGACCTCCCAGCCCGTTTGCCAGCGCGGAATTGTCTCCAGAGATCGGTCTGAAGGACCGCCGAGCTAACTATTGATCTCGGGGGGTCCTAACTCTTAATGCGCAAAGAATGATGAAAGTGGCTCAAAGGATCTTGTAAATCGGGTGGGTCCGCGAATGCTCGGGATTGTCACTGACGATTCTTCGTTGCTTGATGTTAGTCATCGATCATCGGGGGCGGTCGGCGGTAACCCATTGGCGGCCTGGCACAGACCGTCACAGTGCCATCCTCCGTTTTTGGAAATGGACCAGACCGGCCTCAAGGAATCGAAAAACCTCTCGAAGCGACATCTGTTACAGGTTACAGCCGCTGGCCATTGCGAAGACTACTGCCGATTTACGCCGATTTCTGCGAAAGATTGTCACAAGATTGTGACAAAGCGGGCGGGCAAGAACGATGCATAGGGATGCTCCATCTACTTAATCAGCGCCGCGGCTCAGGCTCGTGTCAACTACAGCAGAAGCTTGAGCGTTTGCTCGCGCTCGCTGCTCCGTCACCGCTTCGAGCGACTCGCGGACTTGTGGCAAGTAAGTGGCAAGCATGCTGAACTCGCGCTTCGGCAGACTCAGCGCGTCCATCGGAGCAATGCACCTCACCGTCGCACCTCGCGTGCTCTGCCTAAGTAACGCCATCTCGCCGAAGTATTCGCCCGGACCAAGCTTCGCAAGAGACCTCTCGACTCCATCGTCTACGCGAACGACCTCTGCATTGCCATTTACAATGATGTACATTCGATCTCCGAGGTCGCCCTGATGAAAGACCTCTTCGCCGGGTTCGAAGTGCTGCTGAGCTATCCCCTGAGAACCCGACAGCTTTAGCTCGACCAGATCGGCGGGCAACAGTAGATCCAAAGTCCACGAGGTAGCTACCTTCAAGCGCCTGCCCCAACCGGGAAGCTTCATTAAGTAGATCGTCCGCCACATCCACCACGCCAGGAAACCGCTGATGTTGATGCCCATAATCTCGGCGACCGCAGAGTGATGACCCAACGCACCCATCTTGCCCAGACCTCCAAATGCAAACTCGGTCTTCGATCCTCCGCGGATCGCGGCAACGATATTATTAGCAGCGGTCTTCCCCTGGCGGATTGCGTGCTGCGCGGTTGGAGGAGCGAAGCCCCCGCCTTTAGTCGGGATCTGCGCGCAATCGCCGAGCGCCCAAACCGAATCGGCGCCTTGAACTTCAAGAGACCCGTTGGCTATAAGCCGGCCGCCTTTTCCCTTTGGCAGATCGAGTGCCTCGAGCAAGGGGTGTGGCGAGCTGGGCACAGTGGAAACAAGCGTCCTGGTCGGAATCATCTCGCCGCTTGCCAGTATCGCTTCCTCACCGGTTGCAGCTTCCAGCCGCGTCTTCAGTTTTATTTCGACGCCGCGCCTCATGAGGAT
>CAZOOE010000434.1:0-5783 GCA_964581275.1 uncultured Clostridia bacterium
GCTATTTCGACACCGACAGCGACATCAACAACGGTACCGCGGTTAGTCTGCTTTGAATCGCGATCCACGCGGCCGACGGAGCGATCGCCAAACACCAACCAAGAATCAAATGTGAAAGGAATGTGAAACGCTTGGTGTACGAATAGAGCAAGACGGACAGAAGCGCGATTGGTGAAAGAATGAGAGTAAGCCGATTGAGCTGCGAGGCCGCCAACACGAACAAAGCGGACGAGACGATCGCAAAAACCGCGGCAAACCTCAGATCGAGAAGGCCCGAAGGCAAGGCGCGCGCAGCGGTGCGTGGATTGGCCGCATCGATTTCGCGGTCGGCGATTCGATTGAAGGTCATCGCGGCCGACCGTGCGCCGACCATCGCAAGAGTGATCCACAGAAATTTCGAAACCCAGAAGCTCGGCGGCTGAGGCGAAAGCTCGCGGGCCGCAAGCGTCGCGCCTAGAAACGCAAACGGCAACGCGAAAAGCGTGTGCTCGATCTTTATCATCTCGAGCGTGATTTTCAGCCGCCGCGAAATAGTCATATCAATGAATCGAGAAATCAAGACTCAGATCGGTCGGCTGATATCGCCCTGCCAGACCGTCTCCTGCGAATGGCCAAGCTCCAGATGATCCATCACTCGGTAGATGAAATGGTCGACCATCTCGATGATGTTCGCGGGCCGATGATAGAACGCCGGCATCGCAGGGACGATCATTGCGCCCGCCTGCCTGAGCTTCAACATGTTCTCGAGGTGAATCGCGGAAAGCGGTGTCTCGCGAGGTATGAGTACCAGCTTGCGTCCTTCTTTCAAGCAGACATCGGCGGCTCGATGCAGAAGGTTGCGGCACGAACCCGATGCCAGCACGCCCATCGTCGAAGCGGAGCAAGGGATGATAACCATCGCATCGACCGGATATGAGCCTGAAGCGATCGCTGCTCCGATGTCTCCGGGATGAAAGACGATGGTCTTAGTGGAAGGCCGGCCAATCATCTCGGCCACGACCTGGTCGGTGTCGGCGGTGGCGCTCACGTCGAGTTCATCGCTGATCACGCGGCGTCCGGGACCGCTGATGACCAGGTTAATCTGGCGTACTTCGGGGCTGTCTTCGAGCTGCATCAAGAGGCGCTGGGCATAGATGGCACCGCTCGCGCCGCTGATTCCAATGCTTATCGTTTTCACCACCTCGTATTGTAGCGACCAGCCGCAAGGTCGGCAATGAACCAGAACTGCATAGACAACGAAATTGTAACCGAGCGGGCACAACCGAGTACGCCATTTTTGTTGCCGTGCTCTTTGTGCACAATCGATCCACAAGGAGACAATCTTTCAGAGAGGTGCGCGCAGGTGCCACCAGAGAGGGCGAAGACTGGCACTGGTGACTTGGAGGTTGTCGTGGATCGGACCGCCGGCGCGTCCGGTTTCATTTCGAGGCATTAATCTGGATTTGAGTCTCAGCTCTGGCCCGATGGAGTCTCTAGCCCTCCTGGCGGTCTCGTTCTCAGGGCCAAACCGGGGTGGCCGGCTATTGATTTTTTCCTCTGGCGCGTTACGAATCTGTTCTTATTTTTGCTCTTGTGAGGTAGAATGCGCATTGCTTAAGGCGTGGGGCTTGCTTAAGCTACGGTGAGGATCTACATCTCGCCGGTGTTGCCGTTGATAGGAAACGGTCGTGAAGGGGTGCTAATGATGACCATTAATCGCGGGATCGTCGCTTTTCTTTCAGTCGTTGTTACGCTGGTGGCTTTTACGGCGGCGCTGAGTGTCGGTTCGGCTAACACCGATCCAGTGCAATCGGGCGGGACCTTCGAGATCAAACCATCGGTTATCGCCGGCGGAGGCGGCTCAAGCTCTAACGGCACTACGCGAATTGATGGCACCATAGGTCAGAGCGTGCTGGGAACCTCGACGGGCGGGACATTTTCTCTTAATGGTGGATTCTGGCAGAGCCAACCAGCCGGTATCGTCAACATATCGGGTCACATACAGTATTGTTCCGCGGCAGTTCCGCCGCCTGTGCCTAATTCGACGCTTAATGTCACCGGTAGTGTGTCGACTTCTACTATGACAGATGCAATGGGTAACTACTCGTTCGCGTCGGCGAATCTCCCTGCCAGCGGAACCTATGTGGTGACCCCGACAAAGGCGACGCTGGCGCCTGGACCGGCTACACCACAGATCGATACCACAGACGTCTTGCTCGCGCGACGCCAATTCCTCGGAGGTTTTGCGCCACTTACTCCGTGCCAACTCGTTGCCGCGGAGGTCACCGGAGACGCCGTTATAGACACATCTGATGTTCTTGCGATCCGCCGTTTCTTTCTAAACACCGCGGGCTTTGTTAATACCGGGCAATGGAAATTCACTCCTCCGAGCAACAATTACGTAAGCATTACGACCGATCAGGCGAATCAGAACTACGACGCGGTAGCGCTGGGAGACATAAATGGCGACCTGACTCCATCGGGACCCACCCCTCAGCTATCCACGCCAAGCGCGGTGGCGCAAGTCACCTTACCGATCGCGTCAGTCGCCAACACCGCGGCGAACCAGACGCTCTTCAAGCTACCAGTAAACGTCACAGCAATATCCGCCGGAGACAATCTGGTTGCATTTCAAGGAAGGCTGGACTTTGACTCTTCCGTCGTGACATTTGCGGCGGTTCCCGTCGAGAAAGCAGGACTAACCGGCGACGCTATCAACACGTGGACCGTGCTCGGGTCCGTAACCGGGGCGGGCACGATAAAAACTCTAAATATCTCAGCCAACGTTGACGACACGGTAACGCCCCTGTCAGGGGCGGGGGTCCTGTTCAACCTGCGCCTCCGGGTGGTCCCGGCAGCGCCTGTCGGAGCGATCACGGCCTTGACCTGGGAGGCAGCCGGAAATGGTTTCATCTTCAAGGATGTGAACCTGACTAGTGTACTGCCGGGCAGCACGCCGCCGGGCAGTATAACTATCGGCGGAACGCCTACGGCGATCAAACTCGATAAGTGTGTAGCTAAAGGATATGACAACGGGGTCTATCTGGAATGGAAGACCGGGATGGATGTCGACAACCTCGGCTTCAATGTCTACCGCGAAAGCGCGGGGCAGAAGCAGCTGATCACACCTGACGTCGTGGCAGGTTCGGCGCTGCTCACCGGTAAGGCTCGACTTCAGACCGGGCGTACCTATCGTTGGTGGGATGATGTGAAAGATCAACAGGGCGTCCAATACTGGCTCGAAGACATTGACCTCAACGGTACCCGGTCGCTGCATGGTCCGTTTGCCGTAGGGCGTGTCGTCGGCAAGCCCGCGTCGAGAAGTTCGGCCGAGATGCTGAGTCAAGTTGGCCGCAGCGCTGCCAACTCTGCGCCACCGCGATTTGCTCTGAAGTTAGCTAATACAGATGCTCAACTTTCTAAGCAACAGGAGATCGCAAACGGTCGGGCTTTGAAGCTCACAGTAAGGGAAGAAGGCTGGTACAGCCTGACTCGACAGCAACTCTTGTTGGCAGGACTTGATGCCAACGCGGCAGGGCATAACCTCCAACTATACCTACAAGGCCAGGAAGTCCCCATGCTGATAGCTGGGAAAAACTCCCAGACCTTTGATGCAATCGGGTTCTACGGCACGGGCCAGGATACGCTCTCAACCGACGCGCACGTTTACTGGTTGGTGGCCGCCAACTCTCCGGGCAAGCGCATAAACGTCATCAAGGGTGGAGGCAAGCCCGGGGGCGCAGCCAGCTTCGGCTACACGGTTGAGAAGCGAGATCGAACGGTATACTTCTCAAGCTTAAGAAACGGAGACCAGGAGAACTTCTTTGGGGCAGTCGTCGAACCCAAAGGGGTAGATCAGAAACTCACCTTGCGCGACGTCGATCCACAGGCGCAGGCCGCAGAGTTGGAGGTGGCACTCCAGGGGGTGACCGAACAGACAGGGGCGACACCAGATCACTCAGTGCGCGTGGCGGTGAACGGAGTCTCCGTCGGGACCCTGGTCTTTAATGGCAGGGAGCACAAATCGGAGAGTTTCTCGCTCTACCAGACTCACCTTAAAGAAGGCGACAACATTGTGACATTGCAGTCCGAAGCCGGACCGATGGATGTGAGCCTCGTAGACTATGTAAGGATCACCTATCAGCACAACTATGTCGCCGAAGATAATGTGCTGAAGCTCACCGCGGGCGGACAAACTGTGAAGGGCTCGCCTGACGGTGTAACGCAAACTATCAGCGGGTTCAGCAACTCGTCGATCCGAGTCATAGATGTGACCGACGCCGGTTCACCGGAAGAGATAATCGGGAATGTAGAGAGGTCGGGAGCCGGTTATCAGATCACCGTCAACCTTGCTGGAAATGCATCAAGGACGCTGCTCGCATTCACCAGTGACAGGACAAAGCAACCTGTGAACCTGGCAGCCAACCTACCATCGACCCTGAGATCGCCGAATAACGGAGCCGATCTGCTGATGTTGACTCGACGGGATCTTATTGCCCCGCTCCAGCCTTTGGTGGCGCTGCGCCAGAGGCAGGGGTTGAGCGTTGCGGTGGTAGACGTTGAAGACATCTTTGACGAGTTCAACTATGGAGAGCGCTCCCCGCAAGCGGTCAGGGACTTCCTTAGCTATGCGGCTACGAGTTGGAAGAAGAAACCACGCTTTGTGCTGATGGCGGGCGACGGCACCTTCGACCCGAAAGGCTTCTTAGGCATACCTGACGGGGACGTGGTCGCGACGAAGCTCATCGATACTCAGTTGATGGAAACCGTTTCAGACGAATGGTTCGTGGACTTTAATAATGATGGAATCGGAGAGCTTGCGATCGGCAGGCTTCCGATTCGTGACTCGGGCGACGCGGCGCTGGTTGTCGGAAAGATCGTCGGATATGAACGGTCGATTCCGTCACCGGAGGCGATGCTGGTTAGCGACGCGAACGATGGGTTCGACTTCGAGTCGGTCAGCAATGCCTTGCGCGATCTGATTCCTCCGGAACTGAGGATAAACCAGATCAATCGGGGCAGGTTGGATCCTGATACGGCCAAGAAGCAATTGTTGGAGGCGCTCAATCAAGGTCAAAAACTCGTCAACTATATTGGGCATGGAAACGTGGATCAGTGGAAGGGTGACCTGTTGACCAACGATGACGCCCGAGGGCTCGTAAACGGACAGCACCTGTCGGTGTTCGTTATGATGACCTGCCTCAATGGATATTACGAAGACCCGGTGCTGAGTGGCCTGGCAGAAGAACTGATGACCGCACAGCAAGGAGGAGCCGTGGCAGTATGGGCCTCAGCCGGTCTGACAACGCCCGATGTGCAAGCTCTGATGAACCAGGAGTTCTATCGACAGTTGTTTGGGAATCGTGGAATTACTCTGGGAGACGCTATCAAGGCTGCTAAGGGTGCTGTTACTGACGCTGATGTTCGCCGAACCTGGGTACTACTTGGCGACCCGTCAATGAGGGTCAAGTGATCGGTCGTCTCGAGTAATGACGTTGTAACCAGTCGTCTTTTGTTGGGCGCTATGCTGTGGAGTGCAGTGTGGCGCCCAACTTATTGCGCTTCAGTGTCCGACAAGCTGCCAGCTTGTCGAGCGTATTCGTTTTAGACATTGTTAACCGCCCAACATCCGTAAGCTGCCAGCTTGTCGAGCGTATTCGTTTTAGACATTGTTAACCGCCCAACATCCGTAAGCTGCCAGCTTGTCGAGCGTATTCGTTTTAGACATTGTTAACCGCCCAACATCCGTAAGCTGCCAGCTTGTCGAGCGTATTCGTTTTAGACATTGTTAACCGCCCAACATC
>CAZOOE010000435.1:0-5778 GCA_964581275.1 uncultured Clostridia bacterium
GCCGAACTCGCCGACTACGTGTTGGCGAATGATCCCGCAAACGCCGGCGCGAAGAGGATCAAGGCCCAGGCACTCATCGAGCTCGGCGAGCGGCAGAACAACGCCATCGCCCGAAACTACTACCTGTCATCGGCCATGTACCTGTTGCGGGATCTTCCACCGCAGTGAGGCACTATTATGGTTGTTCACTCCGACTCTCAGTTAGGCTTCTTTATCGGCTTTGCTGTCGTGGCAGGCGCGTTCGCCGCGCTGATTCCCGCCGTGGGATTCCTTCTATCCGGAAACTCTCGAACGGCGGCGAAAATTACGCTGGGCGCGGTCGGAACGGTACTGGCCTACGTCGTGACCGTTATCGCGGTCTCCCTCCTCAGTCCTCAGACGATAGTCAACATCGGCGACAGTTACTGCGCAGATATCTGGTGTATCGGCATTGATCGGGTAAGCCCGGAACACCGAGGTGCCGAGACCGTGTACAGGGTTGATGTACACATCTTCAGCGACGCTAATCGTGTAAAGACAAGCGCGCAAGGTTACTCCTTATACGTTTTCGACGAGAAAGGCCGCCGGTTTCCTTTGATTAAAGATCCGTCTGCGGTGCCTTTCGATTCGGTGCTCGACCCGCGGCAGTCCATGAACACCACGCTCACGTTCCGAGCGGCGGCGGATTCGCAACACCTGTTCCTGTGGGGCGAAAGCAGTACGCCGCCACCGTTCTGGTTGAAGCTGTATCTGGGAAGCGATACTGGCTTGTTTCATCGGCCGACGCTTCTCCGCGTGTTGTAAAGCAAAGGCCTGATGAGTCGTGGAGCATGGTGTGGCGGTATCACCTTCGTGACTCGGGCCAACGGCTTCGAGCCGTTGAGCAGACTCGGGGCCGGGGCGGCGATTTTGACAACACCTGGCTCTTCCAGCACGCCAGGGGCGTGTCAGGCATTTAGCGCAAAGTTTTCCACTGACGATTATATCGCCGCACGATACAATACAATCCGCACAACAGAAACTCGACGCCATGACTCTCAAACGCGGCAGAGATCGAACAAATGGAGAGCCTTTCCATGAAGAACCTGCTATTCGCCCTGACTGTGTGGTTCGGACAGACTCCGGTGCAGCCGGTTTTTGAGGTCGCATCGATCAAGGAGACGCGGCCGCCCTCGTCGATTGAGAATATCCAGGCAGGGCAGTTTCACATTGGGATCAGCATCAACGGATCCCGTGCCGACTATGGATTCATGTCGCTTGCCGACTTGATCCCATACGCTTATCGCGTGAAAACGTATCAACTGTCGGGACCGGGTTGGATGAACGAAACCCGATGGGATATTTTGGCCAGGATTCCGCAAGGTCAACCTGCGGCTCGCGCTCCCGAGATGATGCAGAACCTTTTGGTGGAGCGGTTCAAAATGTCCATACATCGGGAGAACCGGGAGCAACCCGTTTACGCGTTGGTCGTTGGAAAAGGTGGACTGAAGATTAAAGAAGCTGCCCCGGAGGAAGAGTCCGCCGTGGACGGTGGTCTTAACGTTCGTATCAATACTGATTCGAGCGGCGTCACGATTTCCAGCGGCGCCACGGGAACCATGCGCATGTCGCCAGGTCCAAACGGCGGGATGCAGTTGCATATGGCGAAGATCAACATGGCTGCGCTTGCCGACAGGCTGACGCAGTTCATGGACCGGCCTGTTGTCGACGCCACTGGGCTCAACGGAAACTATCAAGTCACTCTGGATTTACCGATAGAAGCGATGAGTGGCATGGCTTTCGCGCAGAAATTGGCAGCGCTCTCGGGATTAGGTTCGTTTGGAGTCCCGGAGGCCAATGCTCCCGGCGCGTGGGTCGCGCCAATCATTAAATCGGTGAAGGACCTGGGCCTCGAATTGCAGTCCCGCAGAGCCCCCATCGAAACCGTCGTCGTGGACCGCCTGGAGAAAACTCCGACCGCGAACTGATTCATGATCAACTTGGACCTACTCCAGTCTGATGGAATCACCACGTCGGACCTTGCCGACCTGCAGCACCGAAGCATAAACACCGACATTAGCGTGGTTGTGCTGGGCTGCTGTGCGCAGGATGCCGACATCTTTCGGCAAATCGCCTTGAGGCAAGGTCGTCATCACGCAACGCGGGCAACAACCACTGATGCTCAGTCGTGCCGTATCTCCAATCGCGACGACTCGTCCAACCCAGGCATTTTCCACAAAATCGTTATCTTCGTTCGCGACCTCGACGACGATATTCGGGCGAAAACGTCGGACTTCGAAGCGGCCTTGCGGGTACAGTGTGCGGAGCCGATCCAGCGTGGCCGTTGTCAGCAAATGCACAAAGGCGCAGTCGAAAAAGGTATCCGCCGGGAGATCAAAGTCAGTAACAGTGTCTCGATGTTCAAGCCCGTCGATGTCCGGCCAATACTCCTCAGCTCTGGCCTTAGTCCGATCGGACAATGTGCATAGTGTCACCTGGCGCCTGAGCGCCTTGGAAAGGATCTGGTGAACATCGCCTTGCTCACTCCTGACGATAGTGCCATCGGGCAGGGCGATACGGACTGGCGGTACTTTCGCATCGACAGCTGGAGCGTCAGCCAGTGCGGCGCGGAAGTCAAAAAGTCGCGGCCATTTTCGCGGGTTTTTGGCGCTGGCCGCCTTTCCGTCGGAATTGTCCATGATCGCGTAAGTGGATCTCCCGACAGCCCGCGTTTGGTCACTTCAGCAGCATTCAGTTCCTCGCCCATCATGGACTTGACCGGGTACCGCCAGAGAGAAACGATCGAACCGACATCCGTCATGGTGTATTCCCCTTACCTGCAGGTTAAGGCGAAGAGTCCGGGTCTTTCGCACTCGCTTCGCCGAGAGTATACGCTCGATGTGTAATGTTTCGAAAACCAGGACGTTTGTGGTCTTTCACTCGATACTGAAAGTGACGATCCTGTTCACGCGACCTGTTGAACCAAATCAGGATGCTTTTGGATCTCCACTATTGATTAGACAAACGCCGCAGTGGCTTTGGTAGTGTCTCCATATGAAGTACGCTGTTAACCTTCTCAATTTCGGGCCCGGCGCGACGCCGCAAAACTTCGCGGCGTGGATTCGGTTTGCCGAAACGAACGCCTTCGATGCGGTGATGATTTCCGATCACATCACCATTACGCCGGATGTCGCCTCCCGTTATCCGGAGCCTTTCTACGACCCGTTTGTGCTGCTCGCGTGGGCCGCCTCCAGAACCGATCGTGTCGAGTTAGGAACGAGTGTGACGATCGTTCCGTACCGTTCTCCGCTCCAAACGGCGAGGCTCGTAGCGAACATCGATGCTCTGAGTGGAGGCCGGTTCATCTTTGGCGCGGGTGTCGGCTGGGCGAAGCAGGAGTTCGAGGCTCTCGGAATCGATTTCGAGCGCCGCGGGACAATCGCGAACACATACCTTCAGGCGATGAAGTCGTCCTGGGCCGCGGACGTGGCGACTCTGCGAAGGCCACACCCGCCGATCTGGATCGGAGGCTCGAGCGACGCGGCACTGCGACGCGCGGTGAGTTACGGCACAGCGTGGCACCCGATTCGTCCGAAGATGGACTGGCTGCGGGACGCCGGATATCCGCGTCTCAAGGAATTGGCTGCTGCGCAAGGTAAGCCCGTGCCCAAGCTGTGCCCTCGCATTCAGATCCAACTTTCAACTATCGAACAGGCCCGTGACGAGCTTGCACAACTCGCAGAGCTCCGGGCCGCGTATGTCACGTTCGATACATACTCGGGAGACCCGTCATCCACATCGGATCTCACCGATCATTTCGCCACCCTCGACGCGATCCGCCCTTAACCGCCCAAGTCATCGCGCGGGATAGCAGTTCCAAGACAAACCGGCTCACAATCGCGGTTGGCCCCGCTTGCTCTTGGTCTCCTTTCATGCGTATGCTTCTCCTATGCGCGACATCGCGAAATGGGTTGCCCTGCTTTTCATAGCGGTCGTCGCTATATCCCCAGTCTTCGAGGTGTTCGACAAGACCGACGGCATCGCTCAGGATACTTCGGACCTGGCCCGGTACGCGCTGTGCCTGTTTTGCTTTCTGGCTTTCGCTCTGCGCCGGACCGTAACCGGTTTGCGTCTGATATCGTTTCGCAAACGGATCCTCGGTCCAACGCGCCTGCGCGGCGTTGAAGGGCAGATCAGCGCGATGCTTCCCCGAAGCACGACAGACCGCGCCTTATTCCTCACGCTGCACGACTTCCGAATCTAGAACGTTTGTAGCCCGCTCATTTCAATTCATCGAGGATTATTTATGCGAGAGTACATTTTTGCATTTCTATTGTGTATTCCGCTCGGAGCGTGCACTTCAGACGCGGGCCGCGGGCGGGAAGAGCGCCAGGACGAACATTCAAAGACGCACATCTCGCCGGACGGAGCGGTTCACCTCACAGCGGAACAAATTAAGACGAACAATATTCAAACAACCAAGGTGGTCGAAGAAGAAATCTCTCCAACGATCGACGCAATAGGCCGCATCAAGCCGCGCTCCGGAGCCGAAAGCCAGGTATTCGCCCCCTTCCCAGGGAGGGTCCTGGCTGAGGCGGACCGCTTACCGCGCCTCGGCGATCAAGTTCGGGCAGGCCAATTTCTCGCCGACATTGAGCAGATATTTGCCGCGTCCGAGCGTGTGCAATTCAAAACCGCTTCCCTGCAGCTTCAGAGCGAGATCGACCAGGCCCGGCAGGAAGTCGACCTCCGACAGATGGAGTTCGACAGGTCTCGACAGCTGTATGACGGCGGTGCAATTGCTCTCAAAGAATTTCAAGCGACCGAATCGAATCTAAAGCAGGCACAAGCAAAGCTGGAAGGAGCGCAACGCGCCGGGGCTGAATACGACCAGGCCGCGGCGCAACAAAGCGAGCAGCGGCGGACGCCCATTCGTGCCCCCATCTCCGGAGCGATTACTTCACTGAATCTGATTCCCGGCGAGCAAGTTGAACCTTCGAAGAGCCTGATGACGATCGTGGACACGGCCACCGTGTGGGCGGAAGCTGCCGTTCACGAGAGCGATCTGACAAAGATACGGCGTGCCTTAACCGCGGAGATCGTCATTCCATCCGACCCATCGCGGTCCCACCACGGCCGGCTGGTGAATATCGGTATCGCCGTTGATGCGCAGAACCGCACGATTCCGGTCACCTTCGCGGTTCCAAACTCCAACCAGAACCTCAAAATCGAAATGGCCATTGAAGCGCGCATACCAACGGGGAAACCTCAAAAAACCATTGTCGTGCCGGCCGCGGCGATTCTCTCGGAGCAAGGCATCTCGAGTGTTTTCGTTGAAACCCAACCCGGAGTCTTTCAGCGTCGTGCCGTGACACCCGGCGCTCGGAGGGTTGGCAACATCGCAATTCTTGAAGGGCTTTCCGCCGGCGAGAAAGTCGTTTCAGTCGGCGCGCAGTCCTTGAATAGCGAAGCGCTGAAGAGCCTCATCCCGGCCGATGAGGAGCGAGGCAACGCCGCGAAGCGCAAGCGCGATAGCGCGCAGCCTTAAGAGAATATGCTGAATCGGATCATTCTGTGGTCGCTACAAAACCGCCTGGTCATGCTTATTCTCGTTCTACTGCTCGTTGCATTCGGGGTTCGGGCGGCTCTGCAGGTTCCTCTGGATGTGTTCCCAGAGTTCGCTCCTCCGCAAGTCGTCATTCAGACGGAGGCCGTCGGGTTATCTGTGGAAGAAGTGGAGCAGCTTGTAACGCTGCCGCTCGAGACGCAACTCAACGGCACAGCCGAGCTGGACACGATTCGCTCCTCCTCGATTGTGGG
>CAZOOE010000436.1:0-2143 GCA_964581275.1 uncultured Clostridia bacterium
AGGAAATGGGGACGTACATTTAATTGACATGTCCTAGATCTTTCGGTATGGTCCAAAGAGTCCTACCCTTGTTTCCGTGAGACTACACAGAGGGTTATAGGAGTTCTGAGGCGGTTGCCGTGAGAAAATCATACTGGGTTCTGCTCATTTTCGTGCTCATCGGCGGACTATTGGGCGGAGTATTGGGAGAAATCCTCCGGGTCATGGCCCCACATGGCACAATTCAAACGATCTTCGCCACCAATTTTCTCGGTACTTTTCGCGCGATCAAAGCCAGTTTACCCATCATGCAGCGGCAGAACCAAGGACATATCATTAATGTCTCTTCTGTCGCTGGAAAGCGGGGGTTCCCTTTATCAGGAGCCTATTGTGCTACCAAATTTGCCATGAACGGCCTGACGGAATCCTTAAGAACGGAGCTGCGCGGAAGCGGCATCGATGTTAGTTTGGTGCTGCCCGTGAGTACCACAACAGAATTCTTTACGACCGCCAGGAACAAGAGTACCCGTCCAAGCCAACCAATGGGTATTGTGCAGTCTGCCTTTCGGGTTGCCGAGTCGATTGTGAGATGTGCCGAGCGTCCGAAACCAGAAGTCTACGTCTATCCTCCTTCGCGAATTCTCGTTCTGTTGAATGTCAGTTCTCCCAGTTTCGTCGACTGGTTCGGCGCAAAGCTGATCGAGCGGGGAGTCTCTCGTCGGTAGTAGGAGGTCGCTCGCTAGTGATAGTTCTCAATCATGTAGATGTCACCCTGATCCACGATGCGCGTGTACGCGATTCCTTTCCCGTCGGGAGAGCAACCGCCGTTGTGGACGTGAAACTTCCCTCGCCCGTGAGTAACCTGTTGCGCTTCGCCAGTCGCTCGAGGCAAAGCGCCTGGAGCTGCAGGCAAGAATAGCCGCAAGACATAAAGCTGTTCGCCGAAATGGCTCATGCCACCCATAAAGGCAATGGCGCTCCCATCACGAGCCGCAGTTAGCTCGCTGCTTGGGCCCCGGTATAGAAGTGCCGTCTGCCCAGTCTCCAGATCTGCCACACCTATCTCTCGGGTACCTGATCCATCGTTCGCTACCCGGCTGTAGATAACGTGCTGGCTATCCCGGTACCAATCAAAGCGAAGGGCACCGACGAGAGCTGGTTGAGCGTTTTGTCCATTCCGACTAATTACCCAAAGTGCGGTAGCCCCTTTACTCGGAGCGAGGTATCCGATTTTATTTCCGTCTGGAGACCACCTCGGAGCGTTCCTTAACGACGTGCAACTGACTCCTGATAGTGGAATATCCCGACTGGAGAGGCAGTGGGGAGCACTACCGTCTGCATTCATAATCCAGACACGATAGCCTCCATCTCGTTTTGACAAGAAAACAATCTCCTGCCCATCCGGTGACCAGTCAGGCAATACATTTGAATCAGGCTGGTTAGTGAGCCGTTGCTCGACCTTCTTTTGCAAGTCCAAGACCCAGATTTCATCACTTCCGGTTCGATTCGATTGATAGACCAACTTTTTCCCATCGGGAGAGAATCGCGGAGCAAAGTTCTCGCGAGTATGAAATGTAAGCTGCTCCTCCGTACTCCCTTCAAAGTGAATCGAGTAAAGGTCTGTCTGGTGGTTGAGTTCTTCATACATAAGGGGACCGTTCCTTGCTGTAACTGGATCCAAGTCTATCGGTCCTGTAGTCAGCTGGCGCAACCGCCGCGAGCTAAGATCAATCTCCCAAAGACTCGTGGGGCCTGTGCGCGTCGAAACAAACACGAGTCGGCGGCTATCGGTCGACCAAGTCACGCTATCCGCCGACCAAGTCAAATGACCATTATCGTTTTGATCGCCGAGCAGCAAGTGGGGTTCTCCTCCGCTGGAGGACAAGAGCCAGAGACGGCCCAGGCCGGCCTGCCGCCTCGAAAAGGCAATCGATTGACCATCGAATGACCAGGCCGCCTGCAAATCATCACTTCCCTTTGTCGGAAAGGTCAACTGGGTTTCCTTAGTCGTAACTAGGTTGATTTTCCAGATCGCGATTTCTCCTGTTGGCTGCAAGTGGGAGAACAACAATTCCTTCCCGTCCGTTGACCAGGGCACAGCACCCAGCGCACTCCAGGCATCGTCGAAGCGCTCCAGATAAGGAAGTTGTGTCTCGGCCAACTT
>CAZOOE010000436.1:2153-4134 GCA_964581275.1 uncultured Clostridia bacterium
GGGGGATCAAATAGATATTGGTCCCCGAACCACGATCCGAGAGGAAAGCGAGGTTCTGTCCATCTGGCGACCAGCGGGGGAGGAAATCATCGGCCGCATTCTCTGTCAGGCGAATTTGCTCCCCTCCGCTTGCAGCCCTAACGAAAATCTCCATGTTTCCCGATGCGTTATGACCATAAGCGATGAAGGTATGATCCGGTGACCAAGTGGCTCCCTCTTCATCACCCGACAGGCTGGTTAGCGGCTTGATCACCCAGGCCTCGTTGGGCGGGTTTACCACTCGATGGAAGAAAAAGTAGAGAACACTCGCTAATCCAACTCCAACGGCAATGAGCACTGCCAGTTTCGCGCCGCGTGCCAGTTTGATGGCACTTCTAAGATGGGTCTGTTTTTGGTTTTGCGGTTGGTCTTGACCCTTATCCGGCTCTGGCTTCTCCGTTTCGATGAGAACCCGGACCGCCTCAACCTGTTCAGAATAGACCGCACTGGCTGTTCCAAGGCCCTGCTCAATGACCTCAGCATCAAAAAGGTAACCTCGTCGCGGTACGGTCTTAATGAAGTTCTGAGAATCATCGCCTAAGGCACGCCGCACATCTCTTAGACACTGCACTAATGAGTCATCGGTGACGAACGAATCCGGCCAAACTGCCTGAATCAGCTCATCTTTGGTTACAAGCCGACCTCGATGTTCAATCAAGTATTTAAGGCATGCGAATGATTTGGGACGCAGCTTGACTTCTCGTTCCTCATGCACCAGACGCTCGCGATCGAGGTCGAGGACGTTGGCCCCAAATGAATAAGTGTGGTGAGTCGACTCCATACGTCAATTCTCTAGTAGAGATTTATCACCAATGTTTCGGACGTATTTCGGCAATGCTTCACCCTAGTTTCGTTACTTGCCGCTTGGTTACCGTCAGTATGGAAACCGCGAAACGAATAATAGACCAACCAAAGGAATCATGATTGATGAGTACGAAACGTTCTGATGAACGGTAATTATAAAACACGTGTAAAGCCAAAAGCCACACCTGACAAAGGAGACACGGTTATGGGCACGCAGAGCCGTATTGAGGTCACCCTCTTTCGCCGGCAAACGACTCTTCTCTACTCCTCAGGACAAAATACGGACTCAGCCAGCCAGCGACTGCCCGGTGATGATGCGGAGAAGCCCACTCAGCCTTTCCCTATGCACGACCATGACCCTACGCTGGGTCAAAACGCAGTTCAGGAGGCTGGCCGCATCGCCAGCCTGGCGCAGCAGATCGATGACGTTTTACGGCAGGAATGATCAAGCTTCTGTGGCGCAGTCGGGACTTCTTGGGACCAGCTCTCCGCGAAAGTTAACCAGCCTCATCTTTAATAGGCTTCTTAAGGGGATAGTCGGTGTCTTTCGGAGTCACGGCATCGCAGGCGATAAGGGAGTACCAATTCAGAAGGATTCAAAAAAGGAGATTGACCATGAAAAGCAAGCTAAACACACCCGGACTAAAGCTCGCTGCGGCGCCCGTGCTTGTAGCCACCCGCCCGAGCAACACGATCCTGATCGACAACTTTAATGACGGTACCGCCGCTGGGTGGGACCACACTGATTTGACCGGAGTGGGGATCTTCGACGCAAGTTCCGGCTCCTACCTCATCCAATCGGCCGTACCGATCGCCATCAATGATCCATCTGTGGGCACGATCGAATCCCACTATAAGCGTTCACTGGAGTTGCCGAGGTTCGCCAGCGGCAAGATCCGGTGCACCGTCCGTGCCAACACCTACGGCACCACTGTCGGTTTCACAATTCGCGACAACGAGAACACCGAAAGCGACTACGGGTTCTACGGCAGCACCAGCTTCGGCACCTTCTACATCGAGCGGTTCGAGTTTGACAAGAACCCGGACGCGCCCCAGACGATTATCGCCATGGCCGCGCCTTAAGAGTTCCCCTTCGTCGCCGGCGAGACTTACCTCCTCGAGGGCAGTGTAGTGGACA
>CAZOOE010000436.1:4144-5773 GCA_964581275.1 uncultured Clostridia bacterium
TCGGAGATCCAGAGCCAGCCAAGGCGACGCTAAGCGTGACCGACAAGGTGCTGAAACCGGGTGCCGGGAATCGGATCTCGGTGATCATCTTCTTCGACCCTGCGCCCCTGACGGACGCTGGTGTCAGCGAGGTGCAGGTCAGCGGCACTTTTGACGACGTCTACTTCGCGCCGGGAGCAAGCAAGTGAGAGTCTCTCGATTCGATAGCTTCAGGTGGGGCGATCGCGCCTCAGACTCGTGAATACGGCCGTCGCCTGCCCACGGAAACAGGCGATCCCTATTTTCCGACGAAGACGAGCCCCGCTCGATCTCAATTTATTCCCGGCAGGAGAAATACATCATGATATCCATAGGCAAGTGTATTATTTCAGGTTTGTCTCGTTTGCACAGAGCTGAGTGGGCTAACTGGCTGCTGCCGGCTGTGTTGTGCGCGGGCCTCGTGTCTGCAGCCCGCGCAGATGACAAGCTCGACGAACAGCTCACGACGACGCTTGCAAACGCCGGCTTCACAGGGCGTGTTGAGTCGACCCTCCAACAGCGCCTCGGCCGCCCAATTGATCATGATCTTGCCGAATTGGGCCGTCTGCTCTGGTTCGACAAGATCACAGGACTGCACAGTAACAATACCTGTGGCGGTTGCCACTCGCCCACCAACGGTTTTGGCGACACACAGTCAATTGCCATTGGCATTCAGAGCAATAACTTCGTCGGCCCGAATCGCACTGGTCCGCGCAACCAGCGTCGCACGCCGATGGTGATTAACACTGCATTCTTCCCCAAGCTGATGTGGAACGGGCGCTTCAGCTCGCGCTCGGGCGACCCATTTGACAATAGCCAGGGCTTCCTCTTTCCCCAGCCTGAAGGAACCAGCAAGTTCCCTCCCAGTGCTCCCGAGTTCTATCACCTGCTCGTTGCCCAAGCGCACATTCCGCCGACCGAGCAGATCGAGGTGGCCGGTTTCACCGGTACCGGTGGAATCTTCGACGATGGTCTTGGCTCACCTGTCCCGCCGCCGGACGGGACAGGTTTTCGCAATGAACCGATTCGCCAAGCGGTACTCGCCCGACTGAATGGCACACCGAGTTATCGCACATTGTTCGGAGCCTTGTATCCCGAGATTGCTACGGGTGCGCCGATCACATTCACCATGTTCGGTCAGGCAATCGCCGAATTCGAGTTCACGCTCACCTTTGCCAACGCGCCGATCGATCGATTCGCGCAGGGTGAGCATGGGGCGATGACAGCACAGCAAAAGGAGGGAGCACTTTTGTTTTTTGGCAAGGCTGGGTGCGTGCAATGCCATGCAGTCGCCGGTCCATCGAACGAAATGTTCAGCGATTTTCAGATGCACAAAATTGGCGTGCCGCAAATTGCGCCGCTTTTTGGGGTGGGTACGGGAAATTTCGAGTTTTCCGGTCCCGGTGCCGACGAGGATTTCGGACTTGAGGACTTCACAGATAACCCAGCCGACCGCTACAGGTTTCGCACTTCGCCACTGCGCAACATCGCCTTGCAACCTGCGTTTTTCCACAACGGGTGCTTCACGCAGCTTGAAGACGCCGTGGCCCACCACTTGAACGTCGTCAAGTCGGCTCGTCAATACGATGCAGTTAAGGCCGGTGTCAGTGT
>CAZOOE010000437.1:0-4750 GCA_964581275.1 uncultured Clostridia bacterium
CGAAGCTGGTCGATCGGTTCGAAGATCTACCGCAACTGGCGGGTGAGTTCGTCCGCCAGTTTGCGACCCGCAGCGGGCGTGCCGGGGTGCGACTGTCGAACGAGGCGGTGGACGCGCTTTCGAGCTACGATTTCCCGGGCAATGTTCGGGAGTTGAGAAACATCATAGAACACGCGGTGCTCACAGCGAATGAGGATGTGATTGAAGCCGCCGGGTTGCCCGAGTACTTGAGGTCGGCCGCGCGTTTGATGCAGTCGCGCAAATCCAAGCCGTCCCTCGCGGAGCTGGAGGCAGTGTACATCCGCGAGGTACTCGAGCACACGCGGGGAAACAAAACGCGCGCCGCCGAGATACTCGGTATCAGCCGCAAGAATCTTTACGAGAAAATGCGGCGGTACAACATCGGCAAGCTAAGCGCCGGAAGCCCGGCGCTGAACTAATCGGTTTCTGGTTTCTCGTTTCTAGTTTCTGGTTTGCGGAACTAAAAACCAGAAACCAGAGACCAGAGACCATCATGAAGTTGCGGTTCGTTTGGATCGGCAAGACTAAGAGGACGCCTGTCAAGGAGTTGATTCAGGGATACCTCGGCCGAATCGCTAAATTTGGAGTGGTTGAAGTTACGGAGCTTCGTGATCGCGATGACGTAGGTAGTGATGCGCGACGGATCATTGATAAAGAAAGCGAGGATATCCTCTCGCGCACGGCGTCAGCCGCTTTTCTGGTCGCGCTGGACGAGCGCGGACGCGAGCTTGATTCCACAAAGCTGGCCGAGATGCTCGAGAAGCACCGGTTGGCTGGGACCAAGCAGATCACCTTCGTGATCGGCGGACATTTCGGTCTTTCGGAGGCGGTGCGTGCGCGAGCTGATTTTGTACTGGCTATGTCGAGGATGACTCTGTCACACGATCTCGCGCGAGTGTTGTTGCTTGAGCAGGTATATCGTGCTTTCACGATCATCCACGATCTGCCTTATCAGAAATGATGTGCTGGTAGCAACGCGAACCTAACCGATCATTGGGGTAGGTATCGTTGAAGGAGAAATCGGACCAGGAGAATTAGATGGACAAAAGGAAAGTAAGACAATACGAGTCCCGGCTGAGCGAGCAGAGAAATGCACTGCTCGGGATGGTCGAGCGGACCGAAGACTACGGCCGCGAGGCTGACCGCGACGTCAGCCAGGATCCCGCCGATAAGGCGTCGAACTCATACACTAAAGAGCTTCTCTTTTCTCAGAGCACTAATGAGCGCAATACCCTCCGGTTGATCGAAGAAGCGCTGGATCGCATCACCGAAGGCGCTTATGGCGAGTGCGTGAACTGCGGCGATGACATTCAGCCCAAGCGGCTCGATGCGATACCCTGGACGCCTCACTGCATCAAGTGTCAGGAGCAGGTGGAGCAAGGACTGTTGGTTGAGAAAGAAAGTTGATCTTGGAGAATCCGAGCCCGGATTTGGCCGCTGAGGCCCTATTGCGGGACCTGCTATGTCTTCGATCCCATCGTCGAATCACCTGCGCTCCGGAGGCTAAAATGTGCTCCCACCCGCGCTACAAAGCATAAGAGATGGCCTGCTCGGCCTTACCTATCCGGAAGACTGCCGCGTCTGTGGCGGCGCCGTAGAGTCGTGGGACGACGGCGTCGCGTGCGCCGAGTGTTGGGACGATCCTTCTTTGACTAGAATTCTGATCGGATCTGTTTGCGCGAAATGCGGAGCACCGGTGGGGACCGCGGTTGCGGGTACAGAATCTCTTTCCGCAACGGTTCGGAGACGGCTATGCGGTAGCTGCCCCTCGGTTCCATACACCGCCGCGCGCGCTTGTGGGGCTTATGCCGGTGCCCTCGAAGCCAGCATACTGTTTCTCAAGATCGCTCCTCACATTTGTCCGCGTCTGAAGGCGATCCTGCGCAACACGTTCTCCGAGCATCAGCGCGAATTGAGAAGCGACCTGGTGATCCCGGTCCCGCTGCATCGACTACGGGAGCAACAGCGCGGCTTTAATCAAGCGGGGGTCATAGCAAGACTGATCTCGCAAGAGTTCGGCTTGCCTTTTGACGATCGCTCTCTGATGCGAGTCAAGCCTACGGAGCGGCATCGGGCGGGCATGGACGCGAAAGACCGCTCTCAGTCGGTCGAGCGAGCGTTCGAGGTGGCGAGGCCGCGCTTGATCGATGGCGCCTCAGTGCTTTTGGTCGACGATGTGTACACGACCGGCAGCACGATATGCGCGGCCGCTCAATCTCTGATCGATGCGGGGGCTAGGCAAGTAAATGTGCTGACTATCGCACGAGTTGGTGACCGTTGAGGTCTCCTCTGAATTGGCTGTCCTACTCTGAATTGGGCTCCTTCTCTCAATATCGACACTCCTCTGAATTGGGCTTGTAATTTCCTCCAACACGTTGTAGATTGCGCGCATACGCATTGCACTAATTCTCCGATTCTTTTTGAAGTCACTAATTCCTGCCGTCTAGCGACCAGGCGCTGGAAGTTGTAAGTGTGCACTAGACGTGCTGGAACAATAACAACACCAAAGGAACTCGGCGGGTTGGATTCTGGGGGCTACACGCTCCGACTCGCCCGCCTTCTAACCCTGCTTCAATGGAGGACCCGGACATGGAGGATCCAATGAATAGGAATTGTAAACAAGTGTTAAGCCTGAAGGTTGCAACTTCGTTCGTCGTCGGGGTGTTGGTTGTTTGCATCGGAATCTTGCTGAGCCTCGGGTCGACGACAGCTTGGGCGCAATCAACCTCATCGGGTACCGTTACCGGACAGGTAACGGACCCGCAAAACGCCGTCGTGCCGAAGGCGGATGTGACCTTGCTCGACGTAGCGACAAACATTCCGCGAAAGACAGCAACCGACGAGGCAGGGCGATACACCTTTTTCAACGTTCCGCCCGGCATCTACGTCATCTCGGTTAGCAAGGTGGGTTTCAAGTCCGCTATGGTCGACGGACAGAAGGTGACCGTCGGAACGGTGCGGACCATCGACCTGATGTTGGAGATCGGCGCGGTATCCGAGACCGTCCAAGTGTCGGCATCAGCGGGCGCCGAACTGCAATCTACGAATGCAGCAGTAGGAAAGACGATAACCGGTAAGCAACTCGAGTTGATAACCAACCTCGGCCGAGATGCGAACGCGCTATTTGTTCTTCAGCCGGCGGTAGCGCCAGCCGGCGAGGTAGCGGGGGCAGTTCGCGACCAGAACACCTACCAACTCGACGGCGGTAACAATAGCGACGATATGGCGGGCACGACCAACACTTACACTCAAGCCGCGGGTTTCATCGGTTCCGCGGCTACAGGCGGCACTCCGTCAGGTGTGATGCCTACTCCGGCCGAGAGCATCGAAGAATTCAAAGTCGCAACCAACAATCAGTCCGCTGACTTCAACGGCTCGGCCGGTGGCCAGATCTCGTTGGTCACCAAACGCGGGACGAATCAATGGCACGGCTCGGGTTACGAGCATTTCTTCGGCAGCAACTTCGGAGCCAACACCTGGTTGAACAACCACACGCCAGTCAAGGACACTTCAGGTAAGATCTTATCCCCCTCCACGCCGCTGCCTGCCAGTCACCAAAATCGCTATGGCTTCTCGGCGGGCGGCCCGATCATACCTTCGTTCCTCGGAGGGAAGACTTTCATGTTCGTCAACTATGAAGCCCGGCGCTTCCCGCAGGCGGCCCCCTTCGAAAGAGTGGTGCCTACCGAGTTGATGCGCGCGGGAGTCATTCAGGTACAGGACAGCGCGGGGGTTTGGCAAAAGTACAATCTGAATCCTAACCCGGTGACGGTAGCAGGAGTCACTTACCAGCCAGCCAGATGCGGAGCAAGTAACGCTCTTTGCGATCCCCGCGGGCTCGGTATGAATCCGCTGATTTCGCAACTCTGGACCAAGTTCATGCCTCTGCCAAACGATCCATCATTCACGTCTAGTGACCAACACAATACACAGGGGTATCTGAGCTCGGTTCTGCTGCCACAAAACACCGACTCCTTTGTGGCTCGATTCGACCATGACTTTGGTGACAAGTGGCATTTCATGGGGAGCTACCGCTACTACAGGCTCGATCAACTGGCAAACACTCAGATCGACATTGGCGGCGCGCTGCCAGGCGGCACCCTTGGTCAGCCAAGATCGACGGCGCCCCGGCAACAGAAACCCTCCTACTACGTCGTCGGACTTGTGACCAACATCTCTTCCACCATGACAAACGACTTCCACTACAACTACCTGCGGAACTTCTGGGAGTGGTCCACCGCCCAGGCGCCCCCGCAGCTTCCGGGTCTGGGAGGCGCGCTTGAGATCGGCGGCGAATCCGCGAACGCGTTGATCCCATACAACGTAAATACGCAGAACGTACGACAGCGTTACTGGGACGGGCAGGACAATACTATCCGTGATGATGTCAATCTTATTCACGGCAATCACATGTTCCAGTTCGGTGGTATGTATGAAAGAAACTTCGATATCCACCAGCGGAACGACAACGGGCAGGGAGTGATGGCCGCGAATGTGTATCAAATAACGAACAATCCGGGCCTGGCAAACTTAGCCACCGGCGGTTTTGCGCCGTCCACCGTGCCCTCCAACCAGGTCGGGGCCTACTCAACGCTGTACACTGAGATACTGGGCATCGTTACTCAGCCTCAGTCACTCTACACGCGCAAACTTCCAGACTTGAGTCTCCAGCCGCTTGGGACACCCGCGTTTGATAAGAGCGTGATTCCGAGCTACAACGCGTTCTTCC
>CAZOOE010000437.1:4760-5757 GCA_964581275.1 uncultured Clostridia bacterium
TTCGATTACCAACCTCACCGAATCCTCTATAAAGGCAAAACTCTCAAGATCTGACGTTCCGCAGTCTTGCGAAACGCGGGTATGATAAGAGCGTGATTCCGAGCTACAAGGCGTACTCCGGGGATTCCTGGAAGGTGAAACCGAACTTCACGCTGAGCTATGGCCTCGGTTACATGGTTGAGATGCCGCCATATGAGAAGGAGGGCAAGCAGGTGATGCTCGTGGACACTGCGGGCAATCCGATTATCACTGAAGACTACCTTGCCCAACGAAAGAAGGCTGCTCTCGCAGGGCAGGTCTATAACCCGACCCTCGGGTTTGCGACCATCAAAAACGTTGGCGGTGGCCGCAAGTATCCGTACGATCCCTTCTACGGCGGCTTCAGCCCGCGCGTTGCAGTGGCCTGGAATCCGAAGTTTGACAGCGGCATTCTGGGCAAGGTGTTCGGCTCAGGCCGCTCGGTGGTCCGCGCCGGCTACAACCGGATTTTCGGCAGGCTGAACGGGGTGGATCTTGTCCTGGTTCCCCTTCTGGGCACAGGCCTGCTACAGCCCGTTCAATGTCAGGGCGCGGTTAAAGCCGCAAATGCAGTGGCTGGGAATCAATGTCTGGGCGTCAATGGTGCGACTGCGAACACCGCCTTCCGTATCGGGGTGGATGGTTTGACCGCGCCGCTCCCGGCAGCTTCTGCGACGTTGCCGCAACCGTTCTTTCCAACAACTCTAGATGCGTCTGGAGTTCGCTTCGCGTCGGCGGGCGGCGGGTCCACGCTTGATCCTAAGTTCATCTTGCCCGTTTCGATTGTTATTTAAGTTAGCGGCCTTCACGAGAGTGCAGTCGCTGTATTCCTAATCACTCAACCCGTTGTTGAAGTTCGTTATCCTATAACCGTCGCCTTTGGACAGAAGTGAATAAATGCGAAGGTTCTTGCCCGTGTGGAAAACATTGACGAGGTCCTCTTTGCCATCGCCATTGACATCCGAAACCTTCCCGTTTT
>CAZOOE010000438.1:0-5745 GCA_964581275.1 uncultured Clostridia bacterium
TTCCTCGCCGGGCCACGGCTTCAGTCCCTGTGCCTCTCCGCTGCCGCTGCCCGCCTCGCCCGACCTGATGGGAGTGGAGCCCCGGCTCTCGGTGGGAGCGACGCCGGCCGCGCCGTTGCGGGGCTGGCGGATGCCGGACGGGGTCTTCGTACCCGCCCTCCTGATCCGGCCCCCGGGCCCGGTCCGGGGGGCGCTGCTGGCCGTGGGGGACGACGGGAAGGAAGCGCTGCTCGAACATCCGTCGCTGCGCGAGCTCTACGCTGCGGGATGGGCGGTCGTCGTGGCCGATCTCCGCGGAACGGGCGAGCTGGCCGTGACCCGGCCCGGCTGGGTCTATGCGACGAGCCTCCTGCTGGGCGAAAACTTCGTCGGCCGCCAGGCGCTGGACCTGATCCAGGGCGTCCGTGCGCTGCGGGGCGAGCCGTGGATGCAGGGCAGGCCGGTGGGAGTGCTGGCCCGTGGACGCCACGCCGCGCTGGCGGGGCTTTACCGGGCCGTGCTGGAGCCGGGCCTTTCCCGGTCTTGCCGCTGACGAAATCGAGCGTCGCCGAAGCATTCCCTGCCGTAGAGTTCGGGTTAAACAGGTTGCCCGGACCGCCGATTCCAAAAATGTCGTTGAAGTTGGTGACTTGCAACCCAAGCCCGTCCGGCAGTGTCGGAACTCCGAGGAACTCATATCGGACGCCGTAATTGAGCGTGAGGTTGCGCTTCGCCTTCCACGCATCCTGGAGGTAGAAGCTCACATCGCGATACAGGAACTCGCGCGAGCGGGTTGCGCCCTTGACGAATCCTGAACTCGGACTGGTTACGTTGAATGTGGCCTGCGCGTTATTAAGCGCCCCCACCAGGTCGCGGTAAATTGCCGTGGCATTGTTGAAGATGCTGGTTCCGGCAGACCCCGCTGGAAGGCCAGGGAAATTGCCGGTGACAATGCCGTCGGGATTCGCGGGGTTCGTGCCGAGCGTTACGGTCGGGTTGATGCCCGCGTCGTTCGTGCTGATGGCAGAAACACTTTGGGTGTCATTGCCCATCCGGAAGGTGTGCGAGCCCTTTACCAGCGAAAAGTTGTCAATGCCCTGCCAGAGCTGGGTGTTGCGGCCCTGCGACATGAAAGTATTGTCGAAGTTTGTCGTCGTTGCGCCGAAGACTATGAACGGCTTGGTGGGTTGGGAATCGCGCAGGAAGCCTACGGGCGCGTATTGACGCCCGATGCGCGCTTCGTTGGTCATGTGTGCGCCAAATGTCGAGTGAACGGCCGCGCTCCAAAGCACTCTCTGTGAAGCCTGGAACGCGTTTACGCCACCCGGGAAGGGAGCTTCGAGCGCGTTGAAGGTATCCGGCGTCAGCAGGAAATCGCCGTGGTGGTAGGTGAATTCGAGCTTGTGCGATCCCCACTTCTGGCTATCCCATAACTGCTGATCGAATCGCCCGTTGTAGCGGTCACTTGGGTCCCTGCCCCCCACGTTGTAGCGGAAACCTCTAAGGTTCAACTGATCGCCCACCAGATCATTGTTCGCTGAAGGCATCGCGTTGAGCTGCGCGGTTGACAGCGGGTTGAGGCTGTGGAAATTCCCGAGCGAAAGAAGGTTTATCGACCGGAGCGTGTTAGTCGAGTCGATGTACCGGAAGATCCCCATCCGCGCTTCGTCGGAGAGCACGGTGCGGTTGCGGGTTACTGAGAACGGCTCACGGAAGCCTTCGTAGGAGAAGAACCAAAAACTCTTGTTGCGTCCGTCATAAACCTTTGGGATCCACACCGGGCCGGACGCCTGTACGCCGAAGAAATGCTGTCGGAGGAAGGGTTTCGCGGTCTTGGTGGCATTGTTGAAGAAGGTGTTGGCGTTCAGCGCGTCGTTGCGGTGTGCATAGAACACTCCACCGTGAAAACCGTTGCTCCCCGACGGGGTGACGAGGCTGACTTGCGCAACGCCTCGACCGGCATCCGAGCCGACGGTTCCTACGGTGATGCTAAACTCGCTGGTCGCATTAAGCGATGGGGCGCTGATGGCGAAGAACGAGCTGCCCTTCACGAAGTTGTCCATAGCGTTAATGCCGTCTTGGGTGACGTTTGTCGCATTGCCTCTCAATCCCTGAACCGATGCATTGCGGACATCAACTCCATTCACCGAAAGGCCTGCCTGAAGGCGGGCCAGGTCAAGCGGACTACGCGTCAGCAGCGGAAGGTCCTGGACCTGCTTCGCAGTGATTGTCTTTGAAAGCGTAGGACTGGTGGTGTTGATGACTTCTTGCGCGGTGCCAGTCACGGTGACCTGCTCGGTCACAGCGCCGACCTCGAGACCGACTTCAACCGCCGCCGGCTGGGCGACCTCGATGGTAACCTCGGTCAACTCAGTCTTCTTGAACCCGCCGGCCTCTATCGTAGCACTATATTTGCCCGGCGCGAGCAACGGAAAAGAGAAGACGCCTTGGGTGTTGGTGGTGGTCTTGAACTCTTCCCCGGTTGCGGCGTTCTTCAAAGTGATGCTTGCGCCAGCTATCGCGGCTGAGTTCGGGTCCTTGACCGTCCCGGTCAAGCTGCCGCGAGTACCTTGCCCGAAGGCCGGTACGCTTGCCAGTAACAAAACTGTCAGAATCACTGAAGTGAGTCTTCTCATAGATCTTCCTCCTACCACTTACTTGTTGTTTACGAAGAGAGCTATATCCGCAATCCAGACTCTCAGCGTTGCGGTTATCGCCCCGTAGACTGAAGGCGTTGAAGGAAACAAGCGCTTAGAAAAACATTGCGGTGCGCACTCGCTCCTGTCCATGGTTTTGTTGCTTAATCTCATTCGGAAACCTGATGAACTGAATACGCGTGGGTCTTGCGCCCACAAGGCTTGAAGTGACCAAAGTACAGAATGAGAACGTGACCCTGTTAAAAAAACCGGTATCGAAGCCCTTTGACTGCATGCTTTGCTTCCGAAAAGGAGAATTGCTCGGCTGTCTGCCTAACCCGAACGGCGCTTTCAGTCGACATAAAGCTGCCCACGCTTCGCGCCGGGTGTAATAACAATGATCTTGGTGTTTCCTACGTTGTTTTTGAGAGTTGGCGGTCATTTGGAGCAAAGCTAATGCCACTTGGGCGACACAACGTTAGGTATATGTTAAGCCCTCCATATCTGTTCAATGTGAAGGATTAACGGAGCAGGCTTAGCCCCGTCCGGCTGCCCGCACAGCACTGCTCCATCCAAGCCACGGCTGCCGCTTTCCAAGTTTTCGGATATTAATTCAGGAATCTGTAAAACCGGCAGGCTCAAACCCGACCCGAGAATTGGCTTTTACTTCGCGAAATACCCCCGTTTCGTTCTGACCTTGACCCCCGGAAGATCCACCCCAATGCTGATCTTCCTCCACTTTCCGTCTTTCCGGACGACCTTCGGAGCGTATGCCATGCTGTAGAGCGAATGTAGTTCGGCCGCGACTTGTTGGTATACTCCTTCCAGATCTTCCGCTCGCTCTGCTTTGAACATCATCGCACCAGTCTGGTCCGCGAGCGCTTTAAGCTGCTTTCGGGCGGTGACGTAGGCTTCATGTCCGCTCCGTCCGCTGGCGCCGACAGTCTCATATTCGGTATCAAGGTAGATCGGGTAAATAGTCGCATCCGCTTCTTCGGTGCGCGCAAGAAGATCATCGAAACCGTGTCTGGGATCAAACTCCGAGTTGTCGGGATGGTCCAGCGAGTTGTCCACGCCATCAGTCAGGACGACGATTGCTTTGCGATTCGTGTTTGCTTCTTGAAGCAGATCGAGCGTCGCCCACATCGCATCATAGTATGCGGTGCCCGAGTGTCTGTTTTTGATGTCGCCGATGCGATCCTTGAGTAGCTTGTGGTCTGTGGTGAAATTGGAAATGACGAAGAAGCGTCTCGTGAACCCTGCTACCGCAATGCGGTCGCTTGGCTTGAGCGAATCGACGAACTTCTGCGCGGCCCTCTTCATAATCTTGATCTTGTGCTCGGTGCTTCCGCTGAGGTCGAGGAGCAGGACGACGTTGAGCGGAGCGGTGACCGGCTCGAAGTAGGAGACGTCTTGCGGTACATCGTCTTCGAGCACAATGAAGTCCTCTTTTCTTAATGCCGGTAGCGTCTTGCCGCTCTCATCGGCGACCTTTACGTTCAGGTTGACTAACCGCGCCTCAAGCTTGATTGGGTCTTCAACTGATCCGATACCGGCGTCGCCTGCCGGCAAGGTTGCAGCGGCGGGCCTCGATGTAAGACCAATTACATTTGTACGATTGCCGCTGAGCTCCAATTTACCGGGGCTGTCGGGATTGCCCTCGGTCGCCACGCCTTGCGAACCCGCGTCACTAAAGAGGGTGATGTTGCCGCGCTGACTTCGGACAATCACCGGCGATCCGCCTGTCCCAAGCTTTCCGTCGAGTAGATGCGCGTTGATCTGGCCGAAGACTGCGACCGGCAGACGAGACTCAACAACTCCCCTGATCGTACGAAGCGACAGATCGGTGTTTGTTTTCTCCGGAAGGTAGATAGCAACGCTGCCCGAGTCGGTTTCTACGGTAAGGCTCGCTGTCAGGCCTTTAATGCTTATGCGCTGCGTACCGCCCCTCACGGAGAGCAGAGCGGAAGTCGGAACGAAAACGGTGAGCGCTATCGGACGGAAAAGGCTGCGAGGGTTCGAGACGATTTTCAAAGTTTCTCGAGCCGGCTGTTCGAAGAGTACTTCGGACTCAAGCCGCGAGTCCATGACGTCGTCTGCTCGCGTAGCAGTCACGCTGACCATCGTCGCGGGCCAGGTCCGCACGTCAGTGGGCCCCGCGAGGTTCTGGATGATAATGGTTCGCGTGGGATCATTGAAGACTCGTGTGAGCGTTGCATTTCCGCGGCTAACGACGGACGCGGGAGAGTGCAAGAAAGGCAACGACGCGACCAAGAGCATCGCGCTCATAATGGCGGACGCCATGAGCTCGGACCTCCCGCTAATAACAAGCCTAGATAGTTGTCACGTGCTGCTACTGAATACGCCGCGGATGAGGCAGTCGGGTGCAGACTAGTTTCAATTGCACTACCAGTGTTGACGTGCCGCTGTTACCTTGACCTGGTCGCCGTTACTTCTGGCGGCGGAATAGTCGGCCATTCAGTGTGAAGCAAAATCGGGTTGAGTCTCCCGACCTAACCCTCCGCGTCGGATTCCAAGGTCGAAGCTGACATTGGATTATTGGTTACCCTCGGCCTTAGCTCTTCTTTTCGTTGCTGGCCGGTTGATAGCCTTGGTCTGCCGTCCAGCTCTCGACTTCATTTCCGTCGTGCTTCACGACGATCTTGCTTGCCTTGCTGTGCGAGGGCTGCCAAAGGCTGTACCACTGTCCAAGCGCGCGCTCGCGCATGCCAGGCGGAGAATGCACCCACGTGTCGTTGACGTTGACCACAAGGTCTTCGCCGTCGGCATCGAAGCTCTCAACTCGGGCATCGTACTTGAGTTGCTGCCCTATATCCTCGCTAATTCCGCTGGGATACTTTGCTGTGCTGGTGGTTTGCTGTGAATCGCTCGCGCAACCGAAGGTGAGTAGCATAGCGGCCAGCAAAACCGTCCAAATCGTCCCTCGCCTCACTCCTGCCACTCCCGCCGCACAAGAAAGACCCCTCGTTCTTTCAATCATTGGCCCACGCCTTTCAGGATCAATCGGATTTAACAGCTCAAAGACGGTCATTATCGCAGTTGATGGGGCTTCCGTCAATTCTCAGGCTGTCGCCGGCAACTTGGTACGGAAATTCGAAATTATGGTGAA
>CAZOOE010000439.1:0-5734 GCA_964581275.1 uncultured Clostridia bacterium
TCGCTTAATGATTCATTCACGAAGCACGAGTGAGGAGATATGAACCGTCGCCCTCGTGCCTCGACACTCGTTGGAGGTTTGCCGTGATCGTTCCTCTCAATGAATACGACTTTCTCAAGCGGGCGCTTGTCGCGCACTCGAGCAAAGAAGCCGTCGTCTGCGGTGATACTCGGCTCACTTATGGCCAGTTTGGCCGGAGAGTGAATCAGTGGGCAAATGCGATGCGCAGTCTTGGCATTAAGAAGGATGACCGCGTGGCTATGCTCTCACAGAATTGCCATCGCATGCTTGAAGCCTTTTTCGGGACACCGCTGCTTGGCTCGATCCTGATGCCGCTGAACTTTCGACTGGTGCCTGATGATTTCGACTACATACTCAACCACGGCGGCGCGAAAGTGCTGATCGTCGAAGAGGGGCTCACCCACTTGATCGATGCCATCCGCGGCAAGCTCGGGTCGGTTGAACACTTCATCCTGGCGAGCGATGCTTCGAGGGTCAGCGAAGAAGACTGGCTCGATTATGAGTCGCTCATCGCCGCGGCGGCGAGCGATGAACCGCCGCCGGTCGAGATCGATGAAAATGAGACCTCCGCGCTCCTGTACACATCGGGCACCACGGGCCGTCCCAAGGGCGTGATGCTCACACATCGCAACCTCTACATCAACGCGATTAATTCGATCTGCGAGTTCGGCATTCACGAACGTGATGTCTACCTGCACACCCTTGCGCAGTTTCACTGCAACGGCTGGGGAGTCGGGTATGCGGTGACTGGGATGGGCGGATCTCACGTGATCATCAAAAAGTTCGAGCCCGCGGCGTTCTTCGATCTTGTCTCGCGTGAGCGCGTGACGTTTGCGTGCATGCCGCCCACAATGATCAACATGGCCCTGAATCATCCGATGGATGCCGAAGCGCTCAAGACTTTGCCGCGCGACGCGCGGGTTGGAACGGCTGGCTCAGCTCCGCCGCTCGCAACGATTCAGGACGCTCAGGACAAGTTCGGCTGGCGAGTGATTCAGATCTATGGACTCACCGAAACCGCGCCGTTCCTGACTGTCTCAAAAGTCAAGCCGCAAATGGACCACTGGCCCGCCGAAGACAAGCTGCGCGTGCAAGCAAAGACCGGCTACCCGATGATCGGCGTAGACATACGAGTGATCGACGACGAAGGCCGCAACGTGAAAGCAGACAGCGGCGTAGTGGGCGAGGTGATCACTCGCGCCAACGTAGTGATGAAAGGTTACTGGAGACAACCCGAGGCGACCGATGCGGTGATAGTCGATGGATGGTTTCACACCGGTGATATGGCATTACTCGATGGCGAGGGGTTCATCGAAGTCGTCGATCGGAAGAAGGACCTGATCATCTCGGGGGGCGAGAACATCTCATCGATAGAAGTGGAAGGGTTTCTCTACAAACATCCCGCCGTACTCGAAGCCGCAGTGATCGCGGCGCCCGACGAGCGATGGGGCGAGACGGTGTGTGCGCTCGTCGTCCTGAAGTCTGGCGCCAAGGCGAGCGAAGAGGAGTTGATCGAGTTCTGTCGCGCGCACCTCGCTCACTTCAAATGCCCTCGCCGGATTCAGTTTATCGGGGCGCTGCCGCGAACCGCGACCGGCAAGATTCAGAAAAACCTCTTGCGCGATAAGTACTGGGGCGACCAGGCAAAGCGAGTGGGGTAGATCCGGCTAAGAAGCCGCGTCAGTTCAGAGAGGCGTAACGGTGCTGGCCTCCGTCACAGGTTGAAATTGAACGATATGGTACCGTTGGGCGATCGCCGCAGCTCAATACTCGAGCTTACCTTCGTACATCATGTCCTTGATCTTAAAGCGGCGGTCGATCCTGTAAGTATCTGATAGCGGCGCGACGAAATGGATCTCTTCACTCTCGGGCGTGATGAACGGCTTGCCGTCTACGAAGCGCTGGAAGATGAATCGGGCTCCGAATCCGTCTGGTTTGGTCGGTTGGAATTCCTGGAGAAAGATCCGCTTTCCGCCTTTGATCTCGAGAAACGCGGTGTTTTTCAACTCTGCGTTGTCTCGGCGCAACAGCGCCGCCGCCTGCTGTGCGTTAGCACCCGTCTCTTCTGTGTCAGACGTTACGGCGACGACAATGTTCTCGGACTCGCCGGAGGCAAATCTTTGCAACCGGTCAGCTAGCTCGGAATTCATTGCTACCTTCTGCTTCAACTCGATGATTCGCCCGAGAGCCTGGCGTATGGGCTTGGCCGAGAGAAAACGTACTCGGAAGAACAGATGTGCCGCATCAGGAGGACGAGCGCTCGTCTGATTTCCCGTGCCCTGTCTGCCAGTGATGGGGCCTTTGTAGGCTTCCAACGGAAAGTCGAATGTCTGCGTACGTCCCCACGGTGAATCGTTCAGGATCTTCGTTGCCTCCTTTTCGGACCACTCCGCGGGCGGTTTCCTGTCCCACTGTGCTGGAGTTGTCACAGAAAAAAGCAAAAGCAGAACGGGAATGCTCAGCACCAAAACACGCCTCGAGAGATTCATAACTAATCCTCCTAAGCAGTCTTCAACCTGGACTTTGCACATCCGCGCAAAGATGCATGCTGCTACCGAACAATTGAATGCTCGTCTGAGCCCTCTGCCCTTTGAGCACAACGCGTCAGAATCGTATCACAATGCCCGCCGAAATGAGCGCGTTGTGTTGTCGATCGCTAAGCGCTCGAACATTCAGCGGCGGAAGATCAGTGTAGAAGTCGCGGACTTCTCCTCTGATGCTGAGGCGGGAAACAACTTTGACGTCCAAGCCAAAGCCGAAAGCAAAGACACCATCGGTTTCAGTGCTTCGGTTAGGGGTTGGTTGATTCGAAACCGTCGAGTCGCTTTCGCGAAAGTGCGACAGCCCGACTCCAACAGTCGCAAACGGCGAATACTTACCGCCGGGCAGCAGCTTAAGTTTTATTCCGGGTGTAAAGAAGATGGATGAATAGCTATTCGGAGAAAGCGCATTTGTGGTTTTGACCTTTGTCCGCGGTGTCCCGGCAAGCGGAATTTCAAAATACAGCGCGGCCAGCCGGGCATCCAGGAGTCGCTGGGCATAGCTGAGTTCATAAGTAAAGCCCGTGCCAAAACGCAGAAACCCCGGTTGCGGCAAGTCGAATCCACGCTCGCCAATCTTCAATCCGCCGCCAGTGAACGCCGCTTCATGCTTTTGCCCAAAGGCTGATTGTCCAATCAACAGCCCAGCCGTCAGAACTAACATAACTCGCAGTTTCATCGTGGATCCTCTCGAAAGAAATCTATGCAATCATACGAGAATTACACGGATCAACCATCGTGTCTTTGGGGCCCGTAACTTCGTAATACATCTTCAATCTTCTTGTTTGAATTGTTGGCAAGGCTTTCGGTCCCTTAGTTGAAATTGAAGGTGATCGTCTAATGAATCAGGACACTTACGAAAGAAAAACTCTAAAGCTGATCGGACATCAAGTCTGGTTTCTGAGGGGTGCCGGCCCGGTTTCATGAAGCCCTGGACTCCAATTCCCGAATCCGCCTGAGCAGATCGTGGTAATCCACCTCGGAGTGCAACCGGCTGCGTTCTATCTTGTCCGCCAGTTGGAGGAATCCACTCTTCATCTGGCCCGTCAGCTCATCAAGTCGCCCGTTGAGTTGCTTCTCGACTTCACCGAGGCGGGCTTCGAGTCCAACAAGTCGGGCTTCGAGTCCAACAAGTCGGGTTTCGAGTCCATCGAGTCGGGCTTCGAGTCCAACAAGTCGGGTTTCGAGTCCATCGAGTCGGCCTTCGAGTCCATCGAGTCGGGCTTCGAGTCCATCGAATCGGGTTCCGAGTCCATCGAGTCGGGCTTCTACCTTGTCAAATCGTTGGTTCAGCTGGGTGTGTAAGTCACTAAGAAGTCTGAACACCGCCGTAATCGTCGGTTGAGTAGTTTTGCCTTCTGGGTCGCCATTTGTTAGATCGTGAGTAAGGTCGTCGCTGTCCATTTATTTCTCGCTCAGCTAGTTTTCCGCTCGTCATATGAGCTGACCCAGGATCGTGATCTGATAGTGACATAGTACGTGCACAGGATCAAGCAGCTGCAGACTACGCCGTCTCCCGGAACTGCCAGCTTTCGTGTAACCCGGGCCCGCTCAAAACCGTCCTTGCCATTTGCCAACCTTATCAATTCTGGAATATGCCGGCAGCGCGTCGAGGTCACCTGTCACTCAGAGTTTGAGCTTTTAGGGTGTTGGTTTCCACAATCTGAAGGCTGAACTCAGAAACCGCTCAACCACCGCGCCGCCTCGTCGAAAAGGAGGCCCAATGAAAAGACTCTACGCTCTCGCCTTCATGCTTGCGCTGTGCGCGCCGCTGACCGCAGCCGGCCGTGAAGCGAAGCTCGTTCGCTACCCGCATTATAATCACGGCCGGATCGCGTTCACCTATCTAGCCGACATATGGACCGCCGATGAAGACGGCAAGAACATCAAACGCATCACCGCGAACAAGGCGCGCGATGCTTATCCGCGATTCTCGCCCGATGGGAAGTGGATCGCCTTTTCTTCTGATCGTAACGGGAACTTCGATGTATTTATTGTCCCGAGCGAAGGCGGCACGCCCAAGCAGCTCACGTTTCACTCCGCAGACGACACCGTGTTGGGGTGGACACCCGACTCCCGCGCGGTCCTGTTTGCTTCGAACCGGGGAGACGACTTCATGGGCAAGCTGTACACCGTTTCGATCGACGGCGGAATGGAGCATAACGCCGGAGCGGATATGGGAGTGAACGCCTGTTACTCGCCTGACGGCAAGAAGCTGGCGATTAATCGAAAGGGCCAGGTCTACTGGCGCAAGTACTATCGAGGCGCGATGAATACCGACGTGACAGTGATGGACATCGCATCGAAGAAATTCACCGATCTCACCGCGGATTTCGACGGCATTGACTCATGGCCGATGTGGAGCACCGACGGGTTCATCTACTTCGTGAGCGATCGCGAAGGCAACGGGCTGACTAACATCTGGCGGGTCCCGGAAGCCGGCGGAAAGGCCGACCGAGTGACTTCATTCAAGGCCGGCGACGTGCGCTTTCCCGCCATCAGCGCCGACGGCAAGGTGATCGTCTTCGAGCACGACTTCGGTGTATGGAAGCTGGACGTCACAACCCGAAAGACCACGCCGGTCAAGCTTGACATCGCTGCGGAGACTCAAGAGAACCTTGCTGAAGTCCGAGACTTCAATTCACAGGCCGACGACTACGACATCGCTCCATCGGGCCGCCGCATAGTCTTCTCAATTCACGGGGAGATATTCACCGCGCCGACCGAGGAAGGCGACCTTCATCAAATCACCGACAGTCCGGCGCGCGACAAGGAACCGCTCTATTCGCCGGATGGGAAGGTGATAGCCTTCATCAGCGATCGCAGCGGGCGTGAAGAAATTTACATCGTTGCGGCGGACGGAATGAGCGAGCCGCAGAAGATCACTGATCTCGACACGTTGAAGTTTTCATTCGCGTGGTCGCCCAACTCCAAGGAGATCGCATTCACAGCCTCTGACAGCAAGCTGCGCAAGTATTCGGTGGACACAAAACAGACCAGCGAACTCTCTTCCTCGAAATACGGAAACATCGGAGCTCCAGTCTGGTCGCCGGACGGAAAGTGGATCGCGTTCTCGAAACCCGACTATGTCCGCACTTCTGATGTCTATCTGATCCCTTCGGGTGGTGGCGAAGAACACAAAGTCACCTTCGATTCATACAACGAAGGGAATC
>CAZOOE010000440.1:0-5723 GCA_964581275.1 uncultured Clostridia bacterium
GGAGTCTGTAGTCGGGTGCTAATACAATGCGCCGCAGAGGATCTTGCCGCGGTCTCAGGGCATCAGGAGTTACGACGTCAGGCCGACAAAAAGCAGGCGCCTTTCACGGTGCCGATTGTTTCGCCGGTCTTCCTTCCAAGTCGAGCACCTGCACTGGCCCGATTGCTTTGAGATCCTTTGTCAGCTTCGATGCGTCGCCAACAACGACTATTGTAGGACGATCGGTCAGGACGTATTTTCGGGCTGCTTGCTGGACCTGCTCCTGGGTCACTGCTTCGATGCGCGAGCGGTAAGATTCGAGATAGCCGCGCCCGAGGTCGAGCATTTTAGTCTGAGCCATCCGCTCGGCAACGCCCCCCTGTGTGGAAAGCGCAAGCGAGAACAGTCCGTTCAAGTAGTTCTTCGCGCTTTGCAGTTCAGACGGCTCGACCTTCACGTCGCGGAGGCGATCGAACTCAGCGAGCATCGCTTTAATGGCTTGTGCGGCCACCTCCGTGCGAGTCTCGGCGCCACCGAAAAAACTTCCCGCAAGTCGAAGCGCGCTAACCGAGCTATACACATCGTAGGCGAAGCCCTTCTGCTCACGGATGTTCAGGAAGAGGCGAGAGCTGGTGCCCGCACCCAAGATCGCGTTCGCAACCAGAAGAGGGAAATAGTCCGGATCTGAACGCTTCACCGCCAGACCGCCGATTCGAAAGTCAGCTTGTTCGGAGCTGGGCCTGTCGACCAGATAGACTTTCTTCTCGCCGGCCTTGGGTAACTCTAAACCAGCTTGCGCGTCTGTTGATCTCTTTTGCGGATCCTTCCACCTGCCAAACACCTCGCGCACCTTCGTCTCCATTCTCCCACTGTCGAAGTCACCAGCGATAATCGCGACCGAGCCGCTCGGTCCGAAGTTGGAATTGTAGAACTGTATGATCTTCTCGCGATCGAGCGCGTCAACCGAGGCAGGCGTGGGAGCGGAGATGGCATATGGATGTGAGCCGAAGATGATTCGATCAAACTGCTCGCCGGTCAGGAAAGCCGGGTCCTGCCGCTGAACGACAAGGGTCTGAATTCGATTGCGCTTGTACAGCGCCACTTCGTTTTCGGGGAAAGTCGGACGAAGCAGGACGTCCCCCATCAGATCCATCATTCGCGCGGCATTCTCGGCTACCACTGACAATGTCACTTCCGCATAGTCGTCGTTCGCCGATGAAGACAGCCGTCCGCCAAAGGTTTCCACTTCCCGGGCCACCTGTTCGCTGCTTCTGGAACCCGCGCCTTCGGTAATCAACTCGCCAGTCGCCTCCGCAAGCGCCATCGAATGTGTCAAGCGGCCGACGTCCGTGGAGGGCTGTGTCGGCAGCGGAATGCCGACGAGGATCGTGACGATCGGTGATCGATGGTCTTCGATCAGGAGAACAGTCAAGCCGTTCTCGAGCCTGGTCTCACGGGCTGCAGGCAGGGCAAAAGGACGAGGAGTGCCGGCCCTTGGAGGCTGTTTGCGCCAGGCCTCGGCTTGCTTTGAATGGCGCGTTCCCTGGGGCAGCCACGCGGCGCTTGAAGCGCTCGAGAACTGTAATAACGCGACTAGGGTGAGGTGGGCGGCGATAGGTGCCTTGGCGCCGTTCATCTGAAGTTTTCGCATCGGTCGATTCGGAGTTGATTGATCACGGCAACTTGCCTTGCCGCGCGGCCGGCGGAGCTGGGCCGCTCACTGCTCGGATGTTGAGCGCTGCGTTGTTTGCAGGTACAAGATACTTCCGTGCCACATCGCGTACCTGCTCGGCGGTGACCGCAAGATAACGTCCGATCTCGGCATTGAGCAAAGATGGATCCCCATCAAACATCGTGAACTCGGCGAGGGCGAGCGCTCGGCCAAGCGCTGTCTGGAGGCTTGTGTACTCGCCCTCCGATCCGCTCTGGAATCGATCCAGCCTGTACTGGTTCTTAACTTTGATCAGTTCGTCGTTGGTCACGCCTTCAGCCTTGATTTGCTCGATCTCGGCCTCGACAATTGCCCGCACGTCTTCGCTGTTCACGTCAGGTTTGTGAATTGTAAACACCGCTACTTGCCCTGGCCCGCGGCGCGCTTCAAGGGATCCCTGCACTTCGAGACAGACCGCCCGTTCCTTGACCAGCTTCTGATACAGACGCCCGCTTTGTCCGTCGCACAGGATCGACTTGAGCAATGCGATCGGGTAGAAGTCCGGCGAACGGCGGGCCGGTATTTTCCAGGCCAGCGACAGGGCCGGCATTTGAGCATGCGCGTCATCCATCGAGGCCCTGAGAGAGGCCACTTCGAACCTTTCCGAGACGTCTACTCTAGGCGGCGGTTTGTGTCGCCGGATCGAGCCGAAGTATTTGCGTACAAGGCTCTCGGCCTCGCGTGAGTCGATATCGCCGGCGATCACAAGCACGGCATTGTTTGGAGCATAATAGGTTGCAAAGAACCTGCGGACGTCGGCGACAGTCGCGGCGCCGAGGTCTCTCATCGAGCCAATCGTCGAGTGCGCGTTGGCCCAGTTGCCAAACACCATCTCGTCCATTTTCAACAGCGCGGGCCAGTAAGCCTGGTTGTCATAGCTCAGGCGCTTCTCTTCTTTGACTGCGTCTTTCTGATTCTTGAGGTTTGCGACGGTGATTTTCAACGAACGCATGCGATCGCTCTCGAGCCACAACGCAAGCGCAAGTTGGTTGGACGGCAGAAATTGATAATAGTTAGTGAAGTCAGAATGCGTACCGGCGTTCAATACGCCGCCGTTGCTTTCGATGTATTTGAAGTGACCGGCCTTTCGGACATTCTCGGAGCCTTGAAACATCATGTGCTCGAAAAGATGAGCGAACCCCGTGCGCCCCTTCACCTCGTTGCGTGAGCCAACGTCGTAGTAGACCGAGACTGCCACAACCGGCGCCGAGTGATCTTCGGAGAGCACCACGCGCAGACCATTCTCGAGTGAAAACCGAGAGAAGGGAACCTTGAACGACTGCCCTCCGATGGCCGACGGAAGTGCAACCGTTATGATGATCATCAATGACGCTGTGCTCAGAAGTCTCTTCACGGAGTATCGATAGTCTACGCGGGGAGGTTGGCGTTTTCAAATGTTGCCCGGAGAACGCAGGCATCCTGCCTGCCCGGTGTTGCGCGGAGAACGTGCAGGCAGGGATGCATGCCTTCCCAGGGGGCGGCCACTGAGGACCGCCCCTCCAGGTCCGTGTTATGCTTTGAGCTTCTTCTTCGCTTCCGGATAAGCGAGCGCCCTCTCAAGCGTGAGCTGGTTGAACTCGGTGATCTCCTTGTACAGCTTCTGAGCGCCTGCGCTGTCTCCGTTCTTCTCCGAAGCGCGCGCCAGCAGCAGTTTGTGGAACGGGTCCGTCAGATCGGTCTGCTTTAGCTCTTCGACGGCCTTGGCGTAGTCGCCCGCCTCGAGCTTCAAGTAACCGGCGAGGTAGTGGTACGCCGGCCAGAATTGCTCCCCGTCCTTCCCGCCGTCTTCAATCATCTTCTTTATCAGATCTGCTTCCCTCCAGGCTTCATCCCGCTTGCCCATCCGTGCGAGCGTTCGAGCCTTGCCGTGGTGAAGCCGGCCCAGCCAAATCTGCTTCTGCATCGCGTCGAGGTTGCTGCCCGGTATCGTCTCGTACCCTTTCTCATAAGCCTTCATCGCGTCCTCAGGCTTGCCGTACTCCAGGTGCAACCGCGCAATTGAATTCCAGATGAACACCGAAGGGAAGGCCTGCTGCTGAGTCGAGGTCTGGTAGTCGGCGGCGTAGGCTTCGAGCGTCTTCACCGCGGACTTGATGTCGCCCTGGTAGATGTATGAGAACGCAAGGCCGTAGTTAGGACCGAACGGCGCGCTCCCCTTTATCTGCTTCCCAAGCGATGCGTGGAAGTGCTCGCGGGCCTTTACGTAGTCTCCCTTTAACAGTTCGGCATTTCCCAGGAACGTGAAGACGCGCGGGGTGCTGCCGTCGAGCTTGATCGCTCTCTCAAATGAGGCTTTCGCTTCGTCGAGTTTACCCAGGTTGGTGTACACCTGACCTAGCAACATCTGAACCATCCGGTCATCGGGGTACTGTTTGGCAAGGTCAAGAAAAAGCGGGAGCGCTTCAGTTGGCTTATTGGCGCGAGTGAGCAGCACGGCCTCGATATAACGACGCTCACCATCCGAGGCGCTCTTTGCAAGTTCAGCGGCCTTGTCGCTGTATTGCTTTACCTCTTCGGGCGTCGGTGCGGTCGTGCCGACAAGATAGTAGCCAAATGCAAATTTGGGATCGGCCTCGATAGACTTCTTCGCAAGAGCATTCAGATCAGGCCCGAATTGAAATGTCTCGATCCGGTTGACGATCTGTGCAACATAGTCTTTTGCTTCTTTGGAGTCAGTGGTGAACTCGATCTTCCGCTTGCTATTTGTCGGCTTAAGAGCGAACGCGCTGGAAGCAACGAGCATGATCAGGACCATCACGGCAAAGATGCCGCGCAAGTAGTTACTGGCTTTCATCCTTTTCTCCTTTGGAGGAACTGTTTAGAGGCACACTTCGGATCCGACTTCGACGTCGGTTTGGTCATATCTAGAACGGATAGACTTTGATTAACGACAAGAAAAGGGATGAAGTTTCCAGAGAGACGCGGCCGAGATGAGTAGATCAATCGTCCGAGCCCGTTTACGGTCTTCCGTACTCGTTCTTCAAGTTTTTGAATCGCCTGACGAAAGCTTAGCGTCTCTGCGGATCTTTCCGTTTTTGCGCGAACCCAAATCGCGGCGCTGATGAGCAGATTTTCGCGCAGAGACCCAAAGATCCGCGGAGTCGGTTGAGCGTATGTCGAAGTAGCGCCAGCGATGCGATACTTCGCAAGTCTGCTAGGAGATTACCCCAAGTCGCTGGCCCACTCGATCAAACGCATCAAGCGCTCGATCGAGATCCTCACGCGTGTGAGCCCCCGAGATCTGCGCGCGGAGACGTGCTTCGCCTTTCGGCACCACGGGATACCAAAGCCCTTTTATGTAGACGCCTTCTTTCAACAACTCCTGGCTCATGTCCTGAGCGATTGCTGCTTCGCCGAGCATCACCGGAACTATCGGATGGCGTCCTTCAATGATCTTGAATCCAAGCTCGACGATTCGACGACGGAAATAGGCGGTGTTCTGGCGAAGCTGGTTCACGATGGACGGATCTTCCTCGATGATCGATATCGCTTCGATTGAAGCTACGACCACCGAGGGAGGCATAGTGTTCGAGAATGTGTACGGCCGTGACTTCTGGCGCAGGAACTCGATCAGCGGGGCGCGACCCGCGATAAAGCCGCCCGATGCGCCGCCGAGAGCCTTCCCGAATGTCCCGGTGACCACGTCCACCTGTCCGAGCACCCCGAGCTCTTCGATTGTGCCTCGACCAGTCTTACCTAAGGCGCCGGTTGCATGCGATTCGTCGACAAAAAGCAGCGCATTGTGTTCGGTCGCCAGACTGCGAAGCTCGGCCAGCGGCGCGAGCAATCCTTCCATCGAGAACACGCCGTCAGTGGCGATGATTTTGACGCGATAGTTCTTATCGCGGTCTTCCGCGAGCATCTCGCGCAGGTGGTTGACGTCGCCGTTGCGGTATAGCCGCGAGACGGTTTGCTTCGCCACCGCGCGACACAGACGGACACCGTCAATGATGCTGGCGTGATTGAGCTGATCGCTGTAGATCACGTCCTGATAGGCCGTCTGGCCGAAATCGTTTGCCAACAATGCGGTGAA
>CAZOOE010000441.1:0-5717 GCA_964581275.1 uncultured Clostridia bacterium
TTCGTTTTAGTGACCCAGCAGGAAATAAAACGCTATTACGACGAGATCCTGGTTCCAAAAGTGCGGGCGGGTGGTCAGGTCCCACCGCCACTTGAGGAACCGAAAATCCACGACGGGATCTTCGCCAACCTCAAGCAAGAAAAGGTTGATGCGGAGATCAACCGCTGGCTTGCGTCAGCTCGTCAGCGGGCTGATGTAGTTCAGCTCGCCGAACCGTAAAAGCCAACCCGGTCAGCCCAACCGCCGGATAAAGTTTGCCAGTCGGAATCAATGAGGCTAGAATTCTCGTTCGCGGGCAAACCACAAGATGCTGGATAAATTCGAAGACGAGTGTGGCGTATTTGGTATCTTCAACCATGAGGATGCTGCACGGTTGACCTATCTGGGTCTGTATGCGTTGCAGCATCGCGGTCAGGAATCGGCCGGAATGGTTTCTTCGGACGGCGAGCGTCTGCATGCCTATCGCGGCATGGGTTACGTCAGCGAGATATTCCGGCAGGAAGAGTTGTCACACCTGCCGGGCCGATCCTGCATAGGTCACGTACGCTACTCGACCGCCGGTAGTATTTCACTCCGCGAGGCTCAGCCGTTCCTGGTTGACGGTTATCGCGGACAACTCGCACTTTGCCATAACGGCAATTTGCCTTACGCAAACCAGGTCCGCGAAGAGCTTGAACTCAGCGGGGCAATATTCTCCTCAACTTCGGACACTGAAGTCGTCCTCCACAAGATCGCTCGTTCGCGGGCCATTGACTTGATTGGAGCCATCGTCGATACCTTCAGCGAGATTGAAGGTGCGTATTCTATGGTGTTCCTGAACAAAGAGAACCTGATCGCCGTGCGCGACCCACGGGGGTTTCGGCCGCTGTGTCTTGGCCAACTTGGCGACTCATACGTCATAGCGTCTGAGACCTGTGCGTTTGACCTGATTGATGCGACTTATCTGCGAGACGTTCAGCCCGGGGAGATTTTGGTGATCGACCGTGACGGGCTTCACTCGTCCTTTTCGCTTCCAAAGGTCAAGCCCTGTAATTGCATCTTCGAACACGTCTATTTCTCGCGGCCCGACTCGATCGTGTTCGGCCGTTCGGTGAACAAGAGCCGTCACAAGATGGGCCAGCAACTCGCTCGCGAGCATCCCGCCGATGCGGACATCGTTGTACCGGTGCCGGACTCCGGCGTGGCAGCGGCGATCGGGTACGCCTCGGAGTCAGGGTTGAAGTTTCGCTTCGGGTTAGTACGAAATCACTATGTTGGCCGGACGTTTATCGAACCCAAGCAATCGATCCGTCATTTCGGCGTGAAGGTCAAGCTCAACCCGGTTCGGGATTTGATCGAAGGATTGAGCGTCGTCTTGATCGACGATTCGATTGTTCGCGGAACCACCTCCAAGAAGATCGTGCAGATGGTCCGGCAAGCAGGCGCGAGAGAGGTCCACGTGCGTATTAGCTGTCCGCCGACGATCGCGCCATGCTTTTATGGAGTTGACACGCCGACTCGTGAAGAACTTATTGCGGCGAACCTCAACGTAGAAGACATCGCGCGGCACATCGATGCCGACAGCCTCGGTTACTTGAGTCTGGAAGGGTTGCTGCGCTCGTGTGGAGATCCTAACGGCAACCGCCACTGCACGGCGTGCTACACAAACGATTATCCAATTCCGGTCACCTCCGCCGCCAGAACCAAGACGGAAAGGGAAGAGGGCTCGCTCCTGCACGATTCAGTTTGGCCTCGAACCTAAGCATCAGAGACAAGCGATGGTGTAGTCGCTTCGCGTCAGATTTGTCGTCAATAAGATCGAGTCGCTTTGCCTCAATGGCCTCATACGCTAGAAGGGTTCAGGCAAACGGATTGAGCCAAACTGCTCAAAACGAAAGCGGCACGCGTCCCTGCATAAGACGGTAAAAGTTTGCCGATGTACGCAGGTTTGGTGCGCCCCTCGACTGCTCCCAACGACGGTGGAGTCGAAAGAGTCTGTGGTTATAGGACCCGATGAGAGGAAATCTTGTTATGTCGGCGCGGGGAGCTCCATTTACGTAGAGAGGGTTGAAGACGTCCAGGTGCACCTCTGCTGAACCGTCTTTGAAGACGCCAACATGTAGTGCCGCCACAGGCGAGTCATTCTCAATCCAGCTCCATTTCCAACCCTTGTGATACCAACGCGCCAGATAGGCCGCCAAACCAGCTCGGTATTTGCACTGCGTATAGACGCCGCCGCGGCCGCATTTTGCATCGAGGACCTCAGCAAGCTTGTCGTCGCCCCATCTCGGCCAGAAGAAGAAACCCCCATCCCATGGCCAGCCCTTTGTTGGACCGACGGAATCAAGCCATCCCTCGTAGTAAATCTTATCAATCAGTAGCGCAGTGGATCGTCGACAGTCGTCTGACCAGCTGTCCCAGATCTCTATTGCAACTCTCTCATCTTCTGCACCCGAGACAATACGCGCGACGTGGCCTGCGAATTCGGGTTGGGCGCCGCCGCCTCGGGTCACTTGTTTCCAGGTTGGGACAGGTGTGTCTTCACTAGAGTTGCTCAGAAACGCAGGGAGGTCTTCTGGTCGGTCGGTTCTCATGCTCGCCTTGCAGGTAGAAAGATGCAACTTCCACTCTTTCGGTTTGCCTCGGTATCCAAGATAGGGAATTGGGCGTCGTGTCACGCGCCGGAAGCGTCGTAACAACCTGAGCACCAGAGAGGGTATTATTCTTCAGTCAACCGGGCGTGTGGCGGATTCGCCTAATCACGCTGGTCAAGTAGCGAATGATCCGGCGAATGAGAAAAAACGAGACGACAACGGCGATGCTTACCAGGACGATAGCGACAACCGGATATGAAACTGCCAGGACGAGCGCGCCGACTCCGACCACGTCCTCGCCCAGGCTCGCGAGGATGTTCGAAACTGGCTCAGGGCTGGTGTTGATAGCCGCACGGGCCGTTGCTTTCGTGCCGTGGGCGCTGAGCGCGATGCTGCCGCCAAGCAGGAACGCGATGGCCTGGGTGATCTTGTCGAAATCGCCGAATCCCGCAGCAGCCAGGCTGGCCCCGGCCGGGACGCGAACGAAATTGTGAACTGCGTCCCAAACGCTGTCTACCAACGGGACCTTGTCGGCGACGAATTCGATCACATAGAGGCCGAGCGCAACACCTATCACCCACCAACTGGTAACGACGCTCAGTTCGCCCGGAAGCTTGAGCTGACCGAATCGTCCGAGCAGTCCGAGCGTTGTCACTGCTGCATACAGATTGACACCCGAGACCCATGATGATCCCATCGCAAGCGCCAACGTACTGACGAAGCTCATCGGTACCTCGATGCTTGGCCCACACGCAAGGCTGTCAACCCCGTCGAGCCCTCAAGTGTCAGATCCTGGCCTATGGAAACACTTGGTAATGCAGGCTACGGTTTCTTGGGCGGGGCTTTCTCTTTGGCAGCTGGCGCGGCTTTGGCGGCCTTCACGTCAACAGCGACGGCGGTCATCCGGTACTGGATCGTAACGTTCGAACCAACCTTGAGGTCGCCGGTGACTTTGCTACTCGAGTCACGCGCGATCTCCCAGCGTTCTTTCCCTTTCTGGACCACTATCATGTCGTTGGTCACTTCGAGAACTGGGCCAGTCACCTGATAGGTCTTGGTTGCAGCGGCGGATCGACGCCGCGCCGCGTGGACCGAGTCGGGAAGGAAAGCGAGCGATAAGACGCTCGCCAAAACGGCTATCACAAGTATGCGCTTCATTGGGTCTGATTCCTTTCGTTGTGAAACAAAAGATGGCGCGCCCCTGAAAATCGAATCAGATGCGAAGTCGATCCAGGGATCGCGAGAGTCGGCTCAGCAGAATTCCGCCAAGCAGCGGATTGCGGCACCAGTTGCTACCGGCAGCCAGGCGTGCCGGTGGCGGGAACCCACGTTCCGTTTCGCGCCTGCCTTCCCGCATTCCGATCACTAACTCGGCGCACGCGTTGGCAGAGCCGGGAGACCAACTCGTTTCGCTAAGCGGAGCGTCTATTGATCGTGCCGTGTACGCGCCTCGCAAATGAAGCGTCAGTCCTTGAGAATGAACGTGACCTTCATCCTTACTTTGTATGCAGTGATCTTACCATTATTGATTGTAACCTCGTGGTCCTGTATCCAGGCGCCGGTCACATTCTCAAGCGTCTTGCTGGCGCGCTCGATGCCCGCGCGAACAGCGTCTTCGAAGCTCTTAGGCGAAGACGCAGTTATTTCCGTAATCTTGGCGACACTCATATCTCCCCCTTCAAGCCGCCGGCATCACGTCCACTATTTGCGATCGGTGAAATGAGTCGCTGCTTTTACTTGTCTATTCTAAATGGCCTCGCCACCGATCACTTTCCGAAAAACTTGCTGGCTAATCGGCCGACATCATCTAAGACGCTACCGTCCTTGTTCGAGTCGAGAAGACCGCCTAGCATGCCCATCACATCCGGCGCGGTAGCCTGAGCCTGCTGATGCTGGCCGCCAAGGAAAGCAGACAGGCCGTTTGCGTCGAGGCCCTGCTCTTGTTGAGTTTTGCCCAGCGCTCCCATTACCAGTGGTGCAACGGTTTCCAGCAACTGCCCCGCCGCGCTGGGATCGAGTCCAGTGCTTTGGGCGAGCCCATTTTCGACATCAGTGCGCTGGTCGCCAAGGACGTGGCCCAAAATCCCGGCCCCGTTGCCGGATTCGCTGTTGCGGAGATAGCCCATCAGGTTATCGAGAATGGAGCCGTCGTGATCCTTGGTTACTGCCTGATTCAGAGCTTCTGCGCCCTCTGGCGTTGAGGAGTTGTGGGCAAGCGCCGAAATGAGCAGCGGGACTGCCAGCCCAACAGCCTTGCTGGTTGTTCCCGGGTCGGCGCCAATCCTAGAGCTGATCTGCGAGATTGCCGTGCCAGCCAGTTGCTGGGTCAGCATTTCTGTTAAGGCGTTCATAGGAGCTCCCTTCCAGTTGAAGCTGCAAAGCTCAGACTAGCTCCAACTACCAGTTCCTAACACTGTCCGTCTGCCTGTAGGCCTCAGAAGTTGGGAATTACAAGCGTTTGGCCGACTTGAATCCTGTTTGGGTCGTCCAGCTGATCGCCGTTCGCTTCGAAGATCTGCTGGTAACTTAGTTTTCCGTTGCTGACCGCCTTGGCGATCGCAGAGAGACTGTCACCGGGCTGCACTTCGTACTCACCGTAAATGTCCTCCCGCGCCGCAGTGAGGTTTATTGTGAGATCACCGGCGTTCAGCGCAGGATCAATCTCCTTCACCTTGTCCCAAACCTGGTTTACGGCGTACTTAGTGGGCATGGTACCGCTAATGGTCAGGTGGCCGTTTTCCTCCTGAGCGTTGAGGTTCGTGCCCCCGAGGTTGGTAGCTAGTATATAAGCGTCCCCGTATTTATCAGTCAGCTGAGACATTGTTGTTGTTCCTCCGTTTCCTTGGTATCAGTGAGGGGAGACACTCCGTGCGATCTCCCTGATTCCCGCGGCACTCTGGGCCGCGAACTCGTTTCGTGGGCGTGCGGACGAACAGCGACGGCCACTCATTCGACTACCGAAGCTTTCACGCTGTTCGAGAACGAATCATCCGCCACAACCACAATAGTAGTATGGCGCCCAATATTGACAGCAGCAACCCGCCCGGATGTAAATAAGAGCCCTCCTTTGGGTGCCAGATCAAGTTCCCTATGAAACCGCCAATAAATGAGCCCGCGATGCCGAGCAACGCAGTCATCCATAGG
>CAZOOE010000442.1:0-5713 GCA_964581275.1 uncultured Clostridia bacterium
GAAGTGGACCGGCACCGCCGTCGACCTCGTCTTCGGCTCGAACTCCCAGCTCCGAGCCCTCGCGGAGGTTTACGCACAAGAGGACTCGAAGGAGAAGTTCGTGCGTGACTTCGTAGCTGCGTGGACGAAGGTGATGAACCTCGATCGCTTTGATCTCGCGCGAATTTAGCGACAGGGTGATGGAGAGGTTCGGGACTTATTCTGAATGGCACGACCAGTCAGCTGGGCTTCGGCGACGACGTGTTGATTTACTTTAAAAGGGGGTGAAGTTTCTAAAGTGCCCCGGCACGACTCGAACGTCTGCGACCTTTTGGTTCGTAGGCAGGGTTACACGCCTTTTAGAGTTCGTGAAGCGAGCGTCATCTGTTAACAGTCAACATCATTTGCTACGAGTTGCAGCCGCCGGCGAATGACGAGTTAGTGAGGAGAGTGACATCGATTTCGATCTGTTTCTATAGGTAATCCGGTCACAAATTGGTCACAGGAGTTTGAGCCCTACCTTTTGCTCGTTGGGCGAGTGCCCGTTCAACTCGTCTCGAGTAGCAATCCATCGGCGCCGATACGGTAACAATCAATCTTAGACAATGCCTCCCACGCGAGCCTAGCCGGATTCTGAATCGGTATTAACTGAGGTTCGGACGCGCAATTGAACACGACATACAGCCAATATTCATCACCCAAGCTTTGAGCTGCTTTGTACTCATTTGCGGTGAGCGCAATATCGCCCTTTCCGGCTCGTCCCTTCACCTCGATGAACCGCCTCTCGATTCGTTCTCGTAAACTATCGGAAGCTGCGTGGAGAGAAATGAGATCAAAGCCGCGAGTTTCGCTCTCAACAGTTTCCACCTTACAACCTCGCGCTTCTTCGAAAGCGATAGCCGTTCTAACGGCAATCTGCTCAATTTCGGCGAAGCGGAGATCGCCCTGAGGATCTTGGCCACCTGCCGGTCGAGCCACCGTATAGCCGACCACCGCATACGCTTTCAATCGCTTTTCGTACATACGATTCAACACCGGTACGCAAGCGTCGACATAGTCATATACTCTGACAACGTGTTTGTTTTCATGTAAGCGATGCAGCCTGCCAACATACTGTTGAAGCGTGCCTCGCCAAGAGATTGGCATAGCCAAGAACAGGGTATCCAGTCTGGCATCGTCGAAGCCTTCTCCGATGTATCGTCCGGTTGCGATAATCACGCGTTGCTCGTCTTCGGGAACTGCTTTTATCTGCGAAGCGAGCGCATCACGCTGCTTCTTGCCCATACCGCCCTTCATAACAAACACGTTGGGTACTCGACGGGACAGCTTCTCGTCAAAGAGTTGTAAGTGGTCAGTTCGCTCGGTGAGAACAAGTGGAACCCGCCCGGCTTCGACGGCGCTTACGATATCGTTCATGATCAGGTCAGTTCGTTCCTCGTCCTTAACCAGAGCTGCGTAGGTATCCTGTATGCCGATGTCCGTCCATTCGGGCGGCACGGCGAACTCCGTGAATCTCGGAATGACCTCGTGTCGAATCCCCGCAGATGGTGCCTGCTTCCTGCTGCTCACGTTGAAGCGGATGGGACCTCATTTCATCAGGATGATTGGGTGATGCCCATCCTTGCGAACAGGGGTCGCAGTTAGTCCGACGACGTACTTTGCTTTCACTTTTCGCAGCACTCGCTCGAATGTGAACGCAGAGACATGATGGCATTCGTCCACAATCACCTGGCCATATTCCGCTACCAGGTCCTTAACCTCTTCCTTTCGCACCAGACTCTGCATCACCGCTAAGTCGATGCGTCCAGTTCGCGAAGTCTTTCCTCCGCCAATCTGACCAATGTCCTTGAGATTGAGATCTAGGAACAGTGCCAGCCGTTCCCGCCATTGATCCATAAGTTGGCGTCGATGAACCAGGATCAAAGTGTTCACCATTCGCATTTCAATCAGGCGAGCCGCAACCGCAGTCTTACCGAACGCAGTCGGAGCGCAGAGAATCCCGTCATCGAAAGCAGCGAGAGCCTTCGCAGCTTCCTTTTGTATCGGGCGAAGCTCGCCGTGAAAATGGGCATCGACCGGGTTACCGACAAATCGTTGATCAGATACCTCTGCCGCAATGCGATTGGTCTGTAATAGGTCGAGCAGTTCTTGGAACGAGCCGCGAGGCAGAGCTACGTGATTTGAAAACTCTTCAGCGCAAGAGATAACGCGAGGTTTCCCAAAAGTCGATAAGCGCATTGCTTGAGCACTGTAAAATTCAGGATTCTGAAACGCAGACAGCCGAATCAGTCGATCAATGAACGACGCGGGTAGTTCCTTCTTCTCAACATAAATCATATTTCCGCGTCGGATCGACACCCGCGTTGGCAACGGCTCTTCGATTTTTTGCGCGGGTGAGCGACCGGATGTCGGCCAGTTCCATGGATCATTCGCCTCATCGTTCTCCAAGGTAGTCCGCCGTACACCAATAATGTCGCCAGCTGGAATTGTGGCTCGGACGAGCGATTGAACCTCCTCCTGAGTTAGTCGTCTGATCGCAGAGAGGTACGCCCATTGATCCTCGTAAGGGCGAAGCTGATCGTCGACGAAAACACTGTTCCCGTTCTCGCGAGGGCCGCGCTGTAAGGGCAAGGCTATGAGATTCCCGAAACCGCCTTTGGGCATCGTGTCCTGACTTGGAAACAGCCGGTCATAGGAATCTAGTCCCAGGCTATAATGGCTCTGCATCGTGCTGGTTAATAGAGCGCTCGCGAGTCTTCTAGCCAGAGCCGCCGGAATTGGGGCCACAAAAAATATCCAAGCATGCGCTCCCTCTCCCGAACGTGATCTTTCAAGTGCGGCTGGTACTGACAACCCGTCGCAGGTCTCCAAAAACGCGCGAGCATCGGATTCCCAGGTCCTCTTGTCGAAATCTACCGCAACAAACCAGCAGCTATCATCTTGCAGTAACGGATAAACACCTATGGTTTGTCTTCCTAGAAGATGATCCCTGATCACTTCTTCGGTAAGCGGAAATAACTTGCTATGTTTGACTGGTCTTTTCTTAACCGGTCCCGCTGAGTTGGTTCGATTCCATTCGCGAATTCCCGCCGGCGAATAGCCTGTTCGATCATTCCTTCCTTTCCACCTGAGCGCATAAACGTCTTCGCGTCCACGAAACAGGCTCTTGAACAACGATATCTTTAGTTCAGGTCGAGAGCCTGCGGTTACCGTAGCTGACGATTGTCGCTTGTCTTGATCGAGGGACGAACGAGCTCCGCCAACTGGGCCGAGTTCAGCAGGATCTTCGCCGAGCCGAAGTCTCAGATCGGCGTTCTCCCTTTCAAGTCGCTCGCATTCAGCTTTCACTCTCTCGAGTTCAGCTCTCAGAACCTCGTCGCTCCGCATGGGTTCTCCACCTCGTCAAAGACTCGATGCAGGCTGGAAGGCGCGCCATGCTAGAGGAATGATACCTGCACACTGCTTCTCTAGAAACCTTGCTTAAACTGACTCTCAGAGAAGAATGGAAAGGCTCAAAGGTTCTCCTTACCGGAAATCGACTGGCGGGAATTGTTAAGCCGAAAGCCCAATCGGATGAATCCGTGATGACAATTCGTTATGAGCGCTATGACGCGCGCTCCTCTTCGATCGCCTCAATCCATAGCCGCAGCGTTAGGCTTTCTCTTTCCGGATTGCCCAGAATTGGCTTCAGCTCTTCTTCATAACGCTGTGTAAGAATAGTCAGATCAATGGGAAGTGTACGCGCAAGGTATTTGACATCATCCCGCTCCATACCTTATGTGGAGTTCAGAGCCCTTGCCTGCAACAGTGATCAGGTCTCTGCTCGAACTGAGGGATGCAATGGCTACAACATCCACGTCCGCCGTTGTTCGCGGGAGACCGTATACAGTTGTCAAAACAAAGCCACCGAGGCAGTGAAGGTAAACGGCTTCTTTCAATCGAGAATCTACTTCGGCAAGGAAGCTCTTCCACGGCTCGGTGAGCTCAGTCGGCATAACTCAGGTGGTCCGGCGAAAGATCCGTCAACAGTCCCCAATGGTTGGCTTCGGGAGTCCGATGATCTCGAAGCCATCGCCTTTCAGCTTTGGTTAAGGACTCGTGACATAGGGTATCCTCGCGCGCTAGCCGAGATCGCTCCACGGCCGACTCGTCGCGGGCCAGTAATGCAAACGTTTCGGTCTCACCGCGTCTCTCAGCAAGTCGTCGCGCCACGTTAGTAAGAAACCCTAGTCTATTCTGTAAGTCATTCAACTTAGCGGCACCGATAAGCCACTGCCAGTTCAATTCTGGAAACCTTAGGAGCACCCATGGCAAAGCCTCGGTCAACCGACTGTCGAGTTCGCTAGACCGTAGCGCTGAAGCAAGTACCTCAGCAGGATTCTTACGGGACCGCCTTCGGCGCCGTTGTGACTTCAGGTGAGAGAAACCCGGATACCCTAGAGCAGCTAAATCAGCCACGAGATGATCTTCGTCGGCAGAGCTAAGAGTCTCTGGAGATGCTTTCATTGGCAGCGCTACTGGTGACAACGCGAAAACATGCGCCGCCTTATGAGCTAGTTCCTCGGTCACAGCCCTTTCGCCCTTTTCCAACAAGGAAAGATACGGTTGAGAGACTCCGAGTCGAGTGGCCGCTTGCTGCTGACTCCACCCTTTCTGTCTCCTTCCTGACACCAACTGCATCCCAGTCATAACCCGGTCCCCTAGAACATCATATTACAAAGTTTGTAATATGCCAAGAGTAGGATCGCAAAATTTGGGTACAACTTTATACAGCCAGCCTCCGGACTCGCCTGAGCAGCCTTGCCGGAAGTCTATGATGCAGTCGCCAGACGATGCTCATGGGTCTGCTGCCTTGATGGCTCACGTAATTGGCTGGCCCGAGAAACGTGTACGGACAGGCGAGGCCGTTCTGTCGTTTGCTGTCACGAACCAAAACGAGTACGTGACTCCCACGGTCTCGATGGTTGATGTACCGCTTGCCGGTCCGGCTGTCCACAGAGGTTGTGCTCTGGGATTGCCAGTGAAATAGGTCTTCGCTGATCGCGTAGTCTTCATACATGGTCGACGGCGAATAGTCACCCTCGGTCTTGTCAAGGGTAATGAAGAAGACTGTCGCACGGTCTTCTTGCTCGATGAGATTCTCGAGTGGACCGAACAGCAGAGCTTAAGGTGAATATGCGCTAGACCCGCCGCGTCCGTCTCGCCTAACATAGGCGGCATCCCGGCGGCTGCAGCCTCGGGAAAGGAAATTGGAGATGTCAGTGCATAAGCGTGGAGGCCGATGGCACTTCACCAAGACGATAGACGGGGTGCGCTACCGCGGCGCACTCAAGACGGCAAGAACCAAAGTCCAGGCGGAGGAAGCTGAGATCAGAATCCTCAATCAGATTCACGAAGGCACCTATGCCGCCCGACGCAGGTCGGAACGCTGAAGGACTTCCCGGAGAAGGTTGCGTTTTTGCCGATTCATCCCGTGGATTGCTGAATCTCACCGAAGCGCAGACAACCGCTGCCTGGCGTCAAGGATTTGCGGGATGTCCGGATCTGCCAGAGCCCAGACTTGTAGGAAGCGATCGTAATTGATCCTGGCCTGAACATTATCACCTTTACGCTCATAAGCCTGCGCAAAATGGTAATGCACGAAAGGGAAGTTTGGATTCAAACGAAGTATCCGGACATATTCGGAGATTGCTTCAACAAGCAAATAGACTTCACGTAAAGAGTTGACCAAAAA
>CAZOOE010000443.1:0-5708 GCA_964581275.1 uncultured Clostridia bacterium
GAAACGAGGAAGGAGGCAAAGGGTAGCGCAGCCCTCTAAGCAGGTGCAAAAAAAGGGCGATGACACGCGGATATTCAGGCGCGATCTGTGTAATTCAGGTGTAGTCCCACCAAATGCTTTGTTAGGGATTCAGAGAGCTGATCAACGCGCGGCGCTGCTGGCGCGCTGAACCACAAGTTCGACGCTGCAGTCCGCCATAATCTCTTTTATCGAGTTGGTGAGCGAGGGCGTCACCTTCACGCGAACAAGGCGATTCGGCTGCACACGGGCGATGCTGCCGTCCCCAAGCTTCACTTCGAAGATGATTCCGCAATCGCCGCGGTTTTTGTCGAGCAACAAGTGCAGCCGTTCCAGTTTCTTTTCATCAACCGAATCGACGTCGAAATGCAATACAACCGTGCGCGCGGATCTCTCCCGAATGTTCTCGAGCGACTGAATCTCCTCGGCGATTACGGTCATCGCGCCGCCGTCATCTACCTCTAGTCTGCCGCGCACCAGCACTGCGGCGTCGTTTTGCATTACCCCGTTTGCCCTGCTGAACACGTCAGGCCACGCGACTATCTTCACCGATCCGTACTGATCTTCGAGTTGGAAAAGACCGAAGCGATCACCCTTCTTCGTCGTCCGCTGGTTGAGCTCCACTACTACGCCGCCGAGGGTCACGACGGTGCCGTGGTTGAGACCGGATAAGCGGTCGACATCCGCATCGGCGAAATCCTTAAGCGCCTCTTCGTAACCCGATAGCGGATGCCCCGAAATGTAGAATCCGAGTGTTTCTTTCTCGCCCTTGAGCACTTGGTTATTCGCCCACTCCGGCGCCTCGGGCAGAGGAGGTTCGACGATCGGCACCGAAGATCCGCCAAACAATGCAAACTGCCCACTCGCTCGCGAGCGCTGGACGCGTTGACCGCTCTCAATAGCTGAGTCAATCGCCGCGAACAATCGCGCCCGGCTCGGGTTCACCGAATCAAACGCGCCCGCGCGGATCAATCCCTCGAGCACTCGCTTGTTGACCGCTCGCGAGTCGACGCGCTCGGTGAAGTCGAAGGTCGACGAGAAAGGGCCACCCGCATTGCGTGCCTCGACTATCGAAGAGACGGCCGACTGCCCGATGCCTTTTATCGCGGCAAGGCCGAATCGAATCGAGTTCCCGCTGGCGGTGAAGTTGTCGAGGCTTGCGTTAACGTCTGGCGGGAGGATCTGGATGCCTTGTGACCGAGCTTCGTTGATATACCTGACGACCTTCGCGGTGTTGTTCAATTCGTTCGACAGCACTGCAGCCCAAAAGTGCGTCGGGTAGTAGGCCTTCAAATATGCCGTCTGATACGCAAGATATCCGTATGAGAACGAATGCGCGCGGTTGAAAGCGTAATCGGCAAATCCCTCGAAGCTCTGCCACAGCTTCTCAAGCCTTGCGGCGTTGTGACCGCGCTCACTCGCTTGTCTCAGAAACTTTTCTTTGTGCTTGTCTAGCTCCTCGCGCTTTTTCTTGCCCATGGCTCGGCGCACCAGATCAGCTTCGCCGAGAGAGTAGCCCGCAAGCTTCTGGAAGACGGCCATCAACTGCTCCTGGTACACACATATCCCGAGAGTGTTTCCCATGATCTCTTTCAACTCGGGAAAGTCGTAACGAACTTGCCGCCGCCCGTGGCGCCTTTCGATGTAGTCGTCCACCCAGCCGCTGTCAATCGGACCTGGCCTGAACAACGCGTTTAGCGCAGACAAGTCTTCAAGCCCTTCAGGTTTCAGCCTGCGACAGAGATCCCTCATCCCGCCTGATTCAAACTGAAAAATCGCCTCGGTCTTGCCTTCGGCAAACAGTTGCAGCGCCCCGCGGTCGTCTAGCGGGATCTTTGTCAGATCAACCGTCGCGCCGGTCTCGCGCGCGATCGATTTGAGACAGTCGTCGATGATCGTCAACGTGGTCAGGGCCAGGAAGTCCATCTTGAGCATCCCGGTCTTTTCGAGATCGTTCATCGGGAACTGCGTCGTTATTTCATCGCGCGCTGTTTTTGAAATTGGCACGAGCTCGTATAGTGGCTTGGGCGAAATCACCACGCCGGCCGCGTGCACCGAAGCGTGACGTGAGCAGCCTTCGAGCCGCTGAGCTATCTCGATTACCTCGCGCACCCGCTCGTCGGCGTCAATCGCTCGTTTGAGATCGGAATTCTGCTTTATAGCGTCTTCGATTGAAACGTTCCGTCCGCGCACCGGCGGCGGGATCATCTTGGCTATCTTGTCGACTTCGGAATAGGGCATCTCGAGCGCGCGGCCGACATCTTTGATAACCGCCTTGGAAGCAAGCGTGCCGAACGTGCTGATCTGAGACACATGATCGCGTCCGTAGTAGTCGGCTACATAGTCGATCACCTTCTGGCGCCCGCGAACGCAAAAGTCGATGTCGATGTCGGGCATCGAAACGCGCTCAGGGTTAAGAAAGCGCTCGAAGAGCAGGTCGTACTGAAGCGGATCGAGGTCGGTGATCCTCAGACAGTAGGCTACAAGCGACCCCGCCGCCGAGCCTCGCCCAGGACCGACCGGGATGTCGTTTCTTCTTGCGTAAGCGATGAAATCCCAAACGATCAGGAAGTAGCCCGCATAACCCATCGCATTGATCACCGCGATCTCCTGTTCGAGACGCGCGCGATAATCATCAAGGTCGCATTTGCGGTCGGACCGGTCCTTGAGATCTGCCCATCTTTCCTCGAGTCCGGCGCGAGCCCGCTTGGCGAAGTAGGTGTCGGCGGTCTCGCCGTCAGGCACGCGATACTCAGGGAGATGATTTTGATCCTTCGGCAGCTCGAGGTCGCACATCTCGGCGATGGCCACGGTATTTAGAAGCGCCTGAGGCAAGTCGCCTCCGAAGATCTCCCACATCTCGGCGGCGGAACGGACGTAGAACTCACCCTCTTTGTACTTGAGCCCGCGGTTCTCGTTCACTGTCTTGCCTGCGCCTATGCACACCAGAATGTCGTGCGCGCGCCAGTCATCCTGCATCAGATAGTGACAATCGTTGGTCGCCGCCAGTGGTATCCCTGTCTTCTTTGATAGCGCGATCATGCCTGGAATAACAGTTTGTACTTCTTGTTCGAGCCCGTGATTCTGAACCTCGAGGTAGTAGTTGCCTTTGCCAAGAATGTCTTCAAACTCTTTCGCCTGTTGCGCGGCTTCGTCGAACTTGTCAGAGAGAAGCAACGATGACGGCACACCCGAAAGACAGGCCGAGAGCGCGACGAGCCCTTCGCTATGCTCGGCCAGAAGCTCTTTGTCGATACGCGGCTTGTAGTAATAGCCATGGGTGAATGAGAAGGATGACAGCTTCGCAAGGTTGTAATAGCCCTGCAGATTCTTGGCGAGCAGAATGATGTGGTTCGTGCCTTTCTCACCAGTCGCATCGCCGCGGTCGGTGTGTCTGCCCCGGGCGATGTAGGCCTCCATTCCGATGATGGGCTTGATGCCCGAAGACTTCATCTGATTGTAGAAGGAGATCGCCCCGTAGAGATTGCCGTGATCGGTAACCGCTAAGGCTCGCGCGCCAAGCAGTTCAGCCCGCTGAGCGAGAGGCTTTATTTTGATCGCCCCATCCAAAAGACTGAAGTCGGTGTGAAGATGAAGGTGTACAAAATCTGTTTCGTTCATTGTTTCTTTCGTTGCGGTTTAGGGGCCAGAGTTCCCGGGAGCAGAGCACTGAGCTCGGCAGGATGTCTGCTCGATCATAACCGCGCGTTGTGTCGGATGATAACTGTTCTACGGGTCCGCAGTCTAGCACAGCTGGCAATAGGTGTATACCGCAAGTTGTAGGGGAGCCTTGTCGAGGCACAACATATTGACTGAGCCGCTTGATCTTAGCTCGCTATCGAGATAGTCTTTCGAGCGGCGCGGCGCGGAAGAGAGTTTTGAGGGGCGCTGTTGTAATCGCTCGCCTGAGGGTAAGCTGATAATGACTCCGGCCGCGAGAGCGGAGTATGCTTTGGCCGCAAGGTCTACTGATTGATGCGCAACCGCTTGAATGAAAAAGAAAATCGCAGCTGAAATACCACTGGTTGTCTAACTGCGGTCGGGACTGCGAGGCCAACCGGAGGTTAGTCAACCTCCGGCGCCTTCTCATGGGAGTGATGCAATGAAGACAAGACCTCATAAGATTCAATGCGCCGCTTTGATTCTTTTAGCCGCGTCTATGACCTCGCCTGTGTTTCCGCGACATCAGTCGCGACCGGATCGAGCGGTTCCGCAAGGACTCGCCGGCTTCCGCGAGAACAAGGCAACCGGAGCTGCGACGACCGCAGGTACTGCCTCCGGACTGCGCCTTCCGTTGAGTTTCGAGAAGAATCGAGGACAAGCCGAAGGGGATGTGGAGTTCGTCGGACGAGGCGACGGCATGGCTTTGTTTCTCAAACCGGATGAGGCGGTGCTGGCGCTGCAGGATCGGAGACAGCCCCTGACAGGCCGCAACGCGGCAGATGTCACTCCGTCGAATGATGAGGCCTGTCGGGCATTCCGGATTAGTATGACTCTTGACGGAGCCAATTCTGCGCCGGTCATTAGCGGAGTCGAGAAGCAGGAGGCGCGAGCGAACTACTTTATCGGTGCCGATCCGGTCAAATGGATTCGCGGCGTAGAGACGTACTCCGGCGTGTCCTATTCAGGTGTTTACCCCGGCATCGATTTGCTGTTTTATGGTAGTGAGCAACAACTCGAGTATGACTTCACCGTAGATCCGGGCGCAGACCCCGAACAAATAAGGCTGCGGTTCGGAGGTGCGGATAACTTGGAGTTGAGTGGTGATGGCGCGTTGATCATTCATTTGACCGCCGGGGACGTGACGCACGACCCACCCGTCGCCTATCAAGACGTTGACGGCGTGATACTGTCCGTGCCAGCCGCGTTTAAGCGCCGACCTAACGGGTCGATCGGGTTCGAAATAGGGAACTACGATCAAACGCGGACACTGGTCATCGATCCGGTACTCGTCTATTCGAGCTATATCGGAGGCACGGCCGCCGACTCCTGCAGAGGAGTGACCCTGGATAGCGCGGGCAACGCCTACCTGGTAGGAGACTCGGTTTCTTCAGATTTCTTGAGAAATGCATCGGCTGGCAATTCTGACGTGTTCGTCGGCAAGCTTAATCGAAATGGATTGTTGCTTACTTATACGTTCTTTGGCGGAAGCAAGGATGATTCTTCGACCGGGCTCGCGGTTGACCCCTCCGGCAACATCTATTTATGCGGGATCACTCTATCTCCGGACTTCCCAACTTTCAACTCGGTCAGTTCAGTTCTGATGGGCCCCGAGGACGCATTCGTGGTCAAGCTCACTCCGACGGCTGACCAATTCTTTTATTCAACTTTGTTGGGGGGAAGCCTCCAAGAATCAGCGGTCCGGGTCGCCGCAGATGGTAGCGGCAGCGCTTATGTCACCGGACGGACCAATTCGACGGACTTCCCTGTTGTAGGTGCCATTCAACCGGTTTATGGAGGCGGCGACTCGGATGCTTTTGTTTCAAAGCTTTCGCCCGACGGTGCGTCACTGGTCTACTCCACCTTCCTTGGCGGCAGCGGTGCGGAGAACCAGGCAGACAGAACTGGAATATGTGTCGATGCATCTGGCAGTGCTTACGTCAACGGCGATACGTTTTCAAGTGATTTCCCGGTCAAGAACGCACTAAAATCCGGGAAAACCGGACCGGCCCCGGGTCCCGATGGTTTTT
>CAZOOE010000444.1:0-5687 GCA_964581275.1 uncultured Clostridia bacterium
CGGGGCCGACCACACTAACTTCGGTAAGCGCGGCGGCGAACATCGCTGTCGCACACCGGCAGCCTGCTCGATCCTTCGCAACGTCCATCCGAGCCGTCCCAGTGCAATGATTTGTTGTCTTTTTCGTCGTTCAAAACGTTGCTCATACTGACGGAGGCTAATAAGCCTCTGGTCAGCGTCAACGTCCCTGACCACTATTCTCTATGGCCGGTTTTGGGTGCTATGCCGAGGCTCAAAGAACATTGTAAACTAGGTTATACGATCGTGGATCGTTTCGTGAATGCAAACGCGCGGCGGCGCGGCACTGGGCGCTCTCGCTTCTCAATCGTCATCGTAATAGTCTGTTCGGCGCGATTCCGGACTACCTTTAACGCTACCGTGCCTTCAGTCTTGCCCCCCAGAGCCTTGACCAAAGCCCTTACACTGTCGACTTTTTCAGTGTCCACTCCGATGATCACATCGCCGGCCTTGAGCCCCGCCTTCGCCGCCGAGCTGTTCTCTTCAACCGCAGCGACAAGCACCCCCTTGCCGTCCTTCACTCCAAAGAACTCGGCGAGCTGATCGGTGAGCGACTCGGCGCTGATACCCAGATGCGTCCCGCTGAAGAACGCAAACTCGCCGGGGCTTACAAACGCGAAGTCACCAAAATCGCGCGGCAACGCGTCGAGATTTCCCTGGTACCGCTTGAGCGCCTCTTCAGAACGTTTGAATGATTCTTCCGCGCGCTTCATCGATTCTTCGTTCTGCTTCATGAACTTCTCATCAAACCCGGGTCCGAACGCCTTGAAGCCCTGGAGGGACCGCTTGGCCAAAGTCGTCTCGAGACTCTGACGGGAGCCCCCCCGAACGACTTCTATCTGCACCGAGCGGTCTGCCGGAGTCTCGCTCAACAATCGCTGCAGCTCTCGTACGCTGTCGACCCGCCGCCCGTTGAAGGCCACGATCACATCATTCTCTTTGAGGCCTGACTTGTCGGCCGGACTGTCGGCCACGACTTTCATCACGATCGCCCCACGCTCTTCCTTGAGGCCGAGCTCCTTCGTTCGCTCAGGTGTGACCTCTTCGAGGTAGACCCCGAGATAGCCACCGTCTCCGGCTCCGATCTCGAGCGGAAAGAAACCGGGAGAGGAGTCAAGCAGAGCCTTGTCCTTCGGTTCCTTACTCTCGGTCTGGTCCTTTGCTTTTGCTTTGTCCTTTTGAGCCGCGCTGCTGGCGACAACTACGCAGGCTCCAAGGGCGGCGATAAGCAGTGCGACGAAAAAAACGCGTCTGAGCATCTCAATGTCCTCCGAGAGCAATTCTACCTTGAGGTTTTGTCTTCAGGCTTCAGCACGCCCCTGAAATAGAAAAGTTCCAAAACTTGCTCGCGCACGAGCCCTGGATTATTCATTCGCGCTACGCGAACCGTTGCCGCTTCGTGTAGCCCGCAACACCAGGTTCGTCAGCCTGGGTGTGCGCGCCAACACGCTCGCAACGACGCTCGCTGCCGGCGGCGAAAAAGCGGCCGCACGAAGCATACCGGCGACCCTCATTCGATTGTGAAACTCACGCTTGTAATTGCTCGCATAACAAGCCAGCACAGAGTCAAGGACGGATGATTGCCGCGTTGGGTGGCCAGAGCCGTCGTCCCTGCGTGTCACCGAGCGCTCGGCGCCAACGTTGTCGAGTATGGCCTCGGCGGCCATCTCGCCAGTTCTAAGCGCTATCTGGACTCCGGTGCCGGTAAACGGGTCGATCATCCCTGAAGCATCTCCGATCGCGATGACGCCGTCGCGCGACAGTCGTCTTGATCCAAACGCGAGCGGGCCGGCGCTGAACCATTTCCCCTCGACTCTGGCCGCTCGCAGTCGCTCCCTCGCCAGAGCATTGTTCATCATGGTGTGGCCGACGACCTTTGAAGGATCACCAGCGGCGTCTCTCAACGCACGCTCTCCAACTATGAAACATAGGTTCACCAGACCATCTTCAACCAGAGAGAGACCGCCGTACCCTTGAGGGAAGAAGTAAAGCTCAACCTGGTCATGGATTCCCTCAACGCAACTGAAGTGTGCTTTGAGCGCATAGAGCCGCGAGCCTCGCCGGCCGGCGATGCGCTCAAGCTTACCAACCATCAAGCGTGAGTTTCGGCCTGAGGCATCGATGATCATGGGAGCTTCGAAGCTAACCCTCCTACCGTCCTTGAGCAGTATTGCTTCAACCCGGCCCTTCGATTTGCAATCGAACGCGCATCCGCCGGCGGCGACCCCTTCGAGGCATTCAGCTCCGGCCTCTCGCGCGCGGTCAAAGAGGATCTGATCGAACCGCGCACGGCTCAAGCTCATCGCCCACGGGATACCAGCATCCGACATTTTGGAAACGGAAGTCTGAACCGATTTTCCGCTGGTGACAACCAGGCTCACGTGGGCGATTCTTTGCGCTCCCGCAGCGAGCATTCGTTCCATAACACCAAGCCGCTCGAGCGTGGGAAAACACTCCGGAGTTATGAACTCGCCGCAGAGTTTTCCCCTGGGCATGCGTTTTTCCTCCAATAGCAACACTCGCGCGCCGAATTGAGAGAGAGAGATCGCCGCCGACGAACCTGCCGGCCCGCCTCCAATAATGATTGCGTCATATCCAGGCATAGGGGATCAGACTTCAGAATTCGAGCCACCAACGTCGGCGATAAGTGACAACCGATACGGGAAAGACCGCTTGATCTCGAGGATTCTCAAGCCAGCTCGCCGGGCCAGTCCCATCATCTCGGCGGGTGTAAAGCCTCGCAGAACCGAGACGGGCCCATCGTTCCGCGTCAGAAAACTTGCCGCTAGTATCGGACCAGCGATGCGCGTGAAGTAGTAGGGCACAAGATTCCTGACCAAGTCGTTGACAACGACCGCGCGCCTTGCGATTCGGCCAAAGTCCGAGAGGAGGCGTACCACGTCGTCGTCACGAAAGTGGTGAAGGAAAAGCGAGGCTGTGACGATATCAAAGCTGCGCTCGGCAAAGGGCAGCATCAGCGAGTCAGCTCGCACAAGATGAACCTCTGGGCTGACACCCAGCAGCGCCCGAGAAATTCTGAGGTTGCGCTCACTGATATCCGCCGCCGCGATAAACGTTGTCACGCCGCGCTTCCTGCAGTCCTCAGCAACTGCCATCGGTAGATCAGCGGAGCCGGTGCCGACATCCAGCAGCGACAGGTTCTTCGAGTCCGCACCGTCAAGACAGGATGAAATCGCACGCAGCACAACCTTCCTTCCCCCGAGAAAGCGATTGATGCGTCGCAAATCGGACAGGCTTCGCGCTACATCGTCGTCGGTGCCCTCACCGGCATCGAGCAGTTCCTCTTCGTAGATCCGTTTCGGTGTCAGCATGCGTGTGGCCTTCAGCGCTGGAATGAGTGTCTGCGCTCGGACTGTGATCATATCCTCGAATGAGTCGTTCGTTAAGCCGGGGACGCGCAGTCTGTCCGAAATGAGCGTCTACGGACCGGGCGATGACCCTCATAAAACAAGCGCGTGCTTGACTTTGAGTATGTCTGTCCATAGAATCGCTGAGACTTGAGTTCTGACTAGCATTCACCAAATCTCGGCCCCGCAGAGTGGACAAACAACGCAGGACGTTAGCGCAGAGCTCCGGATCCGGGGGTCCCTCGATGGCAACTAGAGAAGCGCCTGGCAGCCATCGCATCGACGAGGTGGTAACTGCCGGACAAACCGCGCTGGATCAGAGCCGCTTCGAGGAAGCGGCGAATCATCTAAGGTCCGCCCTGCGCATGGGACCTCGGTCCAACGACGAAGAGGCCGAGATTCGCTGCCTGCTGAGTGTAGCCCTGGAGAAGCGCGGCCTGAACCCTGAACAACTGGAGGCCGTCGCGAAGTATGGAAGACCTACCGATTTCAGCCGCCTATCGGAAGCGTCCCAGACGGCGGTGCTCATCCGATTAGGGTGGGGCTACTGTTTCAATAATGACATTCCCCGTTCGATAGCGGTCTTCAACCAGGCGCTGCAGCTCGCCCGCGCGGTCGATGACCACGTGCAGATCGGCGAGTGCTATTTCGGAATGGGGCGCGCCTACAGTGTGTTCTCCGAACTGCGAATAGCCCGTGACCACTACACTTCGGCACTCGAACACTATCGGCAGGTAGGCAACTGGAGCAAGCTCGCCGAGTCATACATAAACATCGGATACATCAACGCGCGCGAGGGTGATTTTCGAAACGCGCTCCATTCGGTGAAGCAGGCGTTGACCATAATCGGGACCCGGGATGAACCCGATCTCGTTGGACGCGCTCACTGGTATCTCGCGGTCGTATACTCCAACCTCGGCGACATAAATAGGGAGATTGCTTCCTGGGAAAAATGTATTTCGGATTTCGAGCGAGCGGATAACCCAAAATTCGTTGCCATCAACCAGAACAACTTTGCTATGCAGCTGATACGGTTTGGCGAGTGGGGCCGCGCCGAGGCACTTGCCAAGCGCGCGCTCGAGACGCTTGGCAAGGTGAACAGTGTTGCGGCGCAGGGGGGCGCGTACGACACTCTTGCGCAGCTCTACCTTTTGATGGGAAGGCTCGACGAGTCGGATCGAGCGCTCGAGACGTCGCTCAAGATTCTCTCGTCGATAAAGAACGGCGAGTGGGCCGAAGCAAGCACCCAGATGACCGTCGGGCGCAGCTACTTGATGAAGGGGCAGCTAGACCTCGCCATCGAGCCGCTTGAACGGGCTGTCGACATCGCGACCAGGCGCGGCGAGCAACACGACCTCCCAGAGGCACGCCTGTGGCTTGCCGAGGCGTTGCTACAAAACGGGCGGCTGGAGGAAGCACGAGAGCTTGTCGAAAATGTGCGTGCGTTTCTGCGCGAAGCCCCCAACCTGCTGGTTTGGGGACTGATGATGCGGATGGTCGCCAAGATTGAAGCCGCAGACGGGTACATTGCAGCCGCAATCCAATCTCTCGCTCAGAGCACTTCCATCTATACTCTCAGAAGGAACCCTTACCCTTGTGCGGTGAATCAGATATTGCAGGCCGAACTGCTACAACGCCAGGGAAGCATCGAGCACGCGATAGCCGAGGTCGAGTCGGCGCTTGAAGCCTTCGAGCGCCTCGGAGCCGCCATCGATGCCCGCAACGCCAGAACGTATCTCGAATCGCTCAGGGCAGCGCTTGAGTCGTCGGGGAGAGCCGGCCATCGCGACGTTGAAGGTGTGCGCTCGGACTCGCGCCAGGTTATCCCATCGGGTCTGGCATCGGCCGTCGATGGATTCATCGCTCAACGGTTGGTACAGGCTTCCACATCGCGCGACCTGCTTCTCTACGAACTCGTCTCGATCGTCAAGGAACGATCCGCAAGCCGCGCCGCGATAGTCGCTGAGATTCTCAACGACGAATCCCCGGCGAGAGAAGGGCTGAGGTGGAGAGTGGCGGCCTCGATCGGACTCAACGACGCGGACCAGGCCCAGGAGATCGACTTCCTTCACTCGCTCGAGCCAGAACAATACCACGGCAATTTTGTTTACAAACTTAGCGATAATCAGGACTGCGACTTCTTGCTTCGAATCGTCGCCCCGACGGCGGAGCGTTATCTGAATGGCACCGTCAACATGAAGCCCTTGCTCTACATCGTTGAGCAGGGACTCGAAACTCAGGTGCTCAGGGGCAAGAACCGGCGCACCCAGGTTTTCAACCCGGCTCGGTTGCTCGCGCAGG
>CAZOOE010000445.1:0-5675 GCA_964581275.1 uncultured Clostridia bacterium
TGTGTAGGAGTGAGCGGTTTTATTCCATTCGGGGTTATGAAACCGCCCTGGCGGGCTTTGGGCCTACCCCAAGAGTTTAAAACTTTGCCAGCACGTGACCGCAGTAGGCGACGATGAAAAGCCCACGAAGCGGGGTCTTATGCTATTCATTGGCTCACAGCAAAACCCACCCTTCGCAGGAGGCCGGCGAGGCGGGCATCTGATCTAAGGGTGTCCATGAGCGGATCATAATAAAGAGTCAGCATATCCACCGTATGGCCTCGGTAACTTTTTTCAAGAGCCTCGAATGCCTTATCCTTCTCGCCGAGTCCTGCATAGACCAGCGCGAAGTTGTAGTCGGCCACGTAGCGCTCCCTGGCGAGCGACCTCAGTTGCGCAAGCATCTGCAGTGCTTCAGCTTTTTTCCCAGTAACCGCGTAGAGGCGTCCCATGAGGGCCAGCACGTGCGGATCAGCCTCATTCAGTTGGTGAGCCTTCTGATATTCAGACTGAGCCTCTGCAAACGCACCCTTCATCGCATAGGCAGAGCCCAAATAATGATGTGCCACGAAAAAGCCCTGGTCGATATCAATAGTCTTACGAAGCTGCTGGATAGCCTCGTCGTAATGACGAGCGTTGAAGTACGCCTTGCCAAAGTTGGCGTTGATTATCAATGAAAGCGGATCAAGCTCCTGCGCGCGACGCATTTCTGACAGAGCCTTGTCGAACTGCCCCATGATGGTCAGATTCTCTCGGGCGTACCAGTGATGCGCGGTTGCGTAGTTGGGATTGAGCTCGATGGCGCGCTCGAACTCCATATTTGATTCGGCCAGGTTCCAATCATAGTCGGCCAATGCAGCGGCTAATGAGGCGTGAGCTTCGGCGAGTTTATCATCGATCTCCAGCGCGCGCCGGGCGGCTGCCTTGGCCTTCGGGTAAGACTCCTCCGCGGAACCCACGGAAAAAAACGGGATCACGATGTAAGCATCGGCGAGCCCAACATACGCCAAAGCAAAACTCGGGTCTTTTTCTATTGCTTGATCAAAATACTCGACGCTTTTCTTCAGCGCTTCGCCCGTCCGCTTGTTCCAGTAGAAGCGGCCCTTGAGATAAAGCTCATAAGCTTCGGGGCTTGATGTGTGTGTATCGCCGACCCGTCCCTGCTCGGCGCTTGAAAGCTTGAGTCGCAGGTTTCGCGAGATTTCCCGCGCAATCTCCTGCTGGACCGCCATCAGATCCCTTCCAGTGCGGTTGTACTGTTCGCCCCACACGTGTGTCCGGTCCCTGGTATCCATTAACTCGACGCTGATTTGCAGATTCTCACCGTGCCGCCAGACTCTTCCGGACAAGACGCTCCTCACGCCTAACGTGCGCGCCGCCTCCTCAGGGTTGGCAGTTTGGCCCTTGTACCGGAAAGCAGAACTTCGCGCGATCACCTTCAGCCGCGGTAACTGGGAGAGATTGTTAATCAAGCTTTCGCTAAGGCCATCAGATAAATACTCCATCTCCGCGTCGCCGGTGTCGTTGACGAAGGGCAAGACCGCAAGTGAGTCGATGCCTTTCTGATCGCCGGCCGCGACATATCTCGAATAGGCTAAAAACCCAAGGGTCAATAGACCAATCAAAACAACCAGAGAGGTTATGGCGCCCAGCTTGTGGCGTTTGATCTCACTAACCAGGTACTCCGCGCTCGAAGTCGTGTGGAAGTCGGTTGCGCTGCGGGTCTCAACCGCGCTTCGGGCGGTCTGGGATAATCGATGACTCGTAGACTGCTCCAGAGGAAGAGATCGGCCTTGCTTTGACAGAAACTCCAGCTCTTGTTTGCAGTCTTTCAAGTCAATCAACAGATCCTTGACATGTTGGTAGCGATCCTCGCGGTTCTTCCGCAGCGCCTTGTTGACGATGTGTTCGAGTTCACGTGGCACTAACTCCGACTTGTGGACCAGCGGGGGCGGTTCGGTCTTCAGTATCGAGGCAATGACGTCGCTCTTGGTGTCGCCAGCAAAAGGAAGTTCTCCGGTTATTAGATGATGAAGCACGACGCCGAGGCTCCAAATGTCTGTTCGCTCGTCGACGTCGCGGCCGCGCGCCTGCTCTGGTGACATATAAGCGGTCGTTCCCATAACGACGCCGACACTCGTTTTGAGCAACGCGCGTGTTTCCGCTTCGTGGTCGAGCTCGCTCGCATCTTGCTTGACCAGTTTTGCCAGGCCGAAGTCGAGGACTTTAACCAGTCGGTCTCTGCGCACCATGATGTTTTCGGGTTTTATGTCTCGGTGCACTATTCCGGCTTCGTGCGCCGCCGCGAGAGCAGAAGCGATCTGAATACCCAGATCCAGGACTTCAAGGATTTCCACCGCGCCCAGCATCATGCGCTGGCGCAACGACGCGCCTTCAATAAACTCGGTCGCAATGAAGTGCACGCCGGCTGACTCGCTTATTTCATAAACCGTCAAGATGTTTGGATGATTGAGCGCCGAGGCAGCACGCGCCTCTCGCTCAAAACGCTGCAATCGCTCCGGGTTATCCGTCATCTCGTGTGTCAGGACCTTGAGGGCCACACGGCGGCCGAGTTTCAGGTCCTCCGCCAAATACACTTCGCCCATCCCGCCCGCGCCAATCTTGGACACGATGCGGTAATGCGACACTGTAGTGTCTGCGGCGAGTTGCTTGATCATACTGTGCTTTTCTCGGACGGTGCTTGCAGCTTATCGAGCAGCGCCCTGGCGTCTTTCAAATCGGGCGTGCCGAAGCCTTCGGTAAACCACCCGTAGGTCTCTGCGAGCAATCGTCGCGCTTCAAGGACCTTGCCGTGCTGTCGCCACAAGCGCGCGAGGCTCATCGCCGTTCTCAATTCGAACGCCCTCGCTTCTTGCCTCTGAGCGATTTCGATGGCTTTTTTGAAACACGCCTCCGCGTCGTACTGCGGATTGCCGAGTGTGCATTGAGGATCTGAAGATCCACGATCGCCAATCGGCAATTCGCATTTCAACAAAAGGTGGCCTTTGATGCGATATAACTCCGCCTCATAGAAATGCTCTCCCGTCTTGGCTACAGTCTCAATCGCGTCGGCGAGAGCGCGCAATCCGTCATCTACTCGGTCCCCCGCCAGCAACGCGTCCGCCAGCAATACCAGATAGCTGGCGCGGCGTTGTTCCGTTTCGAGATTGCGAAAGGCGGCGAGACCCTTAAGCATCTCCGCTAATCCTTGCTCCGCCTCCCCCTGCATCGCATTCACCCATCCGCGCATTATCTCACCGATTGTCTTGTAGTGAGGCAGTCCGTGTTCATCGGCATGAAAGAGCATCTGCTCATTCAGCTCAATCACCCTTTCAACGTTGCGGTCAAAGGCTGCGAGCGCAATTGCAGGCGACAGGGCCTGACACATTCCGACTGGATGACGGAGCTTCGCAGCAATGCTGAGGGCCTCCTTTGTCATCGCTTGCCCCTGCTCGGGATATCCCAGAAAGGCCAACAGCCTTCCCAAGTGCGCGCGATTGACTATCGCGCCATAAAGGAACGCGTGCGCGGCGTGGCGCCGGTGGTCATACAACGCAAGGCTTCGCTCGAAATGTTCGCGTGCTCCGAGGAATTCGCCGAGATACTTGAGGCAAAGGCCCAACGCCCAATGTGCTTGCACCATCATCGCTTCATTCTCGCATCGCTCGGCAAGGCGCAGGTCCTCTTCGGCAAACTCGCGCCCTTTCTCGTACTCGCCGCGCACGACGAAAGCGATCGACAACCCAAAAAGAGCCCGAAAGAGGTGGACGTCTTCTCCCGACTGCTCGGACAACTCGCGGCCACGCAAAAAGGCTTGCACGGTATCGGTGGCCGCGAATCCCTTGACCATCATCAGCGAGAACCCTTTCGTCATTTGCAGCCTGAGTTCCCGGCTCATGCGTTCCGTAGAATCTGGCAATCTTTCGGTCATCTCGAGCCCACGCTGACAGAGTGCCACTGCTTCCTGGTTGGCAAAGACGTGCGTCGCATTGCGAGCCGCCTTCAGAAAATAGTCCGACGCCAGCGACCAGTCGCGCGCCGCCTGAAAGAGAAAGGCGAGCTCGGACGCCACGTCCGAACTCTTCTTGCCATAATACCCGAGCAAAGCTTTTGCGATGGATGCGCTCAACGACGCTCGCCGGCTAGGCGTGAGCGTTGCATAAAGCGCATTCTGATAGAGGACATGAATGAACTGATATCTTAGGGTCAGCGTGTGATCCGGGAATTCGTCTTCCTTGCAATACTTCACGAAGCCGTAGCTCTTGTCGAGCGACTGCAGGCGTTCTTCAACCTCCGCGGCGTCCATCTCGACCGCTTGCGCAACAACCGCCGAGTCAAAGTTGTAGCCCTGCGCGCTGGCACCAACGAGCAAGCGACGGTCTTCCTCGCCAAGTTGAGCGATCTTGCGCTCGATCATGCTGCGCACGGATTCCGGCAGATCGGTTTCGATTTCCGGGACGGTCTGCACCAACATCCACCGTCCTCCGTCTTCGCCGATAACCTCTCGGTCGCGCAGGTATCGCACAACGTCAGCCATGAAGAGCGGGCCGCCTTCGGTCTTTGAATAAATGAGCGATGCAAACTCCTTCGGAAAACCATGTCTGGGGAATTCCAACGCCAGAAAGCGCTCGACGTCCTCGAACGACAAGAACTCCAACGGCATCTCCTGACATAGACCGCGACCTTGCATATCCAACTTCACGTTAAGAAACGGATGTTTGGTCAGCAGCATCTCGGATGATCGATATGCCGCGACAATCAACAGCCGCATCTCTGCAAGCCTCGTTGCAAGATAAGCGATGATGTCAATCGTCGAAGCGTCCACCCAGTGCAGGTCATCAAAGAAGAGCACCAACGGGCTTTTGGTTGAAACCTCTTGTAGGAACGCAACCAGTTCGCGCTTCATTCGCTCTTGCGATACAGCCGGCGATTCCACAATCACACGCTCGAGCGAAGAGTCCCCTGAGGTCGCAAGCTGGACGTACCACGACGGAGCGAGCGCCTTCATGACCCCAGTGAGGTAATGACGTGGCGCTGCGCGCACCAGGCCCTCCAGTGCTTCCAAAAATGGGAGGTACGCTTCCGCTCCAGCGAGTCGCTCCGAGCTTCGCCCACGGGCGATCTTGCAGGCGGGATTGGTCTGCGAGAGCTCTGCAAGAGAATCTTCAACCAGCGTGGTCTTGCCAAGTCCCGCCTCGCCAGTGATGCAAAGCATCATCCCGCGCCCCGCGCTCGCAGATTTAAAAGCGGCGCGCAACTTGTCACGCTCCCTCTCTCTGCCAACCGTGTTGCGGGCATTCGCCGTAACGCCTGACGCGATCGTGATGATATTTGATGCCAGGGAAATCGTTTGCTCATCAACGGCCAACGCCGAAGCGACTTCGTCTGCGGTCGGACGAAAGCGTGGGTTCTTATCCAGCATTCCGAAAATGAGCCGCTCGAGCGAAGCAGCCAATCCCGGGGTGAGGTGTGACGGGGGCGGTGGTTGGTCGTAAGCAATCGCGTGCATGACGGCGACTTCCGAATCTGCTTTGAAAGGCTTTTGTCCCGTCGCCATTTCATAAAAGATGATGCCGAGCGAGAAAATATCCGATCCACTCTCGACCGCTTCTCCCTTTACCTGCTCGGGCGACATATAGGACAGCGTACCGACAAGGGACCCGGGCCGCGTGTGGATCGCTGTTTGGGCGGACGAT
>CAZOOE010000446.1:0-5675 GCA_964581275.1 uncultured Clostridia bacterium
GTGTCCGACACAGAGGACGCCCCACCCGGGAACGCGATAGCTAAAGAGCAGGACCAGTAACGTAATAACTATGAGGTAACCGATTGCGACTCTGTCGGCTGGATTGAGCCGGGAGTTCTGCGAATCCTCGTTGTGAGCGCTGCCGGACGCCGGTTCACCCACTCGCCCCTTCGCCTCGTCTCCTCCTCTCCCCGTCTCCGCGTCGCCCCCTCGCTCCTGCCCGCTCCTCACAGCCAGCCCTCATTTTTGTACCACGCTATAGTCTCGCGCAGTCCTTCCTCGAGCGGCACTTGTGGGCTGTAGCCCAACTCGCTCTTCGCGCGCTCGATCGAGCACGTCCAACCTGGCTGCGACAGGTCCGTGACTTTATCGCGATTAATGACCGGCGGCTTGCCCATCAAGGCAGCCGCGGCTTCCGCTGCGATGGCGACCACATAGGCAACTGCACGCGGGATGGTGACAGCGCGGGGCCGCTTTCTCATCAACGCACCCATCAGATCGGCGACCGCGCGCATCGAGTAGTCATCTTCGCTTGATATGAAATAAGTGCGGCCTACAGATGCCTCGTTCTCTCCCGCCAGCACTATTCCATCAACGAGATCGCGAGCGTGCACGAGGCTTACTCGTTTGTCGCGCCGACCAATCATCGGGAACATACCCCGCTTCACAGCTCTGAAGAACTCGTATACGGCGTAATCGCGCGGCCCGTAGACCGCGGGCGGCCTGACGATGGTGACCGGCAACAGATCTGAGACGACACGCACTGCCTCCTCAGCCATTAGCTTGCTGCGGCCGTAAGGCGTGACCGGAGCTGGTGACGTGTCTTCGTCGACGGTTTTGCCGTCGCGGGCCGGACCCACCGCTGCAAGCGAGCTGATGTAGACGAACCTCTTTATACCATCGCGTCGCTTTAGCGCTTCAGCAACGAGTGCTTCGGTGCCCTGGTGATTGACTGTAAAGTAATCCTTGGCACGGCGCGCGAACGTCGTACCCGCTACGTGATAGATGGTGTCAACGTCGGCCAACGCTTCGTCCCAGTCGGTCGAGTCATCAAGACCGCCGAACGATAATTCGATTTGCGGATGCTTAACGTATCGCAGGTTGCTTGTCTGTCGCACGAGACATCGAACCGAGCGGCCTCGGTCGACGAGGTGGTCGAGAAGGTGACTTCCCACGAAGCCAGTTGCTCCGGTCACCAAAACTTTGCCGTGATAGTTGGGCATATGTGGTCCCGTCGATCTCAATTAAAATTCGCGAGTGATAATATCAGAAGCGAGGATACTCTGCAGTCTTGCCCGGATAGCTACCGATGTGTGTCGGCTGTGATTCATTATTTGTTAGAGGCGTGGTGATCCAGATAGTCGAGCAGAACGTTTGACATTACCTTTACTCCGACTACCAGGCTCTCTTCATCTACATCGAATTCCGCGGTGTGCCAAGCCGGCATCAGCCCTTTCGCCTTGTTGCCCACACCAAGGAAGTAGAAGAAACCCGGAATAACTTTCTGGTAATAGGAGAAATCTTCTGCCGGCATGAACGGCTTGAGCGACACGATGTTTGAGTCTCCGACGATGCGTCGAATAGTGGGCAGCGTCTCGTCAACCAGTCGAGGCTCGTTGTATGTCACCGGGTTCGAGTCGTCGAACGTCAGGTCAAACTTTGCGTCGTAAGCCGACGTCACGCTAGCAAGGGTTTGTCGCATCAATTCCTTTGCGCGCGTGCGAACGCCTTCGTTCAAGGTTCGCATCGTGCCTTCCATTTTCACTTCGTCGGCGATGATATTGTTGCGGACCCCCCCATTGATGGTGCCGACAGTGATGACCAGTGGCTCAAGGGGATCGATGCGCCGGCTGCGGATCGTCTGCAGAGAGGTTATGCACTCGGCGGCTACAACCACCGCGTCTATGCCTCCCTGCGGGACCGCGCCGTGAGATTTTCTGCCTCGAATCGTTATCGTGAACTTGTCCGACGAAGCCATTGCCGAGCCCGATTGGTAGCCGATCTGGCCAACTTCGAAGCCTGCGGTGTGCAATCCAAAAATGGCTTGAGGTCGCGGGTTCTCAAGCGCCCCTTCCTTTATCATCAGGCTCGCGCCACCCTCTTCGCCTTGGGGCGCGCCTTCTTCCGCCGGTTGAAAGATGAACTTGACCGCGCCCGCGATCTGATCACGCATCTTGCTCAGTACCTCCGCCACTCCAAGCTCGACAGTTGTGTGCACATCGTGCCCGCAGGCATGTTTTACCCCGGGGGTCTCCGACTTATAAGGCACGTCAATCGTCTCTTGAATCGGCAGCGCGTCCATGTCCGCTCGCACTGCAACTACTGGCCCAGACTTCGAGCCTTTGAGCAGAGCAACGACTCCGTACTTGCCGACACCGGTCCTTACATCGTCGAGGCCAAGCGCGCGAAGGCGTTCGGCTACGATTCGCGATGTGCGCTCTTCGCGATTGGAGAGCTCGGGGTGCATGTGAAAATCGCGTCGCTGCTCGACGAGCTTTGCACGCAACGCCTCCGCGGCCTGAGCGATTTGTTGTTCGCGGGATCCGGGACCAGCTGCCGCTTGCGCCAAGAGAGCTGTTAACGCAAGCGAGATCGGCAGAGCTATTCCAACAACACGAGTTCCTTTCATCAATCGCCTCCGATGTGTGATAGATGACTGCCAGTAGTGAGCAAAGGCAGGATATGAGTTTGCCGCACTTGGGTCAAGCGAGGCCCGTATTGACCCTGTTCGAGTGAAGTGGTCTAATCCTCTCTCGCAGACAAGCCCATACACTCCAGGTGACTCATTTTTCGATCAGCCATACGGAGGAACCTATGAAACGCATCGTTGCGATCGGCGGACTCATCTTCTTGATTTGCGTCACAGCCGCGCTTGCTCAGCAGAAGCGACCGATGACCTTCGAAGACGTTCTTTCTCTGAAGAGCGTTTCCGATGCCCAGGTGTCGCCCGATGGAAAGTGGGTGGCTTACGTCGTCACTTCGGTTGATATGAAAGAGAACGCGAACGACTCCGATGTATGGCTCGTGCCGACCTCCGGCGGCGACCCGGTGCGGCTTACAACCAGCAAGAAGAACGACACCCAACCGCGCTGGTCGCCGGACTCCAAGCGTATCGCTTTTATCTCCGCGAGAGAAGAGAAGCCGCAAATCTTTTTGATCTCTCCGTTTGGTGGGGAAGCCGACAAGCTTACCGACTCCAAGTCCGGCGTTCAGTCGTTCCAATGGTCACCCGAGGGTAACCGAATCGCATACGTAGCCCAACAGGAGCCGACCGCCGCCGAAGAGAAGAGGCAAAAAGACAAGGAGGATGCTCAAGTCATCGACAAGAACTACAAGTTTGCGCGCATCTGGGTGATCGACGTAACAACCAGCAAGGCAACCGAAGTGGTCAAGGACGACCACAACGCCACTGATCCGCAGTGGTCGCCCGACGGTCGACTGGTTGCATTTGTCACTAACCCGACGCCGAAGGCCGATGACGGCAGCTTGTCCGATATCTGGGTGATCGATGTGACCAACGCAGCCGGCGCCGAGGTGGCCGCGCTCCAAAAGAAGCTCGCAGATCTCTCGGAGACGCTTGCGGGTCTGGAGACAAAATACGGGCCCAACTATTTTCGAATCATAGAAGTTGAAAGCCAGATTGCAGCTCTCCGAAGGGAAGTCGTCCAGAAGAGCGGGCTGCGCAAGCTGACTGACAATGATGGTCCGGACGCATCGCCGCGCTGGGCACCTGACGGAAAGCGAATAGCGTATCTGAGCCGCGACCTGCAGAGTGCCGAGGTTGGCCAGCTTCGGCTGATGGTGATCGGCATTGATGGAGGACAACCCCGGACAGTCGCGCCGAACTTCGAGTATCAAGCTGGAACGCCGAAATGGTCTGCCGATGGCCGGACTATATATTTCAATTCGCCTGTTCGAACTACTTCACAGTTGTTCTCGGTTTCGGCCGACGGAGGCGAACCAAAGCAGGTATCGAATATCGCCGGAGTGATGGGTCAAGCCACCTTTTCCAGAGATGGCTCGGTCACCGCGTTCACCAAAGCAGACACACAGCACCCTGACGACGTTTACATCTCGAGGACGTTTCCTATAGCTGAGCCGATGAAGCTCACCAATCACAACCCCCAGGCGAAAGATTTTGCGCTCGGAACAAGTGAAGTGATTCGTTGGAAGAGCAAAGACGGAGTGGAGATCGAGGGCATAGTGATCTACCCGGTCGGCTACCAGCAGGGTAAACGGTATCCGACCGTAGCTCTCATACACGGCGGACCTTCTGGAGTATGGACGCAGAGTTTCCCGAATTCATGGGGCAATTTCGGTCACGTATACGCAGGTAAGGGTTGGGTAGCCTTCTATCCGAACGTGCGCGGGTCGTCTTCGTACGGGGAGAAGTTTCTGGCCGCGAATGTTCGAGATTGGGGCGGCGGCGATTACCAGGACATCCAGACTGGACTCGACTACCTGATCGCAAAAGGCATCGCGGACCCGGACAAGCTTGGACAGGCAGGCTGGAGCTACGGCGGATACATGACCGCATGGACTCTGACCCAGACCAATCGGTTCAAGGCAGTGATGGTCGGCGCAGGTCTCACCGACATGTTTTCGATGTATTCGACGAACGACTTGCAACGCGTTTTGGAAGGTTATTTTGGCGGGCAGCCCTGGAACGACGTTGAAGCCTATCGGCGGGCGTCGGCGATGACTTTCATCAAACAAGCAAAGACGCCGACGCTGATACTACACGGCGGTTCGGACACCCGGGTGCCGCCGAGCCAGGCTCAAGAGTTGTTCATGGGTCTTCGAAAGAACAACGTGCCGGTCGAGCTTGTGTTTTTCCCCCGCGAGCCCCACGGCCTTCAGGAGCCGCGTCATCGTCTGGACAAGATGCGCCGCGAATACGCGTGGTTCTCAAAGTATGTGCTTGGAGTCGAGCTGCCTGAGTCTGTTCCCCTGAACGATAAAGGTGAGAAGAAGGCTGATGAGAAGCCTTCAAACTGATGCACCGTATCTGCGGCGCTGCCCCATCGCCAAGACGAAGCTGTGCCGCATCACAGGTTCATTAATAGCATCTCTTTCTCCTCCCTCGACTGTTGCCGTGTTTGACCGCGGATGCGGCGACGTCATCTATCCAAAGCTTCAACCCTACGTCAACGCAATCTCCATGCCAACCTCGTCAACGCAATCTCGATGCCAACACATCTGACGGTCCAACGGGTTTACGGCGTACGAGATTACTGTCTTGCTGCGAGACGCAATGGCCGGATCTGAGTCAGGTAACTCAATGAAATCGACGGCCTTATTTGATCTACAGTCGGCACGCTGGTTGCGCTTCTGGGCAGCGTCTCGTTGTAGGGCGATTCAACCACAGGGTGCCACGTGCTTATTAATTGCAAGGACGGAAGAGGGAGGGAAAGCGAAATGTCCATACGAAGATTCATGGCTTCAGCTCTTATGATGCTAGCGTTTTCGAGCGCCGCATTTTCACAGACCGTCGAGGTGAGGAGAATTCAGACGAGCGAGCCGGTAATAGTCGCCAAGCGGCACACGCTCGCCATCAAGTACAAAGATAACGACGACACATCAGTCAACATTGTAGGGACGGCCTTGAATCCGCAAGCGATGGGAAAGGCGGAAGTCAAGCGCAAGGAAGGGCGAACGAGAGTCAAGCTCAAGAT
>CAZOOE010000447.1:0-5669 GCA_964581275.1 uncultured Clostridia bacterium
GACCGGGGTTGGGTTAGCCGTCGGATTGGGCGGGGCGCTTCTGCTGACACGCTTGATGGCGAGTCTGTTGTTCGAAGTGAGCGCAAGTGATCCGCTGACGTTTGTGTTGGTTGGTGTTTGTCTCACCGCAGTCGGCTTATTCGCTTGTTTTGTTCCGGCGCGGCGGGCGGCGAAGGTCGATCCGATGGTGGCATTGCGTTACGAATGATGGTTCAAGCTGCCAGCTTGTCGAGGATCGGGCACCGCTATCAGGTCCGACAACTGCCAGCTTGTCGGGATCGGGGCACCGTTATCAATGGTCCGACAAGCTGCCAGCTTGTCGGGATCGGGGCACCGTTATCAGGTCCGACAAGCTTCCAGCTTGTCGGGATCGGGGCACCGTTATCAATGTGCACGACAAGCTGGCAGCTCGTCGGACTGGGCACGACAAGCTGGCAACTCGGACTGGGCACGACAAGCTGGCAACTCGGACTGGGCACGACAAGCTGGTAGCTCATCGGACTGGGCACGACAAGCTGGCAGCTCGTCGGACCAGGCACGACAAGCTGGCAGCTTGTCGGACCGTATAGGATTGTTACAAGCAAATAGAAACCCAGAACCATTTCTTCGGAGGTATCGTGGAGAACGTATTCAAAGACATTCGCTACGGGTTTCGGATGCTGCTCAACAAGCCCAGCTTTACCGCCGTAGCTGCGCTTACGTTGGCGCTGGGCATTGGAGCGAACACAGCGATCTTCAGCGTGGTGAATGCAGTGTTGTTACGGCCGCTCCCCTATCGCGAGCCGAGTCGGCTCGTCGAGATTTGGGAGACCAACCCGATCAAGGGGTGGAAAGACGCACCAGCAGCGCCTGCAAATTTTTACGACTGGGAACAGCAGAATGATGTCTTCGAAGGAATAGCCAGTCACTTACCATCTCCGAATAACTTCACACTTTCGGGAAGGAATGAGCCTGAACGTCTGCGGGGTATGCCTGTCACCGGGAATCTTTTCTCGGTACTGGGAGTCGACGCTGCTTTCGGACGAACTTTTCTGCCCGAAGAAACCTGGAAGGGCAACAGCGAAGTTGTCATCTTAAGCCACAGCCTTTGGAAGCGGCGCTTCGGCGAGGATCCGAACATAGTCGGCCAGTTGGTCTCACTAGACAGCGTGAATTACACCGTGGTCGGTGTGATGCCGAGTGGGTTCTACTTCCCTACCAAAGAGACGGAGTTGTGGGTACCCTTCGGCTTTGACCCAAACCAGATCTCCAGTCTTCGGAGACCCCATTTCCTGCGAGTAGTCGCGCGCCTCAAAACCGGGAAAACGCTCGAGCAGGCGCAGACGGAAATGACCACGATAGCCGGCAGGCTCGAGCAACAGTATCCCGGCACCAACACCAAAATGGGAGTCGGTCTTGGTCTGCTTCATGACTGGACGGTAACAGACACAAGACTTCCCCTGCTCCTCTTGCTCGGCGCGGTTGGTTTCATACTGTTGATCGCGTGCGCCAACATTGCGAACTTAATGCTCGCGCGCGCAGCCACGCGGGCGAGGGAAATGGCCCTACGAACAGCACTAGGCGCCGGACGGTTTCGCCTCCTCCGTCAACTGCTCACGGAGAGTTTGGTGATGTCGGCTGCTGGCGGCGCGCTGGGCTTGTTGCTTGCTGTCTGGGGCAAGGAACTGCTTCTCTCTTTTAGCCCGGGCAACATCCCTCGCTTTGATGAGATTAGCATCGATGCCAGTGTTTTTAGTTTCACACTCGGAATAAGCTTACTAACGACGCTGGTTTTTGGTTTGGTGCCGGCCCTGGCGAGTTCAAAGATTGATCTCACGCTATCGCTCAAAGAAGGCGGGCAAAAAGGCGGCGGGGACGCGCGTCACAATCGAGCGCGCAATCTGTTCGTCGTTTTAGAAGTCGCCTTCGCGCTCATGTTGCTAATCGGCGCCGGATTGATGATCAAGAGCTTCGTGCGCCTGGAACACGTCGATCCGGGGTTTGATCCAGATAATCTTGTGGCCCTGCAGATCTCGTTGCCGACTGCGAAGTACAAAGGTGATCCTCAGCAAATATCTTTCTACCAACAGGCGCTGCAGCGCCTCAAGGTGTTACCGGGCGTCAGCGATGCGGCATTGGCACTCGCGCTCCCATCGGAAGGAGCCGCGTGGACCAGCGACTTTACAATCGAAGGGCGATCGCCCGACGACTACGGCAAGGAAGTGCGCCACAACGTAGTCAGTTCCGACTACTTCCGAACCATGAGAGTGCCTCTGGCGACCGGGCGAGTGTTTACTGACTATGACGATAAAGAGCATCCCGCCGTTGTAGTCATCAACGAAGCACTGTCATATGGATTCTTTGGCAGCGATGACCCGATCGGCAAAAGACTCAAGTTCAGCAAACCCGAAGTGGAAGACGACTGGCTCACGATTGTGGGGGTGGTGAAGAACGAAAAACTCGAAGGTTTGGCCGCTGAAGTCAAGCCGGAGGTCTACCAAACCTTCCTGCAAACCGCCAACAGTTTCGCTAGTCTGGTTGTGCGAACAGTGACTGATCCGCGCGCGTTGACTAGGGCCGCCCGCAGCGAGATTTCGGCGGTGGATAAGGACGTTCCCATCTTCAACATCAAGACGATGAGGGAAGTCCTGTTCGAATCGATCGCGCGGGAGCGTTTCACGGTGTTGCTCCTGACGATCTTCGCCGGAGTGGCTTTGATGCTATCGGCGGTTGGAATCTACGGAGTCATGTCGTATGCGGTGACCGAGCGAACGCACGAGATTGGCATCCGCATGGCCCTTGGTGCGAACACGGCCGATGTGCTGAGGCTCGTAGTGATGCAAGGAGCAAAGCTGGCCCTCGTAGGGGTGAGTGCAGGCGTAGCAGGCGCGTTCGCGCTGACCAGATTGATGACTAACCTGCTATTCGGAGTGGGCGCGACTGATCCTCTCACGTTCATCGGGATTTCCTTATTGCTGGCGTTCGTGACGCTGCTGGCGTGCTGGTTGCCGGCGCGGCGAGCTGCAAGGGTCGATCCGATGGTGGCGCTTCGTTATGAATAAACCGATTGCGGATTGTCGATTGCCGATTTGCGGATTCAACGTGTCATCGTACCAATTGGCACTTGGCAATCGACAATCGGAAATTGTCAGGACTGACCGATGACTTTGATTCAGGACTTGCGATTTGCGACTCGAATGCTTTTGCAAAATCCCGGGTTCACTGCAGTTGCAGTCGTCACGCTGGCGCTGGGTATCGGCGCCAACACGATGATCTTCAGCGTGGTGAACGCCGTCCTGCTTAGGCCGCTTCCCTTTCCGGACTCCGCTCGTCTGGTCCGAATGAGCGAGAGTCACGCGAAGAACACGGCCAACTTCACGTACGCAACCTTCCTCGACCTGGGTAACGAAAACGAGTCGGTGCGAGACATTGCCGGTGCTCGATTCTGGTCGGACAATTTGTCGGATGGGGGCGAACCGGAACAGGTTTCAAGCATGCTGGTCTCCGCCAATTTCTTTCAGGCACTCGGAGTGGTGCCGCAGCTCGGCCGCACATTTCTACCAGAAGAGGATCGGCCGGGCGGCGATCGTGTCGCCGTGATAAGCCACGGCCTGTGGCAGCGTCGGTACGGCGCTGATCCGGATTTGATCGGGAAGTCCATAAAGTTCGGGGGTATCGAACGCACGGTTATTGGGGTGATGCCGCCGGGTTTCCAATCAAATGTTCTGTTCTCGGGTCAATATGATCTTTGGTTGCCTCTGGTGCCCGACGGTGTTTTGCGCGACAACCGTCGTTCGCATCTGCTGGCGGTCATTGCTCGACTGAAGCCGGGCGCCACGCTCGCACAAGCGCAAGCGGAGCTGGCGACGATCGCACGCGGCATCGAGCAGCAGCATCCCGGGGTGGACGACCCGGACCTTGGAGTCGCCGTGGTGGGTTTGCAAGAGCGCATGGTCGCGCCGATACGCCCAGCGCTCTTCGTGCTAATGTGCGCGGTGGCCTGTGTAATATTGATCGCGTGCGCGAATGTAGCGAATCTGCTGCTCGCGCGTGCGGCGGCACGCGAAAGAGAGATGGCCATCAGGCTTGCTCTTGGCGCAAGCCGGTGGCGCATTACTCGCCAGTTGCTTACCGAAAGCGCACTGCTCGCGCTAGCAGGCGGGGCGGCCGGGTTGCTGCTCGCGGTTTGGGGAGTTGACTCGATCATTGCGCTCGCTCCTGCAAATCTGCCGCGCATCAATGAGGTTCGCATTGACGGCAGCGTCCTTGGGTTCACGCTGATTGCGTCTCTACTGACGGGGATACTCTTCGGCATCGCACCGGCGCTGCAGCTTCCGAGGATGTCGATTCAGGAAGTGGTCAAGGACGGCGGGCGCGGTTCGACCGCGACGCGGCGGCGATGGCTGCGTCACTGTCTGGTTGTTTCCGAAGTCGCGATAGCGCTCGTGCTGTTGATCGGGGGCGGTTTATTGATCAACAGTTTCTGGCGGCTTCTGCAAGTTGACCGTGGATTCAATGCTCAAAATGTCCTGACTGTTAACCTAACTCTTTCACGCTTCTCTACGAGCGAACAGCAAGTGGCTATCCTGAGAGAGGTGCTGGAGCGCGTCGCCCAGGTGCCCGGGGTGCGCTCGGTCGGGCTGACTTCAACGCTGCCGACCCGTGGGGGTCCAGCTACGGACTTTGTCATCGAGGGGCGCCCGCCGGTCGAGGTCGGTGACGAACCATCGGCTGACATCAGGATTGTTGATCCGAACTACTTCCGCACTATGGGGATTTCACTGCGCGCGGGACGCTGGCTCGGAAACGGCGACACGCCGAATGCGCCAAAAGTGATGGTGATCAATGAGAACATGGCCCGGCGTTTCTGGCCCGACGAAGACCCGATAGGCAGGCGCGTCACGATGAGGGATTGGGGGCCGCCGTTAACCGGGGAGATCGTAGGTGTCGCCGGTGACGTCAAAGCCGACGGTTTGGATTCCGAGACGCGGCCGATGATCTACTGGCCGTACACCCAGTTCCCCGTGATTTTCAACAGCATCGTCGTGCGCACCGAGGGCGACCCGCTTAGCCTCGTCGGCCCCATCAAGAGCCAGATATGGTTCGTCGATCCGGTACAGCCGGTCTCGAGCGTAGAGAGCATGGAGCAAGTGCTGGCGACCTCCGTCGCGCCGCGCCGCTTCAACATGCTGCTGACCGGCATTTTTGCCGCGGTGGCTCTCGCATTGGCGGCGGTGGGGATCTACGGTGTGATTTCGTACACCGTGTCGCAACGCACAAACGAGATCGGTATTCGGGTGGCGATGGGCGCGCAGAGCTCAGACGTGCTCAAACTCGTAGTTGGTCAAGGCGTGACGCTCGCACTTATTGGGGTCGGGCTGGGACTTGCGGCGGCCGCCGGCCTGACCAGGCTGATGTCGAGCTTACTGTTCGGAGTGAGTCCCACCGACGGAGCGACGTTTGTGTCCATTTCGGTACTGCTGATGGCGGTGGCATTGGCGGCCTGTGTCGTGCCGGCGCGGCGCGCGACCAAGGTAGATCCAATGGTCGCGCTTCGATATGAATAGGTGTTTCTGGTTTGTAGCTTCTTGGTTTCTGGTTTCTAGTTTCTGGTTCGATTGGAAAAGAACCCCGAACGGAAGGAGGAGCCAAAAAGCACAAACCAGAAACTAGAAACCAGAGACCAAGAA
>CAZOOE010000448.1:0-5632 GCA_964581275.1 uncultured Clostridia bacterium
ATCTGTTCGGCGACGCTCGTCGGTTTGTAAGCGGAAAACTCATCTACAGGTAGAGCGAGTAGGCGCTTGTATGCTTCAGCGATAAAAACGGTGCCCTTTTTCACCCCACCAGCGTTTCCAGTTTCTCCGGGTTTGAAGGGCTTGAGGTTGGCGCGGCTCCGCTGGTTACTACCACGCCCCGTAGGACTTTTTCTCTGCTCTTCAGAGAAAAATGGCTTTCTCCTCATTAGGCCCCCGTCTACAGCTCGATGACTATCTTCACCGATACTACACGATCGAGAATGGTGGCGATGGCTTCCACGTCGCCATCCCTCGCCTTATCGATCAAAGCCTGCACGACGGCTTCGGCATTCGTTCTTCCACCGCGGTCAACCTCATGGAGCACTCGACGCAGGATTTCAGTCAACGTCTCTGCCTTGCGTTTTGTAACGCCTGGACACACTTCACCGGCCTTCATTTGACGTGCCATTAACTCTTCCTTCCTGAAAACGCAGTCACCGATCTTGATTCAGATTCAGATTCAGATTCAGGTTCTTACTCAGTTGGCGGGCCGATCAGCCCGTTCATGGAATTCCAACGCACGCGCGTCGGCGTCGTGCTATTGCGGGAACTATAGCACGTTTGCGTAAGAGGAAGTCAAAGCATTTGGGTTGTAGCGCTTAGCGGCCTGCTGATGGACGCTTTAGAAGGGCCGAGCCCGCCGGGAAGTGACCAGATATGGCATGTCTCTTATCCAGGCGGCGAAGTGCGGCGGATTACAAACGACCTGACCCCTTACGAAGGGCTAAGTTTGACGGCGGACTCAACCGCCGTAGCAGTTACGCCAAGGCGTTATGCACAACCACTGGCTACACCGACTTCCCAGCCCTTGCCAGCGCGAGTCGTGTTCCCTCGCGCACGGCCGTTAATCTCTGAGCCTCTTCCACCGTCAGCACTAAGGTCACTACTGCCCCTTCTCTCTTTCCATAAGCCTGCCTTTGACCTACCGCCAAAACCTTTACGTTCGCCAGCAATAGGGTTGACTGAGACGTTCGGGTTGTTATCACATCGACGTAGCTGTCTGGCACCACATCTCCTATATCATCAACACGAATCGCTACCGCTCGCATCCCATCAGGTATTCTGGGCGGCGGCGAAACATCAGGTATTCTGCGTTCCGACTGCACATCGTTAGGCGACGGCCAAACCGTCTCGCCCGAGCCATTGCGATAAGCAAGGTAAGCGACAAGAACACACAGTGCCAAAGCAACCAATGCAAACATCACTAGTATCCGAGTTCGCTTCATGGTTTGATCTCTCCCCCCAAGTTATTTCGACTGCCTCACGCACATTTCAGAAAGGCTTGAAGTGCAGATAAACCGAAATCAACTCTCGTCGGCGAGTTTTCTTAAATTAGCTTCGTGTAAAGTTTGCCCCTAATGAGCCGAACGAATAAACGTGTGTCATATATCATAAATCGCACAGCGCGACCACTCGTCCCGCCTGTCGAGTGCATTGGCGAGCATCAGCCTTACCACTGAAACGGCCCGCACGGCGGTCCTGCAAAATCGCATGGCTGAAGCCCAGGTCGCGTCGAATGAGGTTATTGGTACGTTGGCTTCGCATCAGTGGGGCGACAGTCACCGATCTCCTTGATGGACAACGGACGATTCGATCTAAGAGTCATTAGGCAAAGGGACTTAGGGCATCTGATTAAGTCGATCACCGTGCGGCAGGAGCGAAACTCTGGCGAGCCGGTCGTGGTAGTAGCCCGCGGAGTCGCGCTAACCTCAAACACTACAAACCTGGCGAAACTGGAAACCCGGGTGGGGTCAAAAAGGGCACCGTCTTCATCGCTGAGGCATACAAGCGATTGCAGGGTGACACCCGCAATGGAAGCGGGCATCACGGATGACATCAGGACATCAAAAGACTTGCTGTTATCATAGACGGCGATTTCTGCGTTTGGGTTATAATCTTGTACATTGAGCGGGTTCGTTCAATGAAAAAAATAGGAACAACTTTAATTCTCTTATTGGTGCTTGTTTCTTTAGTCAATGCACAAGATCAAGAAAGTCCAAAAGGAAACCTGCACCGAGATTTCCCGAATGCGCAATTAATCATTCCGAGTATTCCACCATGGCATTTCAACTTCGACTCAAACCGATGGGAACAAGGCTATGAATTGACGCCGTCGGGAAAAAAGATACTGACGGCAATTAGGAGTACCATACAGGATCAGCTTCGGTTATTTTCCAATCGCAAGGCAAAGAGACTGCAAAAGAGAACCCCTCATCACGTGCATCGTTGAGCAACCAAGACAGTAATTACTTGAACCGATCCAGCAAACGAGCGTGGCGTCTGTTGAAGATGCGATTGCGCGGCTTCGCTGTCATCAAGGAAGCGGACAAAGAGATTCACCTGCCGAACGGGACGCAGATTTGGTTGAGGACGGCTGCGCACATAGCAATGATCGACCAAGTTCTGTCTGAGGTGCCGTGGTCTTAGATAATTGCTGGTTCAAGTCTTGTATCGGCAATTCTGGCCCTGGTCATACTCAGTGAAAGCTTGAAGATTCCCTCTCTCCGCTACTTTGTGCATCGCTTCGTCATCTACGATATGCTCTGCCGGCGGTACCACAAGTAGATATCGTGCTCAAATCCTAACCTCTTTCGTGGCCTGTCGCTCAGAACAGAATAGCTAACCATGAATGCTTTGATCCCCCTCTAGTCTCCACCTGTACCACCACTGACCCAAGCCTGATAGGTTGCTTACTCAGGACTAATTGCTTACTTTTCGGCCTTTCCTGAATTCCGACTCCAGATCGATCCGTCTTCGTAGACAACCCGAACCACACGTACGGTTTGCCGGACAGGTAATGTCAAGCAACAATCAGCTAACTCAAATAACTTGCCTCCGGTCTCGCGAGGCACGATAGCTTCATCGTAATTGAATTTTTCGATCCGTGAAGCTCTTCCTCTAGTGTCCCCCTGTATTTGTGTCCCTAGGCCTGGGAGAACGAGCTCAAAGTTAATACGCTTAATTGCTTTTGTTGCGACGCTTCTAAAGGTCGTATAAATACTGATTTTAGGGCATGTCGTCACCTCGTTGCCGAAGTCTTGCGCTGATTGGAAGTGAACTAATCGTTCAACGAACTCGATCCCAGGAGCGCTTTGCCACTTTGTGGTTTTTGTAATATTTATGGTCTGACCGCGCACAGGTGCGAAGAACATTGCAATTAGTAATAGTAAGATTGGCAGATTCAGATTTCGCATTTCAGCTCCGATCTCATTTTACTATACGAACAGGCCTGCGCAATATGACGGAAATCGCTCAGAAGCAGCGAAAGAATCGGCGGGGGACGAACCCTAACAGTTTGGCAAATCTGGAGAGACACAAGTTTGTCTCTGGCCGGAGTGGAAATCCCGGTGGGCTGCCTCGAGGAGTGCCGCGTTTAAGTACAGCCTACCAGAAATTGCTCGGTGCTGAGAGCTTGAGGAAGGCAAAGGCGATGGTCGATAACCTGGCAGATGAAGCCTCGACTTGAGTATCTTGTCGGCCCCGGCTCGACGAGAGAGGCTCCCCCGGAAATAGTTGTTCGTGATTTCATTGACTCATATGCTGATTTTACCCAAGCGGGACAGGATTTGGGGCAAAAGTAAATTCCGCCCCTGAAGAAGCATTTAGTGGTTTTTCAGCGGTTAAGTGCCGTAGCTAGGCCGGACCATTGCAAAAATTGGGCTCATAACCCAAAGGTCGCGGGTTCAAATCCCGCCCCCGCAACCACTTACGAAAACGTGGGACAGAAATGGAGAAAGACTCTCCTGATCTGTCCCTTTTTTCATTGGATCAGCAATTCACTAGCGGCTCGTAGCAGCTGGTTACGCCGACACACTCCTCATATGAACTTTCTCCGACTCGCGCGGCGCAATTCCATTGTTCTTCATCAAGATCTAATTACTCCGTGCGCGGACTTGCTACTTCTGATCGGCTTACACTACACAATCCTGGATGAGTTCAGCACTACCCATCAGAAAGTCAGTGCGAGCGTCCTAAGGCTACGTTCAAGCCGCGTACCAGAATATCGCGGTGTGCTAAGCGAGTTAACGCGCGCAGCCATCGCCCTGATGGGACGTGCGTGAAAACCTTCGTAGTTCCCTGCTATTCTGGTTTGTCTTCACGCTTCGCTCGGTTTGCCGGCGCAATCTGTTGAGCTTGTTGGTAGCATCGTGCCGACTGGCGGCATTTTTTTGCCGCGCTTGGCATATTTTTTCCGAGCTCTGACTCCTCCGTCGTTTCTTGAATCAATGACTCGCATTAACGAGAACGATTCAAGCCATCACTGTGGTTCGCGCACCCTATAGGCAATCACTTCGGGTTCCTGTGCAACGCCGGCCAGCGTCACCGTACGTATAAGGATTTCAAAGAAGGGAATCCCCTCCTCGCTGCGAGGGAGCTTGCTGCGGAATCGGCTGAGCAGCTTTTCAGTAGTCAGGAACTCGGCTGCCACCGCCTGAGCCCCGCTCGACGTCCCCGCGATGATCAACACATTGCCTGCGCCCTTGAGGTTCGGCATGAACGACACGGCCGCGTAGACGGTTCTCTTTGCCCCTTCGTTTATCGGCGGGTACTGGGACTCCTCGCCGGGTTCGGGCGATCGATTCATGCAGATGGCGGTGTCCGTCTTAAGATCCGAGTAAAACCAAAAGTTCAGCTTTGGCTCGAACATTGCACTCCAGGGATTCGTCGCCGGCCTCCCTATCAGCACCACGTTGCCGGGAGAGAACTCGCCCAGGGTCATGTCTCGTGCGTACCGAACCGTCGAGTGGGCATTGAACTGATGCGCCAGCTCCGTCACCCTTACCGCAGTGCTGACGCTGTCAAATGTGGTGTAGCGTCGAATCGAGAAGCCTCGCAGGATTGCCTCTATGTCTTTGACCTTCTGATTGTCGGTCACCGGAGATCGCCGAAGATATGTGGCCAGATCAACCGGCTGGTTGGTTACCTCCTGCAGCATTCCGACGGTTGCGTCCGGCACGATCACTGTCGTTGGCAATCCCTCGCTGAACAACTGTGACCACAACGCATTCACCGACGAAGGCAAAGGTGTTTGCGGCTTGACTCCTGCATGCTCGGACTTGCGCTTGAAGAGCAACGACGACTGGAAGACCACAACCACCGCCAGAGCAGCAATCGCTATAGACAACCATCGCACGAGCGAAGCTCGCCGCTCGGCCCTGGTCGGCGGCGATGCGGGTGTTTCGATGGGCGCGGTCGGCCTATCGACGAATTCCGGTGTGTATCCGCCCTTTGGAATCACGAGGAGCAGTGGCTCACTCTGTCCCTCGGAATCAAAATAGCTCTGGAGCCTTTGACGAAGCAATCTGGCCTGGGAACGGACGATGTTGTCTTCGGTTGGATTGTAGTGAGTTGACCGCTGAAATACGCGTGCTCCTATTCTTTGTTCGTTTATCTCTTCCGTTTGACCCGTGAGTTTGCAGCGGCAAACGTAGACCAGGAAATTCTGAAGGCGCGCCGACTTCGCAAAATGCCGGCTCTTGATGACTCGTTGGACCAGTTCCCAGCGGGGATCCGATTCTAAACCGTCCTCAGACACATTCTCTACTGAGTCAGACTGAAAACTCACGGCCAA
>CAZOOE010000449.1:0-5621 GCA_964581275.1 uncultured Clostridia bacterium
TCCTCCCCCCCTCGGCGGCCGCCGACCGACCCCGGGACTTGATCGTGCTGTTTTCTTTTTCCGCAAAACGCAGGTACTTCGAGAAGTGGCCATATTTCGGATCGGCAAACCAGGGCGGCATGACGCGTTGGGCCACTTGCTCGCGTATGGATTTGGCCCATGGCCGAACCTCCTTGTAACTCATCAGCGACATAGGCGCGACCTCACCAGGCCGATGGCAACTCACACAGTTCTTGTTGAGGATCGGCGCTACATCCTTTGAGTAACTCAGGGTTGCTTTGTCGGAGCCTTCGACCAGGCCGGTTGTAAACAGAAGACAAGCGACAAACCACAATGCCATGCGAGTACCAAAGACGCGTTTCATTCTATCCTCCGATAGGTAATGAGATTGGAACCAGAAACTGAGTTTCCACTGTGCCGGCTGAAAACATCCCGCTGCAAGCCCCGATTCTGCTACCGGCTCAACCTAGACAACTAGCTATGACGACAAGAATATACTCTAACTTATATCATTGGGGGCGACTGGGGACAAACCCATTCTGTTTCGCGGTCATTGCTTCTCAGACTTTGGAGCGAGGCTCCGAATATAGTTCACCAGCTGCCAGATTTGCTTCTCGTTCAACCTGTCTTTGTAAGGCTCCATGTCACTGCTCGTCCCGTCTCGAATAACAACGAATATTTCGCCGTCGGTTGAGCCGTGGTCCCAGGTCTCGTCAGTCAGGTTTGCCGGAGTTCCTCCGGCGAGTGCCATCGAACCATCTCCTTTCCCCGACGGGCCGTGGCACGACGCACAGTGTCTGAGATAGAGCTTTCGCCCCTCGTCAATCGAGGCCGTGTCACTATTAATTGGGTTTTTGAGCTTCTGGGCTTCGGGGTGACGATGCGGAGTAGCAGGATGCAACTCCTGGCTATTAGCGGCGAGCGAAAACCAAAGAAAAAAAGGCATAACGAGTATGGCCATAACCATTGTCGACTCTCTTCCTATTCCTCTTTCGTTCTTCATCTCTTACTCCTGCGGCACATCGAAGTTCTCGCACATATAGTCAGGGTGCGAGTCGTTCAATTGCACAAAGACTTCATGAACCAGGTTGACCAAACGGTTGAGCCCATAAGCATACCCGTTATTCCTAACCTTGAGGGATATCGAGACGTTCCCAGCGCGATTAATACAAATAACTTCGGCGCGCTTCGCGTCTATGCGACGATGCTTCGGGAGATCGCGATCGTATCGGCTCTTTATGAATTTCCGCAGCTCAGAATACAACGAAGATTTAGAAGGGACGTTCGGCAGAAGCCGGTTAAAGCTAAGTAGCGCTCTTTGGGTATCGATTGCGAGCTCCAGAGCTCGATCTCCCAGCCAGGCAAACCTGAAGGACTGCTTGCCGCTGCGCGTCTTCACTTCATCCAGGCCGCGGAATATGCCTCGCTCGGCATAGACCTGGAGGGCGTTCCGGACAACATCAACCGGCTTTTTTGGCATGCTCGTTCTTGGCGAAGTTCGGCTGCTCCTCAGTGATAGTAGGACATACACCCAGGCTCAATCTTTCCAAGACTGCCGGGAGGGAACTGCTCGCGTAGCCAGAATTCCTTCTTCGCCTGACAGTTTATCACTGACGGCCGGCTCTCTTTGACCGCGATGTCGTAACATCTCTTCAGGGCTGCTCGGAAGTCCTCGGGCTTTGTTACGTACTCACCGTGTGCCCCCAGGGCTTCGGCAACTTTGTCGTACCTGAGGTTCTCCTGGAACAGGTGAATCGAGACCGTCTTGCTGTTTCCGCGGTTTCCGCTCCACGTTCCCCAGGCGTTGTTGTTGTAGACGATGACGATTACCGGCAGCCGATACTTCGAGAGCGTATCCATCTCCATCGCTGTGTAACCGAAGCCTGCGTCCCCCGTTATGCAGACGACAGGATGCCCTCGGTAAGGAGCTTGCACGCTTACCCCGTTCCGAACGGCCGCGGCGACGCCTACCGCGTAACCGACATCGGGGCCGATGGCTCCGTACTGATAGGCGCCGTTCATTATCTGTCCCGGCCTGTAACCCCTCAGCCACCTTCGCGTATATCTCGCTATTCCATATCCACCTGACACAACGGTCGTCTGTTCTCTAGGAATGTCGCCTCGATAGAGGAAGTCACCAAGCTCCTTCGCGATAACCGCCGGATGGACCGCGTCGGTGTAGGTCGCTCCGACTTTGTAGTATGAGTCGCATTCATCTTCGAATTTCTTGCGCGCCGCGGCGATCTCGCTCACCCACGCATCGTGTTTCATTGAAGGAATCTCATCGGATAGAGACTCAAGCGCCGCCTTCTCGCAGCTGACCAGTCCGATATCGATTGGGAGGTTGCGCCCTATGTCTTCTGGACTGGGATCGATGCGAATGTACTTTGCGTCCGGGCCAAATGCGAACTCGCCGATCGTGGGCATGCAATATTGGCCCACGAGAACCACAACATCCGCACTCGCCAAGGCCCCTGGAGCCGCGTTTGCCGAAAGAGCATGCGCGTCCGAGAACTGACCCTTCATTGCGCCGGATTCCACCACCGGGATCTGAGCCTTCTCAGCTAAAGCCCTTAATGCATCCCAGGCTTTGCTGTAGAACACGCCATTGCTCGACACGATCATCGGTCGCTGGGCTTGCTTGAGCAGCTCAACCGCAGCTCGGATGTCTTTAGGGTCCGGATGCGGCCTCGACTCCGTGCGGTACTTAGATTTGTCGTAGTGGAAAGGCAGTTCAGAAGCGCTGTTGAAAGAAGCGCGATAAACCTCGCTTGGGAAGTCGAGGTGAACTGGCCGCGGAACACCCGATCGCAGCTGGCGGAACGCGTAGGCCGCATATTCGTGGATTCGGGACGGCGTGATCAGCCGTTTTCCGTACTTCTTCAGCCCTTCAGTTGCGGGCTGCTGATACTGAAGTTGAATACCCGACTCTGTGTCTTCGTCACGGATCGACATGTTGCTTGCGAGCACCAGCACCGGGGAGCGCGCGCCGTTCGCGGATGCGATCGCGCAGATCATATCGCTGAAGCCGGGGCCTTCGGTCCCTGACGCCGCTGCAACCTCACCGGTCACCCGGGTAAATGCGTCGGCGGCATGACACATCGAGCCTTCGTGTCTCCCTGAGTATGTCGGGATCCCCTCCAGAGCAATGGCGTTCTGGATGTTGTAATTCCCGGGACAGCAAAAGAGCGCTCCAAGTCCCTCCTCCTTGCACACTCGGGCGAATACTTCGGCGCCGGTCATTGGAAAATCGGCTCTTTTTAGCGGGACCTTTTCAGCAAGCGCGAATTCATCAGGAATCCTAATGGGCCGCGCCCCATCAGGGGCGTCGGACGCAAACGAGACTCTAGTCGTGCCCACTACGGTGGCCGCTGTCGCTCCGGCGCCAATGGCTGCTTTGGCCATGAAGTTTCTTCTAGAGACGCGTGGTGTGGCTTGTCTCGCGCTTGCCTGCTCATCCAAAACATCAGCCTTAGCCATAACCCCCTCCCTATAGAGGCATGGCCAAAATGAAAGCCATGCCCCAGGCGGAAAGCTTCTGTTAGTCAAGTCGCCACTGTCGAGCTTGTTTGTTGTTGTTCTAGTTCCGTTGCCAGGACTCAGTTTCTACCTAACCGGATAGGGCAAGTCAAGGCTCAAGCTAAGATCGCTTTCGGTAAGGAACGACGTTGCGAACGTTGCCGCGAATTTTGCGACTTTATTGACTTTCTTCACTTGAGCAGGATCGAGTGTGCGCTCTGAAAGGCGCAATGTTTGAAGTGACGCGCGAAGTGCCGGTAGGGGCCGCACCAAAAAAACCGTTGAGAGATGTCGAGAAACTCGGCCTTGATCCGACTACGCCATGAAAACGCACCAACCCGGTGCTAGATTCGAAAGGGGGAAAAAGAGAGATGAAGTACATTCTGATGATGTCGGCCACGAAGGAAGCCTTTGACTGGTACGCCAAATGGTCGAAGGAAGACCTCCAGGCGAATTTCGCGTTCATGCGAGCCTTCAGCCAGGAACTCAAGGAATCGGGTGTGTTCGTTGCGACCGAGGGCCTTGCGTGGCCCGACCAGGCCAAGATCGTTCGAGCGGGAGTCGATGGGGAGCCTATTACGGACGGAGTCTTCCCAGAATCCAAAGAGTTCCTCGCCGGATACTGGCTCGTTGACGTGGAAAGTCCAGAGGAGGCGTATAGGATCGCCGCGAGGGCGTCGGCGGCGCCCGCGCCCGCAGGAACCGAGGGGACCATGCCCATCGAAGTGCGGCAAATAATGAGCCGCCCGACAGAAGAGTTGCAGTGAGCGGACAACCTATGAACGTTCCGGCCGATCAACTTGGGCACCTGTTGCGGGAATTGACGCCTCAGGTGCTCGCGACCGTTGTCCGAAGATTTCGCGACTTTGCGGCGTCGGAGGACGCCGTGCAAGAAGCGGCGCTTGCCGCGGCGCTCCAGTGGCCACGCGAGGGACCACCGGCCAATCCACGCGCATGGCTGACGCAGGTGGCATTCCGCCGGATGGCCGACCACATTCGCAGAGAAACTGCTCGCCGCCGTCGCGAGAGTGAGGTGGCAGCGGAGGCGGTCCACGCACCAGAATCCACGACGATCGAGATTGCACCGGAGGAAGATGACACTCTGTTACTTCTCTTCATGTGCTGTCATCCCGCGTTGACTCCAGCTTCGGCGATTGCGCTGACGTTGCGGGCAGTCGGTGGCTTGACCACAGCGGAGATCGCCCGCGCCTTTCTTGTGCCCGAATCGACGATGGCCCAGCGGATCAGCCGCGCCAAGCAAAGCATTAAGAAGTCCGGAATTCCATTCCAACCGCCGACTCCCAAGGAGCGCGGGCAGCGTCTGCGGGCAGTTCTGCGCGTCCTGTACCTCATCTTCAGCGAGGGCTACACGAGCAGCATCGGACCCCATCTGCGCCGTGATGATCTGTCGCATGAGGCGATGCGCCTGACGCGACTCGTCCACAATCTGCAACCGGCCGACACGGAGGTCGTGGGATTGCTTGCGCTGATGTTGTTGACCGATGCTCGACGCCTGGCCCGGACGAGTGTCGAAGGCGAGTTGATCCCGCTCGCAGAGCAAGACCGGAAGCTCTGGGATAAGCAGCAGATCGCGGAGGGGGTTGCGCTCATCTCGGCCACGTTACCCAAGGGCTCGGTCGGCCCATACCAATTGCAGGCCGCCATCGCTGCGGTTCACGACGAAGCTGCCAGTCCCGACGACACCGACTGGCCGCAGATCCTGGCGCTCTACGATCTGCTAAAGCGCTTGTCCGACAATCCAATGGTCACGTTGAATCACGCCATCGCGTCGGCGATGGTGCACGGGGCGGCGAAGGGTCTGGAGCTGCTGGACGCGCTCAACGGTGACGCTCGCCTCGCGGACCATCACCGCTTGGATGCTGTTCGAGCACACCTGCTGGAACTCGCCGGAGACCGCAACGGCGCAGTCAGACGCTACCGGTCGGCAGCAGGCAAGACGGGGAGTCTTCCGGAGCGCAACTACCTTCTCACCCAAGCCGCGCGACTCTCGAGCGAATTGCGACTGATCGACGGCGAAGAGAACTCGAAGCTTATGCCGGACAGCGCGCAAACTCTACGCCAGGTAAGTGTGCGAGGTGAGA
>CAZOOE010000450.1:0-5612 GCA_964581275.1 uncultured Clostridia bacterium
ACATCGCGCAAAGCGTATCGATCTTCACCACTACTGAGATCCCCTTCGAGTTGGCCCGAAGCTATTACGAGATGGGCCTGTTGCTCGAAAAAGCGCACGATACAAAAGGCGCGGAATCCAATCTCCTGCAAGCCAAGACAATTTTCGAGAGGTTGGGCGCCGAGCCCGACTTAGAGCTGACCAAGAGAGCCTTGGCGGTGGATGCTAAGACAGAGGATCTCCCGCAGGTGTGGCGAGCATCGCCCCCTAACGATGTCCTCCTGATGCAGAGGCTGATCGAGGCATCAGCGTCGCGCGAACTCCTGGTGCAGGAACTCGGGGCGGTGATCTATGAGAATCTTACCGTGGGCGCTGTTGTGATTTGCCGGGTGGAGAGCACCGGGCGCGCCGAGCCGCTGGCCGCTCTCGGCGTGAGTCGCATGGAAGCTGAAAAGCTATCGGCGACGCTGGATGTCTCGAGCGATGAGAGCATCAGCCTTATGGCTGATGGGTATCTAATAAAACTAGGAGACAATGTCAATCCCCCGGTAGTCGTTTACATTAGGGCAAATGGTTCACTGGACATTGGACGACTCCAGCCACTCCTGAGGCAGGCCGAACTTGGCCTTGAAACCTGTTCGCTTCGGGTGGTGGCGCGCGGTGGTACGACTAGGAGTCTGGGCCAACGCATACAGACAATTATGCCCGGCTTTATTGTGGCCAGCCAGTCGATGTTCGATGTAATCGATAAGATATACAAGATTAGAACGAGCGATGTCACGGTTTTGATAACCGGCGAGTCTGGGACCGGCAAGGAGCTGGTCGCGAGGCACATACATAATCAGTCGGCCCGTCCGCGCGCGATCTTTCTTCCATTCAACTGCACCGCAGCACCGAAAGAGATCATCGACAGTCAACTATTCGGCCACAGACGCGGCGCATTCACCGGGGCGACAACCAACTATCCGGGCATCATAAAGGCCGCCGACGGCGGCACGCTGTTCCTCGACGAAATCGGCGATCTGCTACTGGAAGTGCAGCCAAAGCTGATGCGATTCCTCCAGGAGGGCGAAATCCAACCTCTTGGGGAGACAAAGCCACTTCGAGTAGATGTCAGGATACTCGCGGCAACCAACACCGACCTCGAGCGAGCCGTCGAAGATGGGCGGTTCAGAGAGGATCTGTTCCACCGGCTGAACATAATACGTATCCACGTTCCGCCACTTCGCGAGCGCCGCGAAGAGATACCCGTGTTGGCGGCTCATTTTCTGGATCACTTCTCTACTAGGGCGGGCAAACAGCCCTTGACCATGTCCCAGGAAGCAATTGACGCGCTTACCGAACACGACTGGCCCGGAAATGTTCGTCAGCTTAGGAATGAGCTTGAAAGGGTGGTAGCTTACGCTCAAGATGGTGCGCGCATATCGACGGAAGACCTTTCGCCCGAGGTGATACACCCCCGCCGACAGGCTGGCTCGGACCGCTCCCGATGGGGCGTTGAGCGGACACAAGCGCCGATTGGCACCAACCGGTACGGCATTGGTACCAATGGTGACGGCGTTAGGGGCGATTCGATAGGCGGGAACCGGCCAAAACTTAAGGAAGCGACTGCAGTGCTCGAGCGACAGTTGATTGGGGAGGCCCTGCTCCGAAACAAGAGCAACCTCTCGCGAACGGCTATTGACCTGGGACTTTCCAGACGCGGCCTCAGGCTCAAACTTGCGCAATTGGGGATTCAAAAAGCGGCGCGCGCCTAGGCTGATGATCGACCTCGGCGCGAAGGCCTCTCACGCAAACCGTTGTGTCGCTTGGACAAATACTACGAAAACGCTTGACACCGTGGTGCTTTTGAAAATATTATCGCAGTCTGAGTATCTTGGCTGAAATGGAGAATGGGTTATTCCAGCCCCTTCGAAGGGTTGGAGTGTAATAGCACTCCGGCGCCCACGAGCGTTAAAGACAGTGAAGCTACGAGACGAATCTGACGGCTTCATGAGCAGAGGAGATCGAGGCAGCAGGGGGCGCCTAAGCTGCGGTTGATGTGCCACAATTCGTGCAACAAAAGTGAGTCGGAGCCAGACACTGCTTCACAGCGAGGAAGACGATGAAAACACGTGGACTGTTTTGGAGAATAAGGGGCATGCGGATCATCATTTTGTCATTGGCGCTGCTCCTTGTCTACGGCACCGTGAGCTACTCGCCGCGAGCCGCCACGTCCTTGCCGACCTATTCGATTCCCCTCGGCGGGGTCACCGGGACAACCAACAACACCATCCTCGCCTTCGGACGATATGTGTTAGTAGCTCCATTTTGGCCTTCGACGGGAGTCGCTGAAAATGGTGAGATCGACCTTACACAACTAGACAACTCATTTTTGTATGTAATCGACACGAAAAAGCCCAATAATCCTATACAATCCAAAAAACTCTCGTCATGGGACTCGAAGCCGGACACGACGGTCTACTTTCCATCCAGAATCGCATTCGATCCGCAACGCAAGAATGTCTATATAAGAGGTACAAGGTTCGAAGAAAAGGACGACGAGGTCACCGCGATAGACGTGATCGCTTACGTGCACTTGAACCTCGACGACAACGGCAAACCCGTGTTCGGCTCGACCGTTTTGTCGATTGATATCCAGGGAGTGACGAGCCGGTACACCGGTGAAGCGCCGCTCGACTTTGCTTTTGGCGCGAATGGCGGCCTCTTGGTGTTCACAAACGGCGCGTCGATCTTCTCGTACAATCTGGATCATGGATACCTTTACGAACTCCCGATCGTCCACCCAAGTCAGTACAGTGCAGATGACAACATCTCCTTCCTTGACGTCGATCCGAGTACAAATATCGTAAGCATCTGCGAGAATAGGAGGTCAGTCGACAAGGACAACGTTGAGACGGTTTCCTCCGAGATCTCGTTCTACAGGTTGCGAGATGACGGTACGTTCCAATTCTTGAAGCGAGTATTTGCAGACCAGTTTGCGGATGGAGCCTCACTCGCGAAGGGCAGCAATATAGCGATAATGTCAGAAGGGGACTCCGAGATTGCGTTATTTGCTGCCAACGACGGTTCGCTAAATACGGTTGATCTTCACAGCGATGGAGAGTCCGCAATTATTAGGCGATTGTACACGTTTCCGGAATTGGCCCTAGCGTCACCCTCCGAAGCCAATCCTTTGTTGGTCCAATTCGACCCGGCAAACCGCGTAATCGGCGTCGTGAAACCCGGCTTCATTGTGCAAATCTCGCGCCCGAGCAACGGTAAACGAGGCCGCATCTCACGTCCATCAAACCTGCATCTAGAGTCGGAGACTCCACCAGTGCTCGCGATGGCGAAACTCAACAAGAAGAACAAGGTCTCGTCCGCACGTACGTTTAGTGAGGAGTTTAAAGGCGAGGGTGGGCTCACCAACTTCTCAAGCGGCCAGGATTCACAGTGGTTGATTTCTACTTATTCAGGTCTCCTCTACTCCGTCAGTATTTCCTCTGACCTGGGAGACTCCTCGTTGGGTTTCATCGGCTTGATCGGATCGAGAGTCGATCGGATTGATTACTACGCCGACCGATCAAGCATCGTGGCAATAAACTCCTTGACGCTCGGAGATGATGGAGTGCAAGTGACGTCTCCAGGCTCACTTGTAGTGGGCAAAATGTCGGACTTCCGGAGTCAATCGAACGTGGTCATACAAGCGGTTCTGCCGACAGCATCGGCGGTTGGCAGGCCGACGCCTTCCATCCGTCGGCCGTGCAACATAAAGTGATGAACTAAGCGCATCTAGCTTGAGAGCGTCCCAAACGGGCGCAGACACCAGCTCAGTATTCGTATTCTCAAGGGAGGGCCGTTTCTGACTCTCCCTTTTTCGTTTCGCGCTACCTGCCAAAAATAAGCAATGACCGTCGTTCGGAACACAGAGTTCCGGCTTGAGTAGCTTCCTTTGTCAAAATGTGAAAGCAGCTGCGGACTTCAGCGAAGCGGTGTTATAGTTCCACGCCGGGATGCCAATCAGGGTAAACAAATCAAAAGCACAGGAAGCTCTACCAGGATTCGAAAAGGGCCCTGACGGCGCCTTTCCTGTCTCACAACTGGCCACTATTCTTGATTCAATGCCCGAAAGCATCAGTATTCACTCTTCGGACGACAAGTTACTGTGGGCAAATAAAAAGCTTTGCGATCTCTATTGCATGCCCCTTGCCCGGCTTGTGGGCCTGAGCTGCAGTGATGTTTTTCATGTTGACGACCCGGGCTGCCCTCACGGGCAAGTGTTGACTACAGGCGATGCCGTTCGTTGTGCTCAGGAGATACACCTGTCTGGGAGACACCTATCCGTGATGATCGAGCCGCTGTTCGACGAACACGGCGGCACCTGTGGTTTCATTAGACTGATGCGCGATGTTACGGGAGAGCGCCAGGCCCAGGAACACCTGCGGAGCGCGGAGCGCTTAGCAACGCTTGGACAATTGCTATTAGGAGTTGCTCACGATGTCGGAACGCCGCTCAACGTCATATCGGGCTACGCCGAGTTCCTATTGATGCGAACGAAGCCGGATGGTCAAGGTCATAAGGAGCTGTCGGCCATACTTGACCAAACACGCCGGATCACAGCGGTGTTCGGCCAGGCGCTTGATTTAGCGCGGCCCCCACAGGGCACAACCAACGCAATCGAGGTCAAGGCTTTGTTGACCGACTCAATGGATTTGGTGGGCCACCATCTCCGAAGGACAGACGTGAAAGGCGCTCTCACTTGCAGAATTACTCCGCCGCTGATATATGGAGAGGCACCGCAGCTGAGACAGGCCTTCTTCAATCTGTTGCTGAATGCCGGTCAATATGTCGGCACGGGAGGTACACTCGAACTAGTTGTCGATGAAGCGTCGGAAATGCCGGGTTTCTTGGGGCTGACATTGCAGGCAACCGAAGCAAGCGGAGTCGCGCATGACTTCTCGCAGTCTTTTGGGGTTCTCATTGCTGCGAAGAGCGAAGGTGAAACAGCGGGCATCGGCCTATACCTCGCCAAATCAATTCTGGACCAAGCCAGAGCGAGAGTGGCGTTCGCCAGGGATAAGGCACAAGGCGTCTGCCTGAGGATCTACTTGCCATTGAATCCTGCAAGCCGCACTTAGTGCGTACGACACTTGGATCATGGGAAACATTAACCAGCCAATTCTGATTGTCGAAGATGAGGCTCCGATGTGCGAGCTTCTTACATCTTTTTTTTCCGAGAAGGCATATGACGTGGGTACCGCCCAGGATGGCGAACACGCGTTGGCCCGTCTCGAAGAAAGAGACTACGCGCTCGTTATTACGGACATTAAGCTCCCGGGGATGAGTGGTCTCGAGTTGCTGGCAAGAATTCGGGTCGATTGGCCGGAAGTGGCAGTTGTCATAATGACAGCCTTCAGCTCTATTTCCTCGGCGGTAGAGGCGATGAAGCTCGGGGCCGAAGACTACATTGGAAAGCCGTTCCAGCTTGACGAGCTAGCGATCACCGTTGAAAAAGCCCTGGAGCGTCGCAGCCTCCGCCGAAAAGTCAGGGAGCTTCGTCCCGAGGTCCTGGGCCGTTAACACTTCCCAAAACTAATTAGGCCACGCAAACCCATGCACCAGTATTACGTAGGCACTAACCGAAAAACCGC
>CAZOOE010000451.1:0-5601 GCA_964581275.1 uncultured Clostridia bacterium
TTCACGCCTTCATCGGTCACGCTTGGCTGTGATACAAACGGCGATGGAGTCTCGGACATGTCGATCCCGCTCAAGGACATCAACCCAATCAACCGAATTCTGTTCCACGCTACCATCCCGGTGTTTGCGAACACCCCGGGCACTGCGTTTCCTCTTGTCTGTTGTGGAGGAATGACGACGATCACGTTGAGCCGGACCGTGACCGCGGGCGACAACAACGTCTTCGGAACCTTTACCCAAACGATTGTCTGTTCGATCGATCTTGGAATTCGGGCCCCGGTAGTCATCTCGGCAACGCCCGCTGAAGAGGACTGCAGCGCCGGCGAAAACCAATTGATACCCGGAGCGTGCTTTGTGGTCGAGGGAGGCAAGCCTAACGTCACTTCGGTGTTTGGAGTTGAGGTCGGGAATTCGAACAACATAGTTCAAGCCGAGACGATACATATCCTAAGTCCTAACCTCATCGATGCGTTCTTTCGGCCCGGGCTCTCGCAAGCAGGCAAAACGTTCTTGCTCTATGCGAGGGGGCCAAACGGCACAAGCCGCAACCTGACTGACCTGCCGGCGCTTGCGCCTGCTGGATGCCCGCTGGGCAATGAGCTAGGCGTCACGGTTACCTTCAGGTGCAAATCGACGGGGCCAAACGAAGTAGTCGATCCCCCTCCTTCTCCGCAGACGTCCTCGTGTACCATCGAGCGAAGTGATGTGGGTGCTTTCAGTCTGATTCTGACGGGTCGATTTAGAGACGGCGGCTCAGTAACCATCGACGGTGTTCGGCCGAAGAAGATGAAGTTGAAAGACTTCGATCCGGCCGAGAACATCTATTCCAGGATGATTTTGAAGGGACGGCTGTGTGACAACCTGCCGGGAAACGTAGTCTACGTTGACCCGGACGGCTCGACCTCGAGCCCGTTTTTCTGTCTCGCTCGGTGCGCCAACTAGTTGCTTGTAACAACTGCTTCGCAAGTCCCGGCTATCGCCTGGCTTTGCCGGCAATTCCTAACTTCGGAGTGACGCTAGCCGGCGGTTTGAACGACTAACCCAGCAGCACTTTCGGCATCGTTGACTTCGCCAGCAGCGCGATTGCCAGATTCGAGCGCGCCATTCATCCATCCGTGCCACGCAGAAGTATGCTCGCCCGCGAAGTGTATCCGGCCCTCAGAGCGTTGGGCTATCGGAAGCAGCGTTGTCATCTGCCCCGGCTCGAAATAAGTAAACGCACCCCTCGCGAATTCGTCCTCGTGCCAAATCTGGCTCATCCCGCCCTGATAAAGACTATCGAGTCCGTTAAACAGGTAGCCCATCTGTTGAAGCACAAAACTCTGACGATCGCCTTCGCTCATCACACCGAGATTGAGGGCGCGCTGCCCGCCAGCGTAGGAGGTCAGTATTCCCGACTTCCCCTCTTGAGTGAGTGTCGGCGAATAGGTGTTTTGAATCGGCAGATCGCTCAGGCCGTAGCCACTGTAGCCGGCCTTCTCCCACACGCGATTGCGGAACTGGAGATAAGTGCGCGTAACCGGTGTCAGCTTTAGTTCGTTGATCGCGCGTTGTTTGTCTTCCGAGAATGCCGGTAACACTTCTATGTTTTTTAGCACCGGGAAGGGCAGCGTGCAGATCACACGATCTGCGGTGATGGTTTGTAGACCGTCGCCGTTGGTAAATGTCACGGTCACGCCGGTCTGATTCTGCTCGATGCGGCTGACGACGGATGCCTTCTTAAACTGCTTTTTGACCTTTCGCTTGAGCGCTGACGCCAGCTGATCGTTGCCGTCGACTATCTCGTAGAAGACCTCGGCCGGCGCAACGGCTTCCGTGACCACGCCGTCCAACGCTGAAAATGAGTCGAGACCGAATCCCAACAATCCAAGCTGAGACGCTGCGATGATGTCGATCGCTCCATCCGAAGCCCCCAGGTCCGACAACAACTGCTTTAGAGACAGGGCATCAATATCTCTCAGCTCATCCGGCGGCCAGTTCGCCTTTCGTGGATTGCCGACCGCATCGATGTAGTTTTCGAGATAGAGCGGAATGATCCCGAACACTCCTTGTGCTCGCTCGTTCGACGTGAGATGGAAAGGAATGTCGGCTTGCCCTGATTGATTGATCCGAAATCGATTCCCCCGGATGTTGGCTATCGTATCGACGCCGAAACGGAACGAAGGGCGCATAGGCAACCCGAAGTCCCTCGCGTATCCGTAAGTGAACGTGTGCGATTGAGGAAAGCTCAACGCGCCCGCTTCGGCGTATTGCCCGTTGGCGAAGTCCCGGATGGTCTGCACGCGCCCGCCCGGGAATTTGCGCGCTTCCAGTATGGTGACGTTGTGCCCGGCTTGCTTCAGCTCGAAACCGGCTGCGAGTCCGGCGAGCCCGCCACCGAGTATGACGACGTTCTTGGGTGCGCTCATCAGCCTGATGCCGCCGCGCCTTTCAGCTCTGGCAAACCGTGGTGCGAGCGCAAGCGCCGCCGCGCTCAAGCTGATCTCCTTGATGAATTGTCGCCGATCGATGACTCGAGACATTTCCTCTTGTGCGCTCCTCTATGGCGCTATGCTACGGCCTGTTGGGGTTGATTTCAACTCTTCAGACCTCTTCAACACGAAACCCACCGGACGGCAACGCCCCGGTCTCGCTGCGCGCCGCGTCACTCTTGATGGCCGGCGGTGGCACTCCAATCTTCGCCAGCAGTTTCTTCTTTATCAGCTCGTCGTACAGCCGCCACTTCATGCGAACAAGTTCGTCGTCTACAATCCCAGCCAAGAAGCCGATGGGTATTTCAAACCCGCCCGCGCCGCGGCGCCCTCCGCCGTAGTGGCGCCCCATCTCGGTCATGCCAAGCGCTTCCTTGAGAAACTCGTCGGGGTTCAGTGTGACTTTGCTGGTTCGCATCGAGCCGACGACCATCTCGCGGTCGCCTTTGAGGATTATGCCGTAGACAATCGCAGTGTGAACGTTTTCTTCGGTCATCAGAAAGTCCGCGGCCTGCGGAATCGAGTCGCGATCTTCGCTTCTGAGAAAGCCTACACCTGAGATCGAATAGCTCTCGCGTATCTCACGATTCTCGAGCGCGAGCCGGATCACGTCCATCACCGTCTTCGAGCGCTTCACCGAGAGAATGTCTTCGAGCAGAGAGGAGTCCGCAATTCGGCTGAGAAAGCTCGCCGCCTCCAACTCCTCCGCGTGGGCGCGGATCAGGCCTGAAGTCTCGCTGCGAATTCCGTGCATCAAGGCGGTTGCCAGTCTCACGTGATCGGGGTCGCTCTTGTTCAACTCGAGCAGGCCTTCGCGGATGTACTCGGTGTAAATCGTCGCGGTGGCGCCGATCTGGCGAATATCGGTGAACTCCGCCTGAATCCGGTCCTGCTTCTCGTGATGGTCAACGATCACAACCGGTTTCACTCCCGCAGCCGCGAATCGATCCGTAAGCGCCGCAGTCGTGCCCTGATTATCGACGAACACCGTGCCCTTGTACTGTTCGAGGTTGTAACCTTCAGTATAGCGGATCATCCCCACCTCAGTGAGCTGCACGAGAGCGAGGTTTTCCTGATGGCTGATGCGGCCTTCGTAGATGATGTCGCATTCAACACCGAATCTTGCGGCGATAAGCTTGTGGGCCCAGGCTGTTGATATGGCGTCGGGATCAGGGTAATCCTGCATCACGATCGCGTGGCGCTGGCCGCGATGGGCTTCGAGCAGCGCTGCCAGCTCAGCGGCCTTGCTCATCGGGTGGGCACCACCTGGTTTCGCGCTCACATCGGTAAGCGGTCTTCGGTCTCGGGACATGAGATTATCTCCTTCCATTCTGCGGATTATCGCGGGTTTCCGCCGCGTCCGTGGAGCAACTACTACGGTTACCCAGACTGATTCTAGTCCCAAGGCGAACGTGACACAACCGAGCCCGCAGATGGGTTGTGCGGTAATAATCTCAGTGTGGTTAACACCTGTGGAGTAGTGCGTCGTAGCTTAAGGGCGTCTGCGCGTTTGAACAAGCTGGCGAACAATCAGCCAGATGAAAGCCGAGTTGCCAACCAGATACCGGCGCCACAACCGCCGTGGCTCCTTCGCGAGTCGATGGAGCCACTCGAGCCCGCTCCGCTGCATCCATTGAGGCGCTCGCCGCACATCACCGCTCAGATGATCGAAGCTTCCGCCGACGCCCAGCGCAAAGCGGACCCCTGTGCGGGCCACGTTCGCCGTTATCCAATGCTCTTGCTTGGGCGATCCCATCCCGACGAACAACAAGTCCGCGCCGCTGAGCCTTATCGCTTCACAAACCGCCACGGACTCTGAAGCGTCAAAGTAGCCGTTGCGATAGCCGCCGATGCGGATCGCGGGAAACCTGTTCTTGAATACCTCGACGGTGCCTCGCACCGCTTCTTCACGAGCGCCCAAAAAGTAAACCGAAAGTCCACGATGCGCAGCATGCTCAACAAGGCGCTCGAACAGATCGATACCAGTAACTCGTTGCTTCACGCCGTGACCCAGCAGCCGCGAGGCCCACACCACGGACATACCGTCGGCGGTTACCAGGTCAGCCTCGAGCAGTACGCGTTTTAGCGATTCGTCTCGATCCGCGGCAACGAGCTTGGCTGCGTTTACCACCGCGCCATAGTGCGATCCACCTTCCAATATCAGCTTGTCGATTATCGCGACAGCTTCATCTTCGCTTAAATTGGCTACGGGTATCCCGCCTATAGCGACTGTCGGCAGCGTGTGATGGAAGTGGTCGAGTGGCGGAGCGGGAATTGGGGGTGATGTGTCGGCGCTGATCTCGTTCCTCACCTGTGCTCCTCGACTGGCACCTGAAAGTCTTTCCTCACGTAGCCGTTTACGCCTGGAAGACCCGCCTCATGCGTCGTCGGCGTCGATGTTGATTCGCTCACGTACCAGATACGTAGGCTTGTCCTGCGACTCGTGATAGGTCCGGACGATCATTTCCGCAAGCAGGCCCATAAAGATGAACTGGACCCCCATCGCGAACATGATCATCGAGAGCGTCGCGAGCGGCATTCGATTCAAGTGCACGCCCTCGACGACGCGGTAGTACAGCGCGAATGCGAATGAGAGAAGCGAGATCAGCAGACACACCAATCCAGCAGTGCCAAACAGATAGAGCGGCTTGGTCAGATAGCTTGACAGGAACTTTATTGTGATCAGATCGAATAAGACTTTTCCCGTCCGCGAGAGCCCGTATTTGGACTCGCCGGCAGCACGCGCGTGATGAGTGACCGGTATCTCGGTGACCCGCGCGCCAGCCCATCCAGCGTAAATTGGTATAAAGCGATGCATCTCACCGTAGAGTTTGACTCCGGTGAGCGCATCGCGCCGATAGGCCTTTAAGCTGCAGCCAAAGTCATGGAGGTCAACGCCGCTCAGCTTAGCCACCAGCTTGTTCGCAAGCCTGGACGGAAGTTGGCGAGTGAGCCATCGGTCTTTGCGATCCTTACGCCAGCCCGACACCACATCGTAGCCTTCATTAAGCTTCCCGCGCAGCCGGGTGATTTCCCGCGGACCGTTCTGACGACCGGCTTCCATCGGGCTTCGACTCTTCCCGCGGGCCTGATCGAGCATGCCCCCCGCCACCCGCGCGTGCGCCTGCGG
>CAZOOE010000452.1:0-5593 GCA_964581275.1 uncultured Clostridia bacterium
GAGTCGCACGGCATAGGTTGCCCCCTTCGAAGAACCGTTCTGCAGTCACTTCGTGCGCTGCATAAGGAGGGGGCTCGACCGCCATTAAGTCTTCGAGACCCGTCGCTTCGGTCTCACACAGAACGAGCGCGTCGAGTTCGCCCTCGAAAACATCGATCGAGAATACCCGGCCGAGGTAGTGGTGATAGTAACGAACCTTCGTGATGCGGTCGCCCTCGAGTCCATCAAGCAGTTGGTATTCACTGGGCGACAGAAGAATCCGGCTGATCGTCCGATAGTAGGGCGACGACGATTCGGGTTTCTTGTTGAGTTTGAAGATGCGCCGCCCGGTGTCCGAGTCGGTCAGGATCCTCAACCGTAGTCTCGTGTTCCGAAGGTATTTGTCTTCGAAGGTCTTTGAGTAAGACTCTACAACGGCCCGCCAGTCCGAATGCGTTGAAACGAGGAATCTTCTTTCGTACTCGACGCGGCTGTATTCCGCTTCCCCCACCACTATTGCGTTGTTCACATCGACCTCAATGTCGCTGTATCAACGGCTTGACTGGCTGCCGCTCGCTACCGGTCGCTGTTCTTGATCCGACCGGCTCGTGATTTCGCCTGCCAAAAGCCCAAGAAGAACGCACCACAGAGCGCTGATGCCAGCTCAAGCAATCCAATTACGGCGGCGCTGGAGATGAATTGGGAGTGAGCCTCGGCGCTACCGACGGGCAGATGAGCTATGTTGTCGGGAGATACCAAGACATAGTGATGATATACGCCGAAAAGCAGGGCACCGACCATCGACAAAACGAGCACCCAGAGTCCGATCAATACGTAGCGCGTCCACACAAGCGCAGCGGCGGCGATAGGCGCGAACAGGATCACGCCCCATACGAAGATTGCTTTGTTGGGGGGTAGCTCCACCGCGAGTTTTGTATGGGCGTCGCCGTGCCAGAATGAAGCGACGAGATGAACAACGACAAGAGCGGTAGTTACGATTTTGATCACGAATCGTGGATCATCGATGCGCGTCGATGGTTTCTTGAATGAGAATCGCGTCCTCGGGTTTGAGGCCAGTGAACTCCACCCCCATACCAATTCCCGGCTGGCAATGTACGACGATCCCTTCGGTGGTCACGCGTTGTCCACCAGGCAGAGTAAAAAAAAGCTTGAGGACGGCTCCCACCGGCAACGGGGAGAGCGCGTCTATGAAGACCCCGGACAGATTGATATCGGAGATTCGAGTTTCGGCGTGAATACCGACGCCCTCGTACTGCACTTCGGTAAACAGGTCGCCGCGCGTCGAGTGTCTTCGCTCGTTATCCATCGAGAACCTCCGCCCGTCGATTGGCACGAGGCAGTCTAGATCAGACGAGCACCTAACCAACGGTGCTGGCCTAGTATGACGGGGTTGCGAGCTTGGGGCAAGGCTTAGCCGGGTGGTTTTCAAACCGCAGTGTCACTTCTGCTTCACGGTGTAGGCTTGTCCGCCGACCGTTATTCTTCCCTTGCGGGAAAGCCCGGTCGCATTGGCCGCCACAACGTAACTCAGTGTCGCGTTTCCAATGCCCATGTTGCTCGATGTGATGGTTATCCAGCTGACGTTGCTCGTCGCGATCCACGCACATTGCACTTCCGAAAACACGTTGAACGCTCCGGTCCCGCCACCGGATAAATATGCTGAGTTCATAGGTGCAAGCACGTACGTGCAATCCTGCAAACCGGCGTCTTGAAGAACTGTGAAGGCCTGTCCCGCAATACTCATCGTCCCAATGCGAGGACTCCCGGTAAAGTTCTCTCTCACTTCGAACGTAACCGAATCTGAACCGGTGCCACTAGCAGACGACGTTAGCGTTATCCAATTGTCGTTGCTCGCGGCGGTCCAACCGCACCCGCTCGCAGCATTTAAAGCGAGGGTTCCACTCCCGCCCATCTGGTAGAAGAAAGCGTTTGCAGGCGACAGCATATAACCGCAAGTGTTCCCGACTCGCAGACCGTTCCCAAAGCTCGTGATCCATATTTCGTTGGGATTAGTCGGATTGAAAAAGACTCGCTCGGGCTGCCGAAACGGGTAAGAGGTCACCGCGGTGAAGACCGGCGTGGGAGTATTGATGTTGCTTGAATACCACAAGCCTTCCGTTTCAGTAGTCAGATACATCTCGTTTGAATTGATCGGGCTGATGGCGCAAGAAGTCACCCGATCCAGGCTGTTGATCCGGGTCCACGTCACTCCGCGATTGGTGCTCTTGTACAAACCGCCCAGCCCGTTTGGCGGCCCACCCCATCCGCTGAACACCCCGACGTACCAGGTGTTTTGAGTCAGATCGTAGGGATCAATCAGGATGTCTTTCGTCCAGTAACGCATCCCGTTGTGGCTTCGATCAAGCCAGGTTGAGCCGCCGTCGGTGCTAACGAAAACGCCCGAGCTTGCGGTGAACGTGCCCGAGGAGTTCCTTCTGCCTGAATAAGTGCAAACAAGCGTGCCGTCATTCAAAACATATATATTGAACGGATGTCCCTCAGTGCGCGGCGGATTGGCAAGCTTGGTCCACGTGGAGCCTGCGCCGTTTTGGATGTTGCTGGAAACATAAATTCCGCCAAGGGTACTGTGAATCACGCTGGCATACATTCGATTCGAATTGTTCGGGTCCAGCGCGAGTCCTATCACCGGATGCACGAAGTCGTGAAGAGTCAGCCAGTTTGCTCCGCCATCGGTCGAATATTTGATCGCGCCGTTACCGCTATCGAGAATTGAATCCTGAAGGCGCGTGCTCTGATACATATCGTGGACTGACGAGGTTGCGGCGTAAAGCGCGCCGCTCATCGGGTGCTTCAGCGATTGATAAGTCGAGTTGTAGGGCTGGCCCGCGTAGTTGAACGACCAGGATGCTCCGCCGTCGGTGCTGCGCGTACCACGAATATCCGAGTAAGAAGCGAACATATTGCTCGGGTCTTTCCAGGTTAGCCACCAACACGTTGTGTCTTCGAGCCCGACGCTGTGATAGTACCTGCCCTTCGGGGTCATCGCGTTCGGGGGATTCTGATCGGCAGGGTTCACGTACATCTGCTTCCATGTCGCGCCCCCATCAGTGGTGAGGTGCGAGAAACCGAGGTCTGTGAAAGCAACCTTATTCGAATCGACAGGCGAGACTGCGAATCCAAGCGCCCCCGCGCCGTAGCTCCAGTCGCGATCGCCGCCTCTGCCAGCCCAGCCGGTGTAGATGTTTTGATTGTTTGCGGTCAACAGGACACTTTGCCAGTTGCCGCCGCCGGTCGTGGTCTTGTAGATGATCGGAAACTCGGTCGAGTTTTGTCCTGCCAGGTAGGCAGTGGAAATATCGCCACGCGACATCGCCACAAAAAACGGAAAATCGTTGGCGATGATCCCGGTCACCCTCGCGGTCCAGTTGGCCTGCCCGAGGTCGAGCGAATAGACGCTGTGATAGCTGAAATAGGAGCCCTCAGTAAAGAGCCCTGGAAAAACGTCACCCGAATTAAGAGTGACGCAAAAGAAACGAAGGGTTGCTCCCTGCCTGGAACCCGCGAACGAGACCATCGCTTCAGCCGCCGGGATGCCTCCGACGCTTGCCGCAATGAATGCGCTGGCGCTACTGGAGACCAGCAAACCCAGATTCGTGCCTGCATAGATGTTGCTGCCGTCGAAGACCGCTCCCGCGACAAAACAGCCGTTCCCCGATGCAGTGCTGAACTTCAAACCGAATGTGTTTCCGCCGTCGGTTGAGAGGTAGAGGTGTGAATAATCGGAGACGATCAGATTGGTTGCGTTGTTCGGATCGGCGAATAGCGAATAGGCTCCGCCAAAAGTCGGATCACTACTCAACCGGTGCCACGTCGTACCTCCGTCAGTGCTTTTGGAAGGGGTAACCAAGTCACCTGTATAGTCAAGAGCAAAGAGGGTCGAAGCACTGCTTGTGAAGCGGACTTCCGATTCGCGGTTCCCTTGAATCTGGCGAAAGTCTTGCAGATCCCAGGACGCGCCGAGGTTGGTTGAGTGAAACACTTCACTCATGTCACAGGAGATATACAGCTCATTCTGGTTGTGCGGGCTGAAGCTTGGGGCAAACAATGCTCCGCCACCGCCCGGTCCTCTTGGCAACCATTGCGATGGCGGCCCTCCGGTTGGCGGAGACGGAAGTATCTTGCCACTGGAAATCGTCTGGGCTGACCCCGGTTCGGAGGCCATCACCGCAGCCGTGAGCGGAACAACTGCTGTCAGCAGGCTAATGCTGAGACCGATGGCAAATAGCCTGTTGAAAGTGGAGGTGCGTTTTCGCATCGGGCAATCAGTCAATTTCCAATCGCGCTAACCGCGCGCGGCGGGGGCTAACCGAATTCAGAAAGCAATGCGCTTGCCATCGTTAAAGACCTGTTTTTCGTGAGGTTAGTAAAAACGGGCTGGGGCTGCTGACGAAAACCGAGAATACCACGTGTGAAACAATGACACAAAGTGACAGCCACATGTCCGGGCACAGCTTTGACGCCAACGCAGTCACATCGTGTAGTCGGCTCGATAACCGAAGTTCCTAAAGGAGGAGTTTACAGATCGGAGGGTTTTTGGAAGCTACATAACCTCGGTCAATCTGCTTACATTACCACGCGCTACCTAGTCAGCCTGACCTCTTTTGCGCTCCCCGCTACTGCGAATGTAAGACAGATACTCTTTCCGCTGAACTGCTTATTGTTCCGTGGCGTTACGTGGCACAGCCCTTGCGATTGGGCGCATAGCCATTGAAAGTAATACAGCTAACACGAAAGGAGCTCCGCATCGTGCTTCGCAGATCAGACAAAAAGAAAATCCCCGATTGGGATTCCCTCATAGGGGTCGCTATGAGTTGAGATAGTTCGCCCCTTAGCGTAGGAGGGTTTATGACACGGACTAGTGAGGAAGGTTTCGGGTTGGTGGAATTGATGATAGCAGCCGGATTGGTGTTGGCGCTGTTGAGCGGCACGCTGTGCTTCTTCTCGCGAAGCCAGCGAATGCACACCAACGAGCGAGTGACTCTAGATATGGCGCAAGACTCGCGCACAGCATTTGATCGAATCAGCAATGAGCTACGGATGGCTGGAGCCGGCCTCCCGAGCAATTGCGCGATAGTAAGCGGTACCGCCACAACGTTGGCAGTCAGAGGGGACTTCAGCAACGTCACCACCATCGTCTCGTTAGCAACCGCGCCCGGGGTATTCAGCACCGGGTCGACCACCGGCTTTGAAGTAGGACAGACCGTCTCTCTCCTGAATGCGGCCAATCTCGCTACCAGCGGTCAAGCAGCCCTTGCCAAGATCACTGCAGTTGATCATGTCAACAATAGCATCACTCTCAACACCGGTGACATGTTGTCCTTGACCTCGGGAGCGCAGATTAACGACTTTGGCTCGGGCACCATGCTCAACGTGATCGAGCGAAGGACTTATTGCGTAAAGGCGAGCGGCACGGACGTGGGAAATGTCACTCGCACCGTATCTTACGAAGACACCAAGTCCGCAGGGACGACCGTACAGCCTGAGGAAACGATAGCAGCAAATGTACTGACAAAGGACGGGAACGCCGGGCTGGCGTTCCAATACCGAAGGTGAAAGCGTGACCTCGTGAGGC
>CAZOOE010000453.1:0-5582 GCA_964581275.1 uncultured Clostridia bacterium
ATCGATCCACCGACACAGCCCGGCACGAACGGCGAATGCTCACCCGCCAGGCCAGCCGAACATGATTGACCATCTCACGCTTCCGGGCAGGCCTCATATTTTTCGGCGGATCACGCCCTGCAACATCTCCTTGTTGAGCGACAGATCGGCCACCAGCTTCTTCTGCCGCTGGTTCTCCTCATCCAGCTGCTGCAACTGCTTCATCTCAGAGGGCATCAACCCGCCGTACTTCTTGCGCCAGTTGTAGTAGGTGGCCTCGCTGATGCCCGCCTTGCGGCACACCTCCTTAACCCGCGTACCTTCCGCGGCCGGCCGCAAGATGAAGGCAATCTGCTGCTCGGTGAACCGCGACTTCTTCATGGAAAATCCTCCGCCCGACCAGGCAGCTAATTAGAATTTTCCAGCCATTCGTGGTCCGGAATTCCGGGAGCAGGCCAATAATCGCTGGCAACAGTACTTAGTGCGCGACGATCTCAAATGCCCGCGTTTCGCATAGCCAGGCGACACCGCTCGTTTATTGGCACGAAGAGCCTCAGCAAGAATGGCTATTGCAACGTGTACCAGATTGGGGCAGGTCCCAGCGAGCCGACAAGCGCTAGATGGCTATCAATAATAGCCGCACTCCGAATCGATAAGCCAAGTCCAGCGTCGAGGTAGAGGGTTCGCTCGGTCTCGCCACTAATATCGACCACTTCTGTTTCCTTACGGGTCAGGTAGTCGATTGGTAGCCGCCTGGTTGTCCCAAATTTCAATAAATCACCAGGCGAGAGTGCGGCTGCATGCGGATCGATGGAGATTTTGCGTTCTACGGCCTTAACAATCCTAAATCCATGGCTGGTCCTTATTGCAGCCAGGGCACTCGAGCTAAATGGACCAGCATCTACCCAAATTGGCTTCAGCTTCAGGTTTCCACTAATCTGCTCGACAGCTGCGTGCCCTACGGGATCGCATTCACCAAATTGTTCTCCGCTTAGAAGCCAACCCGCCTGATCTGGCGAGATATCCTCGACCGCGAAATTGGTAACCGAGCTGCGGCCCTTCTCAGCATAGCTCTCGGCATCGAACATCACGATGGTGGTCTTAAGAGATCCGTAACACGGTGCGGTCACACGAAAGTCTGTGTAGCTAAAGCGGGCGACACGCCGTCCCTCGTTTACAGTGACTAGCAGAGGCCCGTCGCCGTAGGCAAGAGAAACAATATTCGAGTAACCAATGTCGCCATAGGGCGGAAAGTGGTCCAGCAGTTGACGATGCATAACCTTGCCATCTGAATCGAAAATGGATAGCCAAAGTTCGTCATCGCTTCCTTCACTGCCTCCCGAAAGAGACGTCTCCAGACTAACCGCAGCAACCCGCCCCCCGGGTCCGCTTGCAATCGCCCGAATGAATTCAACAGGCTTTTTGTGCGGAATTGGGTAACTCCACACCTGCTTGCCACCCAGATCGAAGGCTGTGATTCTTGCGTCAACGTGATCGCGCGAAAAATAGTGATAGGTGGCCCAGAAGAGCCGGTCGCCACCAGCTGACACTGGACCAGCGCCATCTGCGTCTGCCTCTTTAGTCCAAATTACGTCGCCACTGACTTTGCGCAATTCAAGAAGCGCTTTGTGGTGGCCATTGACAGTCGGCCCAATGGCCGAGTCGCCAAAGAGACCTCTTTCTCTTAGAGCGACGACAGAGAGAACCTCGGAGCCCTGATCGCTAGCCCCAACCAGGCGGCTGAATACATTCGCTCCACTAGGAATGCTTTCTGCGGCGCGCAGGCTAATTGAGCCGTATCCCATAATGATATAAGGGGCCCAAAATCTCGGGTGGAAATAGGCACGCGACTTGGCGCTATTGAAAATCTCCCGCTGTGCGCTAGCCAACACCGTGGTCAATGGAGCGTCAGGGGCACGCTTCAAGTGGCTATAGAACTTCTCCATCAGAGCTTCATTTTCCACGCTGTCGACAGGCCACAAGGAGCCGATGACCGTGGGAACACCGGATTGCGCCAGCGCAAGTGTCAGGCCTTGAATTTCTGCGGTGAAGTGATTCACGTCGAATTTGGCGGTGTTGCAGGCGGATAGCACCACCAGTCGCGCCCTCAATTCCAATGACGCCAACTCGGATGCCCTTAGGAAGCCGTCATTGAGCCGGTCAGTCGGATCGCTACCGGGAGTAAGCACGAGGGCCATTTCATCGAGTCCGGTGAGGTCGTCAGGAACTAGGGCGTGAGTTGCGAACTCGATGACGTTAAATCGGGACAAAGGTTGCATGCGAAAGTTTTCTTCAGTGGCTCGTCGGTTCAGCAGCAACGTTGACCGAGCAGGATCAAACTGAGATTGCGCAAAGTTAAGTTCCTTGCTGGTTTCAGGGAGTGGCTTCAAGTCGAGTGCCCCACCCGAAGTTGTTGAGGCGAGCTGCTGACCCGACACAAAATTTGCTAAAGCCGCATTGCCGAGAATTGGATCCCCGACTCCAAGAAAGTCCTCCTGACCACCAGACCAGCGGGCTGATTGCGCAGCCGCAAGGTAGCCCTGCAAGGAGGGTACGTAGGAGAATTCAAACTTTAGAGCCAGCCAATGAGCCTTGCCCAAGTCGAAACCGTCACCCAGCACAGGGGGCATGCTGGACAACAAAACGGCAAGCGGCAGACCGGTGAGTTCAGGAGGCGACGCAAACACGATATGCCGCACATTCGTCAGGCAGCTTTCTAAACCGTCGAATATAAAGTGATAAAGCTCGACTGCCTTCCTAGCTGGATATTGACTGTCCAGAACGTCAGAAGCGGGGCGTTGATCTGTTAGTGCGTACTGCAGAAGCTTGGTATCTATAGAAAGCTGGCGCGCATCTATAGGTGTGACGGCAACGAAGACTGACGACTTGGTAACGCAGAGCTTTACGGCGCCCGCGGCAGAACCGGTTAACGTTAAATATGCTTCCTTCGGCGCCAGCGTGCTTTGCAGCTGTGATAGATTGGGCAATTGCCGAGCTGAGGAGTCGTAGCGACCGCTCGTCCGCAAAGAAGCGATTACTCGCTCCAGTGAATTGGAGAAATCTTGAAGCACGACCGCGGGCTGCATTCCCGTAGGCGCAGCCAAAGCCGCATGCGCCTTCCATGCGTCCAGTGTGCGTTGAACTAGATTTTGTATCTGATCTGCCTGCCAAGCGTCCTCCTGCGCGATTAGCCTTAGCGCCGAGTGCGCCAATCTTCGCCCTGACTCGGTGGGTTGCTCAGAGACTACACTGAGGGTATCGCTGAGCGCATATGGGAGGCTTCTATTTTGTATTTCTGTCAACTTTAAAAGCAAATCGGCCCAGTCAGTGCGGGCGACCACGCCCTTGTTGTGGCCGACTGCGTCTTCCGCTATGGCCGCAACGGAATACTGGGAAAGCAGGCGATTGACATCGTCAAGCACGGGAAACGCACGGAGATTGTCGGAGGTCACTTCCTGAAAGACTCTAACCTGCACTTTTCCTGTATCGACCAAACGCTGAGCCAAGGTAGGGTCTTGAGGCGGAGTAAGGAGCGCCTGCGCAAAGCGGGCGTAGACCTCGAACTCGGCCTGTTGCGTGCGATTGAAATAGGGCAATTGGAAAGGCTTTGCGAACAGCGGACCCCAAGCGGGATCAATTTTTTGATTCAATAATCTATGTGTAAATAGCTCGGCCAGTGCGTAGAAGAATTCCCCCGGATATTGAAAAGTGCCTCTGGATATAATCGCCTTCTTTGTGCTGGAAACAGGGTTGTTTGCTAATGTCTTTAGCGCGGCGTCGCGTTGATTATCAAGCAGAAGACGGCATACGAGATGAGCGATGAGCGGCGCCATCTGGTAGATCTTCACCCCGCTGTCGATTTGAAGAGCCTGAATGCCATCGATTGCAGCTTGAATGGCCTGGGCCAGCGCCGGAGAGGCGCCCAGGTAGCTGAAGACAATTGTACGGTTTTGAAGGTTATCAACGGCCTCGGGAGTTGTCGGAACCAGACTGTTCATTAGAGGCTGCGTGAGGACCCACCAGCCTATGGCCTTCGTCGCGTTTCCGCTGGCCGCCTGTATCTTGATGAGTCGGTTGAGGGCATCGGCAACATAGAGGGCTGGAAGGTTTCCCACGCTCAGGAGTACGCCAAGCGCTCTAGATACGGAGCGCTGAGCATCAGGAAATCGTAGTTCCTGGACGGCAAGTGCCGCAGCCAGCAGTTGGAAGTCAATGTAGTTCTCCGGGTCTTTGGTGGGTTGGCCATAAATTGCGACGAAGTTTGCGGGTAGCCATTGGTGAAGGGCGGCAATTTGTCCCCGAAGCAACAAGTCCCATGCAATCGAGTATGTTACCTCCGACTTTAGAATGTAGTCGGTATCAGGATTGACCGACCACTTCTCGGCAAAATGAGGGGCCAACACCAAGAGAAGTTTCTCTAGACAAGATATGCTGCGGGCTGAGTTGCACATAAAAAGCGTGATGGGAATGGCGTTCGCGGCCTGAGGAGATATGGGGAATACCGCTGCCTCCTTTAGCGCAATTTCCGCTGCGTCGAGAACGTGGCCCTGTACGTAAAGATCTAGAGCCTTGGACAGTTGCGGATCGACGGTGCCCGCCCCCTTTGCCACACTTGGCGTGAGGGCAAGAACCATTAGGAGGAGACAAAACGCAGGTATATATTGAGCCAAGCGTTTGCACGACGCAGGTGACCTACTGGAGGGGTTCCGATGCGTTGGGTACTGGTGTCGCTCGCCCTGGTTGCTTTTGTCCACAGCGCGCCCTCCCTTGCTCAGGACACCCAGATGTTGGGTCGTTCGCTGCCAGGCAGTCAAGGAACGGCTATGCCGGTTCCGCCGGGACTGCATGTGGGAATTCCAACTTGGGACTCGCTGGCAACGCATGCATCGCGCCAGGCACTGGCTGGACTCGATAGCAGTCAGCAGATCACGTCGCGCGGAGCGGCGGAAGAGAAACTCTATAAGCAAGCGTCAAATGGCGTGGTAATCGTCAACACGAAGGATGGCTTAGGATCAGGAATTCTAATCGCCAGCGACGGGCATATCCTCACGAATTGGCACGTCGTTGGCAGTTATTCAAAAGTAATCGTCATATTTAAGTCCCCAACCGACGACGCGTTTTTACCTGACTCGAGAGTCGTGCGGGCCGATGTTGTTTACGTCGACAAGACCGCTGATCTGGCCTTATTGAAGGCTGCCTTCGTGCCTCGGTCCGCACAGGTGCTACAGTTAGGGGATCCGGCGGACGTCCAAGTGGGGGCCGACGTGAGTGCGATAGGCCATCCGACTGGTGAAACATGGACGTACACGAAGGGAATAATCAGCCAGGTGTGGCCCAGCTATCAATGGCAGGCCGAAGGGGCGGCGCATACCGCGGATGTTATCCAGACACAGACACCGATCAATCCTGGAAACTCCGGCGGGCCCCTCCTTACCGAAGCAAGCAAAGTTATCGGCGTAAATGCTTTCTTGGCATCGGGCGCAGAAGGCCTCAATTACGCAGTGTCAATTACCCAAATTCATCGTTTTCTTGCGGAGGCAGCAAATCCGTCCAAAGCGCCAGAAAATGGGGATTCCGGATGCCGGCCTAAGGTGGTTTTCAAG
>CAZOOE010000454.1:0-5579 GCA_964581275.1 uncultured Clostridia bacterium
GTCTGCGCCTTCGCTTCGCTCGGCGCATCCACCCCTCCTCTGCGAGGAGGGGAATCCTTCATCTTCCTGTCCATTGCTTTCTTAAGCCCGCGCGATCGACTTCTTCACCGCGCAAGTACACCTTGTAGATTTTCCGCGTGTTGGCGATGTTGTCGAGAGGATTTGCGTTCAGCACGACGAAGTCGGCGCTTTTGCCGGGCGCGACCATGCCAAGCTGATCGAACTTCAACGTCTCAGCTGCAAGCCGTGTGGAGGCAACAATCACATCGGATGGCTTCATCCCCGCTTTCGCCAGTGAGTCTACCTCCCATATCGCGTGCCAGCCCATGGTTCGCGACGGATCGCCGGCCGAGTCGCTGCCTAAGACAACCCGCACACCGGCGTCTCGCATCTTCTGCAGATTCCGCACCTGCCGCTCCCACGACTTGCGTGTGTTCGCGAGCGCTTCAGGCTTACGGTTCGAAAATTGGTTTTCCAGCCGCTTGATCTCGTTTGGGGGAATCGTTTCGTGAAGCAATGGATCGTCGAGCCATGTTGGACGGCCCGACTCCAGGCCGCGGCTTGTGACTCCGAGGTTTGGCGTCACAAATACGCCGGGATGTTGTTTCAACAATTGGAGGAACTCTTCGTCGACTTCCTCATCGCGAACCAGATGTGTAAAGCCTTCGATCCCTGCTCGAAGCAAACCTTTGGCATCTTCGAGGTCAAACACGTGCGCGATCGCTCGCAGGTTGTGCTTATGAGCCTCGTCGATCGCGGCTCCGTAAAGTTCCGGCGTCAACTTTTTCTGAGTGTGGTTCCGATCGTCCACCCAAATCTTGACGAAGTCGGGACGGTGCGGAGCCAGGTCGCGCACAGCCTGTCTGGCCTGCTCGACGGTGGTTACAACATACGGCACATCATTACGCGCCGGATCATTCGGGCCGGAGCCCGGCCACGCCAATCCGCGTCCGACGGTCCGAAACAATGCCGCTCCCGGATGGACTTCTTCCCGCAACTGATAAGGCAAGTCCCCGTAGTCGGTTCCCATGCTGATCGAGGCAGCGAATCCGTGATACGCGTATCTTTTCAAATGATCGAGGAGATTCTCGCGATTGAAGTTCGCTTTCGACATGCTTCCGTCACGCTGGTTCAGAAATCCGAAGTGACTGTGAACATCAATGAGCGCGGGAATGACGGTCCTGCCGGTCAGATCAACGCGAGCCACACCTGGGGGCGCTTGCACCTCGCCCTTTCTGCCGACTGTCGTGAAACGGCCGTTCTGCACGATAAAGGCCGAGCTTTCCATTGGCGCACCGCCGTCGCCCATGATCAGCCGTGCGCCCTCGAACAGGACGCTCGGATTGCCTTGTGACATGCACATCGACACCAAGATCAACGAGCCGATGAATGCTTTTAGACTCCGCATAGTCCTCCGAAACCAGTGAAAGGATGTTCGCCGCGAATTCTACTCTGCTTTGGGTATAATCCCCACGACTTTCATGGGTATCACGATCGGAACACAGCTCGGCTTCCACTACCTGACGGATCTAATTGGCCGCGGGGGAATGGGTGAAGTGTATCGAGCGAAGGACACGAAACTCAAGCGCGAAGTGGCTATAAAGGTTCTTCCCGACGCATTCAGCCGGGACCCGGATCGTGTGGGCCGCTTTCAGCGGGAAGCTGAAGTTCTGGCGTCGCTCAATCATCCCAACATCGGAGCCATCTATGCGCTGGAGGAAGCCGGCGGTGTGCGGTTTCTTGTCTTAGAACTCGTCGACGGCGAAACGCTGGGGGAACGCATCGCCCGCGGTCCAATCCCGATCGATGAATCACTGGCACTCGCGAAACAGATCGCCGATGCATTGGAGGCGGCCCACGAAAGAGATATCGTTCATCGTGATCTGAAACCCGCCAATGTGAAGATCAAGCCGGATGGCAGACTCAAAGTACTCGACTTCGGCCTTGCAAGAGGTCCGACGAGTCCGAGCCTCAATGATGCGGCGGCCACCGCCGGCCAGGCTACGACAGCAACCGGGCAGATCCTTGGCACAGCCCCATATATGTCGCCGGAGCAAGTGCGCGGGGAGCACGTCGATTCTCAATCGGACCAGTTTTCACTCGGCATCATCCTTTTCGAGATGCTGACCGGCCGGCGCCCTTTTTCCGGAAGCTCAGCGGTTGAAATATTGGCGGCAATTCTGCGAGACACGCCGCCGGCTGTCGGAGAAATCAATCCCGATGTTCCGTCGCCGGTTCAATGGATTATCGATCGGTGCCTGGCGAAGCGGCCGAAGGACCGTTACGCGTCAACCCGCGATCTGGCCCGGGATCTTACGACGCTCGGTGACCGGCTCGCTCGCCAGGAGGCGGCGCGGTTGCATCTAGGCACATCGACCTTGCCGTTGCCGCGAACTCCGCTCATCGGCCGCGAAGAAGAGTTGGCTCGCTCATGCATGCTGCTCTCGCGGGATGATTTGCGCCTGCTCACTTTCACGGGTGCGGCGGGAACCGGGAAGACACTGCGGGCCCTGGAACTGAGGCCGGAATCCGCGAGCTTATTTCCGGTGGGCGCATTCTTCGCGGCCTTGCGTTCCGGCCGTGATCCCTGCCTCGTTGCGCCTACCGTCGCGCACGCTCTCGGCAGTCGCGAGATCCGCGGCCGCGAACCTGCGGAAGCACTGAAGGAAACGCTCCGCGGAACGCGTGATCGTATCCTGCTACTGCTCGATAACTTCGAGCAAGTTCTCAATGCAGCGCCATTGTTGACGAATTTGCTGGAGAGTTGTTCCAACCTCAAACTATTGATCACCAGCCGCGCGGTGCTGCGGGTGTACGGCGAATATGGATTCGAGGTCGCACCTCTCCGGTTACCTTCCTATGACAGCTCTTCACAATTGGCAGAGCTGGCGCGTTGTCCATCCGTCGCGCTTTTCCTGCAGCGCGCTGCCGCTGTCAAACCCGATTTCCAGCTGACCAAAGAGAATGCCGCGGCAATCGCGGAGATTTGCGCCAGGCTCGACGGCCTGCCGCTAGCTATCGAATTAGCTGCAGCACGCGTGCGGACGCTGACCCCGAAAGCCATGTTGCACCGCTTGGGCGGCCGCTTCGAGCTGCTGACCGGCGGAGCACGCGATTTGCCCGAGCGCCAGCAAACCTTGCGGGCGGCCGTGGAGTGGAGTTACGGATTGCTCACCGCTGATGAGCAGAAGCTCCTGCGGCGGCTTGCGGTTTTTGTGAACGGCTGCACGTTAGAGGCTGTCGAGGGCGTTTGCAATCCGCGTGAGGATCTCTCCGCCGACGTGCTGGACACAATCGAGTCGTTGGTCGGTCAGAGTCTTGTCCAGCAGACACAGACACCCGATGGAGAGGCGCGATTCACCATGCTCGAAACCATCCGCGATTACGCCCTCGAACGCCTTGCCGCCAATCCGGACGAGGTGGTGACGCATCGCGCCCACGCGGCTTATTTCCTGGTGTTGGCCGAAGAGGGCGGACAATCGGATACTACAGCCGAACGCGAAGAATGGCTCGAGCGCTGCAACCTGGAACGCGCCAACTTTCGCGCGGCTTTGGACTGGGCAGTCCGCGAGAACAATGCCGAGTGGGGTCTGCGTCTGGGTGCCGCGCTTGCACCCTTCTGGTCGGAACGGCAAGAATACGGCGAGGGCCGGAATCGACTTGCGGAACTGCTCACGCTTCCAGCCGGCGGCAAAGCCCAAAGTGCCCGCAAGCGAGCGCTGCATGCGGCAGGAAATCTGGCTTGGCTTCAAGGAGACTATGCGGCAGCGCGCCTGTTGCACGATGAAGAGCTCACCATCAGCCGGACGACCGGTGACACGGTGGGCGTTGTGATGGCTCGTATCTCTCTTGCCTTCGACGAACATTTCCTGGGAAATCCGGAGTCCGCCCGCTCCATTCTCGGGGAGACTCTCAAACTGTCCCAGGAGGCGAATAATGAACCGTTGACGGCGAAAATGCTCAGCCAACTCTCGTTTTTGCATCAATCCAGCCGTGATTTCGCGGCCGCCAGACCGTTGTCTGAACAGGCGCTTGCTATTTTCGTCCAGCTCAAGGATTCGATGGGAGCGGCCTGGGAGCAAAGTCGTCTGGGCGACATCGAGCGGCAGTTGGGCAATCTCGAGGCTGCGAGCTCCTGGTACGAGCGTGCGCTGGCAGCATTCGAACGGTTGGGCGATCGAAGGGGTCTCGCCCGAACCAAGATTGATGTTGCCGTGTTGATGTTTCAGCAGGGACAAGAACATCAAGCGCGTACCGTGCTCGCTGAAGCGCTGTCCTCATTTCGCGACTCGGGAGACCGCATGGGCATCGCTCGCGCGTTAACCGAATTCGCCGGGTTCGCCGCCGCGAGTGGTGAAGCCGAGCGGGCGCTCCGTCTGGCAGGTGCCGCAGACGCCATCAGGCGTTCTATCGGTGCGGGCAAAGAGTGGGTTGAATTGCCGCGGCATCTCCACGCCGCCCGGCATGCGCTTGGCCCTCGAGCGCTGGACATCGAGCTTTATGGCTGGTCCATGAGTATGGATGCCGCAATCGCCTACGCACTGGACGAGGGACCTACTCGTAGTTCACAGGATCCAGAAGCTTCCTAACTTTGGAAATTCGATTGGCAGGAAACCCACCGCGTCGAGCATGCTCGCGAATCGTCTCTTCGTCGGAGGCGAGATACACACAGTAGACCTTATTGTCGGTCACGTAGCTATGCAACCACCGGATCTTCGGACCGAGATCCCCTAACACTTTCAGCGATTTCTCCGAGATTTCCTGAAGTTCGTCATCAGATAACTGCCCGGCGTTAGGTATCTCACGCTCGATAACATACTGCGGCATTTCTTCACCTCCCGGTGGACCACATTCTAACTAATCAAGAGCTGCGCGCAGCCCTTGCGTTCTGAGTTTGCAGTTCTGAGTTTTGAGTCGAGCCGGATTTACTCGGAACTCGAAACTTAAAACTCAGAACCCAGGCACGCCAGCGTTGGATCGCTGCCGAACTCCACTCTACCGAAACTGCACGCTACGCAGCATTCTCTCGAAAGATGGCCTCAATTGTTCGTAATTCGCCGCGGTTGACACAAAGACGAAGTAGATCGCGTCGCTTCCGCGCTGCAGGGCAACCAACCAGTCTCGCTCGCGCTGCGTCTTACCGTCTGCGCCGGCCATCGGAGAAACAGTTTCCAGCTGGACAGAACCTGCGGAACTGCCGCCTATCGTAAGCGGTTGAATCTGTCCAAGCACCTTCATATTGCTGTCGCTGCTCAGCAGGTTCTGAGCAATCGCTTCCGTGAGCTTGCTCGCGCTCATGTTTGCTGCGGGCGCGCGCTGGGAGCGAATGACCACACCATACGCGACGGCTCCCCCGGAAACACCGGCACGTGGGGCAATCGTAGCCGAGGACTCCCGGTTCTCGATGACCTCCCAATTTTGTGGACGAGCGATTGTCAGACCTCCAAGGTCTGCTGTCCTAAAGTTCGAACTCGGCTGCACCGCCGAGATAGAGACGGCAGGCACGCTTGGCGCGCCTCCCGGGGCAGCCGCGGTTGCGGGGGCGTCCGGAAATACCGCTCCATTTTTCTTATTCTCCG
>CAZOOE010000455.1:0-5578 GCA_964581275.1 uncultured Clostridia bacterium
AACTATGGACGTGATGCGCCACCGGTGCGCTATCCGGATCCGGACATCTTGGTTCTTGACAAGCGCTTCGCACGGTACAGAATCGGAAACACTCCTATTCGCCGGCTACACACCGGCATGTTGTGGGCCGAAGGTCCGGCGTGGAACGCTGTCGGACGCTATCTGGTTTGGAGTGATATTCCCAACAACGTTCAGCATCGGTGGCTCGACGAAGATGGCCACGTGAGCGTGTTTCGCAATCAAACCAACAACAGCAACGGAAACACGTTCGATTGGGAGGGTCGTCAGATTTCCTGCGAACACGCCACCCGCCGCGTGGTGCGCTACGAGCACAGCGGCGCGATCACCGTGGTTGCGGAGAAGTGGCAAGGCAAGCCGTTCAACGCTCCGAACGATGTGGTTGTGCATCCGGACGGTGGAATATGGTTCACCGATCCTGGCTACGGAAGTTTGATGGGCTATGAAGGCAATAAGGGTGAGCTTCATCTCAAGGAAGCGGTTTACCGAATCGATTCCAAGACTTCAAAGATCGAATTGGTCACGGACGAGATCTTCAAGCCCAACGGGCTCTGTTTTTCGCCCGACTACAAAAAGCTCTACGTCGTGGACACCGGCGCATCGCACTATCCACAAGCGCCAAGGAACATCAAGGTCTGGGATGTCGTCGACGGCAAGAGATTGAGTAAGGGTGGCGAATTCACGTCGATGAAGCTCAAGACAAAGGACGGGGAAGTTGTTGGGAGCTCCGACGGAATCAGAGCGGATGTCGATGGCAACATCTGGTCGAGCGCCGGATGGGTTGGCGCCGGCTATGATGGAGTACACATCTTCGCTTCTGACGGACAGCGCATAGGGCAGATTCTCTTGCCAGAGGCTTGCGCCAATATCTGTTTCGGTGGCGCGAAGAGAAACCGGTTATTCATGACTGCCAGCCAATCTCTCTATGCGGTGTACGTTGAAACTCAGGGAGCGCACATCGCGTGAGTAGAAGTACCTCTGACAGGGACCCAGATCTTATTCTCGAATTTCCATCTGACATTTTCATTTGACATTTCGTCGTGTCCGGCTCAATCAACGGCGAGTGAAAATGAGAAATGACAAATGAAAGATGGAAAATGACAAATAGAATAAACAATGGAATCGACAACAGGGAAAGCTACTACTGTCGCCGCTCGAGCAAGGCGTCGCGTCCTTCGTCGCATAATGCCGTATATGTTCGTGCTCTACATCATAGCCTTTCTGGATCGGGTCAACGTCGGCTATGCCGCGTTGACGATGAAGGTTGATCTGGGCTTCGCTGACGATGTGCTGGGGTTTGGAGCGGGTATCTTTTTCATCGGTTATTTTCTGCTCGAGATACCAGGCAGCATTCTGGTCGAGAAATGGAGCGCGCGCGGTTGGATTGCCCGGATCATGATCTCGTGGGGCATTGTCGCAATCCTGATGGCCTTTATTCACACCAAACCCCAGTTCTACTCGGCGCGCTTTCTGCTGGGAGCTGCAGAAGCCGGCTTCTTTCCGGGAGTAATCGTCTACTTCAGTCACTGGTTTCGCTATGAAGACAGGGCAAAGGCAGTAGCTCTATTCATGGCGGCCGTCCCGGTCTCCAATATCATCGGTTCGCCCGTTTCAGGCGTGCTGCTTGGCGTGAATTGGCTAGGGCTGCCTGGATGGCGCTGGCTATTCATCATCGAGGGAGCGCCGGCAATTATCTTTGGCGTAGTGACGATTTTCTATCTTACCGATCGACCGCATCAAGCGAAGTGGCTGCCGGACGATGAGCGCGACTGGCTTACCAGTGAGTTGGAACGAGAGAAGCAGGATAAGGAGGCGGCGCGTTCCTACAGCATCCTTCAGGCATTCCGTCACCGCGAAGTCGTGCTATTGACGATGGCCTACTTTTTCATGGTTACCGCCGTCTATGGTTTTACTTTCTGGCTGCCTACCATCATCAAGAAGGTATCGGGATCCTCGAACCAGGTGGTGACCCTCATTTCAGCGCTCCCTTATTGTGTGGGCCTAGTCGCTATACTCGTTATCGGATGGTCGTCTGACAGGACGAAGGAACGGCGCTGGCACACGGCATTATCTATGATGGCCGCGAGTGTTGGCCTCTTGCTGAGCGTTGTCGCCCAAGACCAAACCGCTCTGGCGATTCTGATGTTCTGTGTAGCGGGCGCCGGAATGTATAGCTATCTGCCTGGCTTTTGGGCACTGCCAACCAGCTTTTTGACCGGGACGGCAGCAGCGGCTTCGATTGGACTTATCAACTCGATCGGAAATCTCGGCGGGTTCGCCGGCCCTTATATCGTTGGCTATTTGAGCCAGACCACGAATTCCTTTCTCGGCGGTGTGCTCTATCTTGCTGCATCGGCATTGGTAGCAGCAGGGCTTGTCCTATCTCTTCGAGCTACCAGGCAAAGACGGTCCATGGCAGCGCAGGTGGTGCACTAGAGCTCTCATCTGCGCGCGCAGCCGGCGGGCTTACTGTCAAGGAAGAGCAGGCAAAGGCTGAACTCCATGCGCTTAGACGAATGATCAGAAAGTTCACAGGAGTGTTACTCGTCACTACCGTCGCGCTGCTGGCGAGCGGCGGGCCCGTTTCGTCTGCTTTGCAGGGCCAACCGATCATGTATCAGGAAGCGCGGCGCCTAATGTGGACCCAGTTCGAGATCATCGCTTACGGCCAGGAGCGCGCGCGATTGGCAGAGGCTGCAGAAGCAGCCTTTGAAGAGATCGACCGGCTTGATCGCCAAATGAGCAACTACTCGGACACCAGCGAGTTGACCTACATAAATCGGAACGCGGCTCACGAAGAAGTAATCGTCGAAAAGGAGCTGTTCGATTTTCTGAAACTTTCCATTGATTACAGTCGAACCACCGGCGGCACTTTTGACATCACCGTCGGTCCGTTGATGAAGGCGTGGGGATTCTTCGACAAGAAGGGTAGAGTGCCCGAAGCGAGTGAGCTCAAATCGGTGATGGCGCAAGTAGGGTTCAAACACGTCGCGCTCAACGAGCGAACACACGCGGTGCGTTTCGATCGTGAAGGAGTCGAGCTTGATCTGGGCGGCATCGCGAAGGGCTACGCGGTCGATAGAGCGGCGGAGATTCTGCGCGCGAGTGGCGTGAGTTCGGCATACATCACCTCTGGATCAAGCAGCATATGCGCGATCGGCGCCCCGCCCGGTCAGACTGCGTGGCGCGTGGAAGTGAGCGACCCGCTCGATCGCTCACACCGGCTCGGGGCTATCGAACTCAAGGACCGATCAATCTCTACTTCGGGCTGTCACGAAAAGACATTCGAAGTTGCCGGAAAAACCTATTGCCACATAATTGATCCTCGACTTGGGCGACCAATTGAGGGATTGTTAAGCGCAACGGTTATTACCCAGGGTGGTGTCGAGGCTGAAGCGCTCTCGAAGGCATTGATGGTCATGGGAATCGCAAAGGCGCGGGAGTTCCTGAAAACTCGCCCCGAGGTTCGCGCCATTCTCTATTATGGACAGGCGGAGGGCGGGATAGGCGGTGCTCGATTGAACTTTTGACGGAGGCGACTATGAGCGAAAGCAACGCGAAGCTATCGAGACGAGAGTTTCTGGGGGCGACGACGTTCGGCGCGGCTGCCCTGATGCTCGGTCCTTCAACCGGCCCGGATCTCGGGGCGGCGTGGCGCGCAAACGACCGGGTCAATGTGGGAGTCATTGGAGCAGGCGGGCAGGGAAGCAGCCTGATCCGCAGTCTCGCCACGGTTCCGGACTCGAAGATCACCGGTATGTGTGACATTTTCGGACCGAACCTCGACAAAGGCGTAAATCTTGCCGGCAGCCAGCCCAGGACCTTTACTGAATACAGAAAAATGATTGAGAGCAAAGAGCTGGACGCGGTGGTGATCGCGACGCCGCTCCACTTGCACTTTGAAATCGCGCAGGCCGCGCTCGATGCCGGCAAGCACGTGTTCGTTGAAAAGACCATGATGTACTCGATGAAGCAGTGCGAGCAGATCGTGTCCGCCGCGAAAGCGCACGCGTCGCAAGTTTTTCAAGTTGGACACCAGCACCGCTTCGATCCGGTGATTCAGAAAGTGGTGGACATGTCCCGCGACGGCGCGCTCGGAAAGGTTACTCATATTCGATGCATGTGGCATCGCAACGGGGACTGGCGCCGCCCGGTTCCCAAGATCAACTTCGATCCGAGCCCGTGGGGTTATCCGGATCTCGAGCACCTGATCAACTGGAGGATGTACAAGCGATACTCGGGCGGGCTCATGTGCGAGCTGGGCTCGCACATGATCGAGATCTGCAACCTTATACTTGGGGCGACGCCGGCGTCAGTCACCGGGATGGGTGGCATCGACTACTGGAAGGATGGACGAGAGACCTTTGACAATGTGGTGGCAGTTTATAACTACCCGGCCGGCCAAAAGGTGTCGTTCAGCTCCACGACTACCAACGCCCACGACGGCGAACAGCTGGTGATTATGGGCACTGAAGGAACGATCGAGATGGGTTGGGATAAGGCGCTTTATTTTCGAGAGAAGGAACCACCGGAACTCGTCAAAGCCGAGGGCGCGACGGTGATCGGTTCAACCGGCGAAACGATGAAGGCCTCACAGCAGACTCAAAGGGAAGGAGCCCAGGTCACACCGCAAGAAACCCAGAAACGAAGCGCGGTCTATCGAGAGCTTGAATCCTACGTCTCGTGTATTCGGGAGGGAAAGAAAGCGGTAGTAGACGTGCAAGTCGGTCGAAACGCGGCAGTGTCGGTGCTGTCCGCAAATCAAGCGATGGAAGAGGGCCGGGTCGTCAAAATCTGAAAAGTTCGTAGTCCGGCCTTTCTTCTTTAGGCGGAAGTTTGTCAAGAAGGGCGACGGTGAGAGACGACCGGTCAACAGTCAGCGATCTCTACGAACTCCCGGCTAAAGAAAGGCCGGACTACGAACTTCACAGAGGAGGAGACCGGTTCATGTCGAAATCACTGCTATGTGTCGTCTTAACGCTTTCGTATCTGGTTGCTGCCCTCTCCGAGAATTCCGCAGTGGCGAAGGGCCGTGCCACCAGAGCCGGTGAAACACAGGCCGAACGCGACCACCGAATGAGGTGGTGGCGCGAAGCTCGATTCGGGATGTTCATCCACTGGGGCCTGTACTCGGTACCTGCGGGGGAGTACAACGGGCAGCGCTCAAAACGAATCGGCGAATGGATCATGGATTGGGCCAACATCCCGCGCGCCGAATATGAGAAGTTTGCTCCGAGATTCAACCCGGTCAAGTTCAACGCCGGAGAGTGGGTCCGAATCGCCAAAGACGCCGGCATGAAATACATCGTCATCACTTCGAAGCATCACGACGGGTTCTCGATGTTCGACAGCCGCGTCAGCCGCTATGACATCGTCGATGCAACACCCTACCGCAAGGATCCGATGAGGGCCCTCGCCGATGAATCGAAAAGGCAAGGTCTCAGATTCTGCTTCTATTACTCGATCCTGGACTGGCATCATCCGTCGGCTTATGTTGAAGAACCCGGAAAAGACCCTACCGCGGGAAACGGCACCACCAAGCTGAAACCTGGCGGAAAGG
>CAZOOE010000456.1:0-5577 GCA_964581275.1 uncultured Clostridia bacterium
GGCCACAGGTGGCGGAGCGGCTTGTTGCCACAGGCGCCGGTACCGCTGGTGCCGCCACCGGTGCAGGTGGTGGTGTGGAACAGGCTGGTGTAGCTCGCCGCCAGTGCCTGCCGGATCGGGCTGTTGCAGTCCCGCGGAACCGTGCAGAGCGCGTTCTTGTTGGTGTTGTCGGTCAGGTCGGCCCTGCAGTCCGCGTCCGTTCCGCACGGCTGCCCGGCCCGGCTGCCAAGATTGCAGACGCGGTGGTGTTCAAAAAGTGGCGTGAAGTGGTGGGCGGCAACATACGAATCTTTATTTCGGGCGGCGCACCGCTTGCGCCGGAGATCGGCTACCTTTTTCTAGCGGCGGGTCTCCCGATCTTGCAGGGATATGGTTTGACTGAGACGTCACCTTCGGTCTCCTGTAACACCGCGACGCGAAATCGAATAGGCACTGTGGGGCCGGTTATGGACGGCGTAAGCGTTCAAATTGCTGAAGACGGGGAAATCCTCGTCAAAGGCGACACGGTTATGAAGGGCTATTACAACCGGCCGATTGATAACGAAGAAGCGTTCACCTCTGACGGATGGTTTCGCACCGGAGACATCGGGCATATCGACGCGGATGGGTTTCTGGTCATCACCGATCGCAAGAAGGACCTGATCAAGACAAGCGGAGGGAAATACATCGCGCCACAACGGCTCGAGAGCCTGATTAAGTCAAGCCGTTTCGTTTCTCAAGTTGTGGTCGTCGGAAACGCGCGCAAGTTCGCCTCGGCGCTGATCGTGCCCAACATCGAGCTCCTGCGGGGCTATGCTCAGTTGAAGGGCATTCATTTCAAGGATCAAGCAGAGCTGCTAGCGAACGAGCGAATAGTTGATCTGATTAGTCGTCAGGTTGATAAGTATACCGCCGAGCTTGCGAGGTTCGAAAAAGTCAAAAAGGTGGCGCTGCTCGAGAGGGAGTTCACCACTGAGTCGGGCGAGCTCACGCCGACGCTCAAACCCCGGCGCAGTGTGATCGAGAAGAAATACGAAACCGTAATAGACCGGCTATACCACGAAGAGACGCCGAGTGTGGCGGTGGTTTAAGATTCGGTAGGATGCCCCCGGGGGCGCAGGCAACCGTGCCTGCCTCCTCTCGCGCAAGGGAAAACAAGCAGCGATGCCGGCGGTACCAGGTACGATTAGCGTAAGGAGACGGATCGTGAGTCACAAGATCAATAAGGTCGCAGTCCTCGGGTCAGGGACGATGGGTGCACAGATAGCTGCTCACTGCGCAAACGCGGGGCTCGAGGTTCTGCTTTTGGACATCGCGCCAAAGGAACCGACGAAGCAAGAAGAGGCGCGGGGGTTTACTCTCGAGCGCAAGACGGTGAGGAATCGGATCGTCAACGTGGGCCTCGAAGCGGCCCGGAAAATTAAACCCGCTGCGTTCTTTTCAGCGAGGCTCGCTGGCCTGATTACGACCGGGAACTTCGATGATGACTTCGACAAAGTCTCGAGCGTCGATTGGGTCATAGAAGCGGTGATTGAGAACCTCGAGATCAAACGCGATTTGTTTGCCAGAGTTGATAAGCTTCGTCAGTCAGATACGATCATTAGCTCCAATACTTCTGGTATTCCGATTAAAGCGATGGCTGAAGGCTTGTCGGACGGGTTTCGCCGGCATTTTCTTGGCACTCATTTCTTTAATCCGCCTCGCTACCTGAAGCTGCTCGAGATCATTCCGACTGCCGATACTCTTCCTCAAGTCGTCAGCTATCTCGCTGACTTCTGTGATCGAAGGCTTGGGAAGGGAATCGTTTTCGCTAAGGACACGCCGAACTTTATCGCCAATCGCATTGCTACATTCAGTTCGCTGAACGCGGTCAGGGTGATGCTGGAAGGCGGGTACACGATTGAAGAGGTTGACGCGATGACCGGGCCGATAATCGGCCGCCCGAAGTCAGCGTCGTTCAGGACCACTGACATCGTCGGGCTGGACACCGCGCTTTACGTCGCCGAGAACCTCTACGCTGGGGTGCCCAACGACGAGAAACGCGATGTACTGATCCCGCCGGACTTCATGCGCGATATGGTAAGGCGCGGCTGGACCGGCAACAAAGCGGGGCAGGGCTTCTATAAGAAGCAAAAAGGCGAAGTCGGAAAGACCGAGTATCAGGTGCTCGACTACAACACGATGGAGTACAAGCGCGCGCAGAAGGTGCGCCTCCCGTCGCTTGATTCGGCGAAGGCGATTGAAGACACCGCAGAGCGTATCCGACTGTTGGTGTACGGGAAGGACCGCGTCGGGGAGTTCTTATGGAAGACCATCAGCGCGAATCTTGCCTATACCGCGAATCGAATTCCCGAGATCGCCGATGACATAGTAAACATCGACAACGCGGTGAAATGGGGCTTCAGCCATGAGTTTGGCACCTTCGAGCTTTGGGACGCGATCGGTGTCGAGAAGTCCGTCGCGAAGATGCGCGAAGACGGTCTCAAGATTCCACCGCTTGTTCAGAAGCTCCTCGACTCAGGCAAAAGGAGCTTCTATGAACGCCGCGAAGGCCGGACGTACTACTTTGATCTTGCATCGAGCGATTACCGGGAAATGCCCGCGCGGCCCGGCGTGACTATCCTGACGTCGGCAAAGGAACAAACCACGGTCATCAAGAAGAACGGCGCCGCCTCGTTGATAGACATCGGCGACGGAGTAGCGTGCCTCGAATTTCATTCTAAGATGAATGCGATCGGCGCCGACACGATTTCAATGATGAACTACTCGGTCAAGGAGGTCGGAGAGAACTTCGAGGCGCTGGTGATCGGCAACCAGTCGGAGAACTTCTCGGTTGGCGCGAACATCATATTGCTGCTATTCGGGATTCAGGAAGGCGAATGGGACGAGATCGGCCTGTCGGTTCGCCAGTTTCAAAATGCGAACATGAATCTTCGCTATTCGTCGAAGCCGGTAGTGGTTGCGCCGCAGGGGATGGCGCTTGGAGGTAGGTGCGAGATCACGATGCACGCCGACAAGGCGCGAGCTGCAGCGGAGTCTTACATCGGTCTGGTCGAAGTCGGTGTGGGGTTGATTCCAGGGGGCGGTGGCGTGAAGGAGTTGGTGTTGCGAGCCGTCGAGGACGCAACTCCCGAAGAAGACTTGTTTCCTCGAATCAGAAAAGTTTCGGAGACGATTGCGATGGCCCGAGTGTCGACGTCGGCGGTCGAAGCTCGCGAGCTTGGCTTCTTGCGCGAGAATGATCCGATCACGATGAACCGTGACCGCTTGATCGAAGATTCAAAACAGACCGCCCTTGCTATGGTCAGCGAGGGCTATATCCAGAAGCATCGACGGACCGATATTCCGGTGCTCGGGGCACCTGCGCTTTCGGCGATCAAGCTCGCGGTTCATATGATGGTTCGAGGCGGATTCATCAGCGAGTACGATGCGCACGTAGCGAAGAAGCTCGCGTACATCATCACCGGCGGCGACCTATCGCATAAGACGATGGTGTCTGAGCAGTACTTGTTGGATCTGGAGCGCGAGGCGTTTGTTTCGTTGTGCGGTGAGAAGAAGACTCAAGAGCGGATTCAGTACATGCTGAAAACAGGGAAGCCGTTGAGGAATTAGCAGCGCGCCGCCGGGCTGAAGTCAGGGTCGAACTGAATGCAAAGAACAACGATCACCGCGATAAAGGTTTTTCGCGTAAGAGCAAAACGAGCGATCTGAATTGCTGAGACAACAAATCAGTTTGAATTAAGGCTAGAATTTGAGCTCGCTGAACACCGGAAAGGGAGAGAAGAGATGAAAGACGCAGTAATTGTTTCAGCCCTTAGAACCGCTGTCGGCAAAGCGCCGCGCGGCACACTCAAAGACACACGGCCTGATGATATGGGTGGGACGGTAATCAAAGCGGCCATCGAGCGCACGCCCGGACTCGACGCATCCATGATCGAAGACGTCATCCTAGGCTGTGCGATGCCTGAAGCAGAGCAGGGAATGAACGTGGCCCGCCAGGCGTCGTGGCTTGCGGGCGTTCCGAAAGAAGCGTCGGCGGTGACCATCAATCGCTTCTGCTCGTCGGGACTTCAAGCTATCGCGTTCGCTGCCGAACGAATCATGACCGGTTGGGCCGATTGCATCGTCGCCGGCGGAACCGAGTCGATGAGCTTGATTCCGATGGGAGGTCATAAGATTGTTCCCAATCCGACACTCGTCGATAACTGTCCCGACTTCTATTTGAACATGGGTCTTACTGCCGAGAATCTCGCCCAGAAATACTCGATCAGTCGCGCAGACGCCGACGAGTTCTCGCTGAGCAGCCATCTCAAAGCGGTCGCCGCAATCAAACAGGGCAAGTTCAAAGACGAAGTCGTGCCGCTGACTGTGAGAACCGTTGAGCTTGACGCCAAAGGGAAGCGAGTTGTGAAAGAGACGATCTTTGACACCGACGAAGGGCCGCGCGCGGATACCTCTATGGAAGCTCTCGGAAAACTCAGACCGGCGTTTCACGCGCGAGGAACGGTGACTGCAGGTAACTCGTCGCAGATGTCGGACGGCGCTGCTGCCGCAGTCGTAATGTCAGCGGACCGCGCTAGAGAGATCGGAGCGAAGCCGATCGCGCGTTTGATAGCTTACGCGACTGCGGGCGTCGCGCCCGACTACATGGGCATCGGCCCCGTGGCTGCAATACCGAAGGCGTTGAAGATCGCCGGGCTCAAGCTTGATGACATTGACTTAATAGAGTTGAACGAAGCGTTCGCGGCTCAAGCGCTTTCGGTCGTAAAGGAGCTCGGTATCAATCAGGACAAGCTGAACGTGAACGGAGGCGCGGTTGCGATGGGTCACCCGCTCGGCTGCACCGGCGCGAAACTGACCGCGACGATCCTGCATGAGATGCAAAGGCGAAACGCCCGCTACGGTATGGTAACGATGTGCGTCGGCGGAGGAATGGGCGCCGCCGGTATTTTCGAGTTGATTTGAATCACCGACAGTTCGTAGTGGGGCCTTCAGACGGAAGTTCGTTGACTGATCGTAAACGCGCTTCCCGAGACGTTACGAACTTCCCCCTGAAGGCTGTACGACGAACGAACTTCTAAGGAGAGTAACTTCAATGACTAGCGCGGCAGAAACGAAGAAAGTGATTAAAGGTGGGAGCTTCATTCTGGAAGACCACGACGCTTCTGAGGTATTCACGCCCGATGATCTGAGCGACGAGCACTTGATGATCGCGCAGACGGCCCGTGAGTTCACCGAGAAGGAAATCCTTCCGCTCGATGAGGAGATCGAATCGAAAGATTATGAACTCACGAGAGGTTTGCTGAGAAAAGCGGGCGAGCTTGGGCTGCTGTCGATCGACATCCCTGAAAAATACGGCGGCGCCGGGCTTGACCTTCTGAGCTCGTTAGTCGCCTCCGAAGCGATGTCAGGCCAGGCCTCGTTTTCGGGATCGCTCGGCGCTCACACGACTATCGGCACTTTGCCAATCGTCTACTTCGGGACTGAGGAGCAGAAGAAGCAGTATCTCCCCAGGCTTGCGACCGCCGAGATGATCGGCGCCTACGCGTTGACCGAATCGGGCTCCGGCTCGGATGCACTCGGCGCAAAGACCAAGGC
>CAZOOE010000457.1:0-5560 GCA_964581275.1 uncultured Clostridia bacterium
CATGTATGCGCCGCGCGCTGTTCCAGCGCCGGTTGAGCGAGCGGGTAGTTCGGGCCACTCGGCAACCCGGTCGCTAATTGCAGTCAAGCGCACTCAGTCATCTAGTGCCAGAAGTGCAGCGTGGACCGATCCGATGAAGCCCGCCCCGATTATCCCGACCTTAATCCGATCCATTCACTCACTCCTGTTCTCGCTTTGTCCTCGTTTTGTCTTCCTGCACCTTAGCGTCTTGGCGTTGACCTGTGCTTACGCATCGAGCGCCCGTTTCGCCGCGGCTCGTGCTTCGCGCGCCAGCTCGAACGGATCGCGCTCCCAGTACTCCGGCCTGAATATTTCAACGCTGGCGGCTCGATCATAACCAATCCTCCGCAGCGCTGCGACGATCTCATTGAGCGGCAGGATCCCGAGCCCTGGCAACAACCTGTGTCGATCCTCGAGTTGTTCGCGCGGAAGGTCCTCGGCATCATTGATATGAAAGATGAACAGCCGATCGGCGTCGAGAGCATCGATCGATTCGATCGCCGAGCCGCCAGCGTAAAAGTGGAAGCTGTCGATTACCAGTCCGACGTTCGGCCGTCCTACTCTGCGCACGATCTCGTCCGCAAGCGACAAAGTCTGGACACTGCAATCAGCTTGCCCGATAAACTCTAACGCCAGGCCAACACCAAACCTCTCGGCGATTTGGCCAAGCTCGCCAAGCACTCTCGTCGATTCCTCGATGACTTCCGAGCGGCCCATGCCGCGCGGCAGCGGTGACGGAACGACTACCAGATAAGGACAGGAGATTTCAGCGGCGACGTTGCAAAGATATTCGCATTCGGCAAGCAGACTCCGATGCCCTGCAGCATCCCTGAACGTGATTCTCTCTATCGAGTTGATGCTGTACGGTTTGAGGTTGTGGGACGCGAACCGCTGGTTGAGATCGACGGTGGTGTGCGCCTCGAGAAACCGCCGCAGCTTTGAAGCCCATATCTCCAGCCAGTCGAACTCCGCTTCGCTTGCCGCGCGAATATCGGTTTCTAGATCCGCTTTCATCGTTGTCGCTCCATTGAGCGCAAGTTGCATCGGTGCCTCCTCCTGAGCGCGGTTGCCGGGCATGTGCTCAGCAGGTATATTACGCCGAGCCTTTTCAGAACACGAATCGGCAGAATAGAGTCTGAGGCTGGTGGATCGATGGTGACGAACTTATGAGAGCATTTGAAATTCAAAACAAGTTCGGACTGGACTCGCTTACCAGAATTGAGCGGCCAGAACCGGCCGCCGGGCCGTTTCAGGCAGTCATCAAACTGCGCGCGGCGTCGTTGAACTATCGTGATCTGCTTACGATCGAGGGCAAGTACAACCCGCGGTTGCCCTTGCCGCTGGTCCCGCTGTCAGACGGTGTGGGCGAAGTAGTTGCGATCGGCGAGGGGGTGACGCGCGTCAAGCCGGGGGATCGGGTTGCCGCAAACTTTTCGCAGAAGTGGCTTGGCGGCGAACCTGCGCGTGCGAAGCTGGGCGCTTCGCTCGGCGGTCCGCTGGACGGAATGCTCTCGGAGTATCGAGCTCTTCATGAGGAAGGACTCGTACACATACCGGCTCACCTGACCGACGAAGAGGCTGCCACCCTCCCGTGCGCAGCGGTGACGGCCTGGAATTCACTGATCAACATGGGTGGATTGATTGCCGGTCAGACGGTGTTGGTGCAGGGAACCGGCGGCGTATCGATCTTTGGGTTGCAGTTCGCCAAGCTCGCCGGCGCTCGAGTGATCATCACCTCTAGCAGCGACGAAAAGCTGGAGCGGGCGAAGAGACTGGGTGCGGATCATGGCATCAACTACGCGACGGCACCCGATTGGGACAAGCGAGCGAAAGAATTGACTGGAGGCGGCGGTGTTGATCACATAATCGAGGTCGGCGGCGCCGGGACGTTCGGAAAGTCGCTTCGATCAATCAAAATCGGGGGGCACATCGGCTTGATCGGGAACCTCTCGGGGAACGCGACCGAAGTGAATCTGGTTCAAATCCTCATGCAGAACGTGCGGATACAGGGAGTGCTGGTCGGGAGCCGGGATACTTTTGAGGCGATGAATCGCGCAATTGCCCTGCACGAGATGCACCCGGTGATCGATCGAATATTTGCATTCGAGGAAACACGGAAGGCCTTCGAATATATGTCGAGCGGCTCTCATTTCGGAAAGATCTGCATCAAATTCTAATCCGCGAACCGCGCGAATCAATCTCTTTTGCTTTCGCGGATCGCTTCGCCTGTTTCTGAATCGAAGAGCAGCGCTTTCTGAACATCGATCTCAACCCACACAGAGCTTTCCATCTCGGCTCGGAAGTCCGCAGGGGCGCGTGCAATCAGCTTTTCGCCGCCCATCCTCAAGAACACAAAAGTCTCATTCCCCATCAGCTCAGTTACGTAGACCGATGCCTTATGCCATCCCTCCCGTTCCTGCGTGGAGACCTCGACGTGTTCGGGCCGAATGCCAAGCGTAGCTCGCTCGCGGCCGTTGAATGCGGGAAGCCGAGAGTCATCGAGTATTAGCGTCAGCGCGTCGCTGATGAACCTGCCCGAAGCGAAGTCTAACTGACCTTCAAGAAAGTTCACGCTGGGGCTGCCGACGAACTCCGCGACAAAGCGATTCGCGGGGCGGTTGTAGATGTTCATGGGCGTGTCGAACTGCTGAAGCGTCCCGCCGCGCATTATCGCCACCCGGTGGGCCAGCGTCATCGCCTCGGCCTGGTCGTGAGTCACGTAGATCGTCGTAGTGCCCAGGTCGTGCTGCAAGCGCTTCAACTCGCCGCGCATCTGGACGCGCAACTTTGCATCGAGATTGGAGAGCGGTTCGTCCATCAAGTAGACCCTCGGCTCGCGTACGATCGCGCGGGCGAGCGCAACGCGCTGGCGCTCGCCACCCGACAACTCGCGCGGCCTGCGCTTGAGCAGAGCGCCAATCTCCAGCATATCGGCGACTTGTTTCACTCGTCGCTCAATCTCGGCGATCCCAAGTCTTCGGACCCGCAACGGATACGCGATATTCTCGGAAATGGTCATGTGAGGATAGAGCGCGTAGTTTTGAAAGACCATCGCCACGTCTCGCTGGCGAGTTGGCACATCGTTGACGCGCTCGTGTCCGATAAAGATGTCTCCCGAGGTTGCATCTTCGAGTCCCGCGAGCATTCTGAGAGTTGTTGTCTTGCCACAACCCGATGGCCCCAGCAGCACCACTAACTCGCCGTCCTCAGCGGCGAGGCTCAATTGATCGACCACCGCGGACTGGCCAAACCGCTTTGTTACGTTTTCGAATCTTACATCCATAGAGAACCCATATGACCCGGTAACGGATGTGTGACAATGATTCGCCGCGGCCTGGCAAGCCCACCTCCCGACCCCGAGCATGCCAAAACCCGCAGTCACCCTAACTCATCACCTATTACCCATCACTCGTCACGGATCACTCGTCACGCACCACAGATCATTCAACCCTTCACTGCTCCAAGCGACAGCCCCCTCACCAGATAACGCTGAACAGCCATCGCAAACACCAGAATCGGAATCATTGCCACCACCCCCGCGGCACTCATCACGCCCCACTTGATTTCGTATTGAGTTACCCGGCCGGCTATTCCAACCGGCAGCGTCATCGCCGCGTCAGTTTGAGTGAGCACCAGCGCGAGCAGGAACTCGTTCCACGACACGATCAGGCAGAAAACGGCTGTGGCTGCCAGTCCCGGCACAACCAGTGGGAGAATCACTCGCTTCAGCGCCCCCAGCCGAGAGTCGCCGTCCACCATCGCGGCTTCTTCCAACTCGCGAGGCAATTCGCGAAAAAACCCGCGCATCATCCATACGACGAACGGAAGATTGAGCGCGGTGTAAACGATCACAAGCGAAGTAATTGTGTTGAGCAAACGCAGATCGCGCATCATCAGAAACAGCGGAACCGCAGTTACGATGGGAGGGAACATGCGCGTCGACAGAATCCACAGCGACAGGCGTTGGTCGAGTTTCGCTCGTAGCTTGAACCGTGCAAGACCGTATGCGGCCAGCGTCCCAAGCGTTACCGCGCAGACTGTAGATAGCCCGGCTACTGTGACGCTGGTTATAAGATAATGTCCGAATGAGCGTGTGAAAAACGCATCGTAATAGTGAGCCAACGTCGGAGCGAACCGCAGCCATCGGGGTGGAGCGGCAAATTGATCTACCTCGCTCTTAAGCGATATGGTCACCATCCAGTAGACCGGCGTGACCGCAGCCAAGACCGAAGCTGTAAGCAAAACATACTTGGACCATTGCGCCACCCTCGTTCGACCAGCGAAACTACGGCTCTGCCCTGCGTCGCTTTGCGGCTTTGCGGCTTTGCGGCAGTCGTACTCCCGGCTCAAGACGCCTCCTGTTTCTGAAGCAATCGAATATAGCCCACGCTGACTATGTTGGTTAGAACAAGCAACACAAACGACATCGCCGCCGCGTAGCCGAAATCGGAAAAGCGAAACGCGGTCCGATAGATGTACAGGCTCACCGTTTCGGTCGAGAATCCCGGCCCGCCCTCGGTCAATATGAATATCTGATCGAACACCCGAAGCAGGTCCATCGTGCGAAGCAACAACGCAATGAGTATCGCGGGCTTTAGCATCGGAAGCGTAACGTGACGAAACGTCTGCCAGACGCTCGACCCGTCAATGAGGGCAGCTTCATAGGGTTCTTGCGGGATCGCTTGTAGCCCGGCGAGCAGTACAAGAAACATGAATGGAGTCCACTGCCATATGTCCACTGCGACCACCGACGCGAGCGCGAGCCTGGGCGACGCTGTCCAGGTCAGCGCTTCGGTGTTTACCCCGACGCCTTTGAGCGAGCCGTTGATCGCACCGAAGTCCGGGTTTAGCATGAGCCGCCAGACCACGCCAACCACCACCGGCGGCAGCATCATCGGGATGAGCAGCGCGCTTCGAAAAAACGATCTTCCGCGCATCGGCCGGTCGAGCAGAACGGCGAGCCCGAGCCCCACCAGGAACTCAAGCGTAAGCGCAACCGCGGCATAAATGAATGTGTGAGCAAGCGCTTCGACGAAAAACTTGTCACTCGCCAGCCGCGCGAAGTTCGCAAAACTCCAGCGCGCGGATTCGCCAGAACCGGTGTGAAGACCGATCTTGATGGCGTAGATGAGTGGATAAATCGAAAGCGCAGCGAGCACCGCAATAGTAGGCGCGACCAGCAAGTAAGGGAGCGCGCGCTCGGTTCTATTGGCACTCGACATGTTTGGTTTTGCCGACGCTGCTTTCATAGCAGTCGCCACCGCCGCCCAAGTATAATCGCTTCGCCAAACGATATCCCACTTCGATCTCAGATGTGTTGTCCAGATACTGTATTCCACAGAAGCCGATCATTGCCCCCGACGCCTTGTCGACTGCCGCCCACAAACCGAAGCCGTGTTGCTCCCAATGATCGAGGATGGCATCGAGCCGCATCTGAGTTTGCGCTTTCGACTGAGGCTTGCCCTCGCCGATGTACCGCATCACGTCGGGGTCGGCGTTGATCAGCGCACAGTCATCCAGATCGTAAGACGGAAAGCGG
>CAZOOE010000458.1:0-5533 GCA_964581275.1 uncultured Clostridia bacterium
GGACCCTGGTGGCCTTGGACTGTGCGCAAAGCCCTCCGGGCGCAGGAGATCGCCATGCGCTGCCGCGTGCCGATCGTATATCTGGTCGACTCAGCGGGTGTAAACCTTCCATATCAAAGCGGGGTGTTCCCTGGCCAATACGGCGGCGGGAGAATCTTCTTCTACAATTCGGTCATGCGCCGATATCTAAAAGTGCCCCAGCTCGCCGCGGTAATGGGCCAGTGTGTGGCAGGCGGAGCGTATCTGCCGGCACTCTCTGACTTCATCATCATGGTCGAGGGCACATCGTTCATGGGATTGGGTGGGCCGAACCTTGTCAAAGGCGCAGTGGGTCAAATCATCGATAGTGACACCCTCGGCGGCGCGCTGACTCATAATGAGATCTCCGGCGTTGCGCATTTCCGCGCAAGGGACGACGAAGAATGCATCAACAGGCTGCGCGAGTTCGTGACTGAGCTTCCTCCACCGCAACCGCTACGAGTGCAGATCAAGGACGCTCGCGCGCCGCGGCGACCGTTAACTGGGATCTACGACATCATTCCCGCCAACCATCGGCTGCCTTATGAGATGCGTGATGTGCTGGATTGCCTGCTCGATGGCGGTGAGCTGGATGAGTTTCAGGCAGACTACGCGAGGGAGATGATTACCGGTTACGCCCGCATCCATGGAATCCCTGTCGGAATAATCGCCAATCAGAGAGGGCTGGTTCGAGGTCCTGAGGGGAGACCACCTAAGTTCGGTGGAATAATCTACACCGACTCAGCGGAGAAGGTCGCCTACTTCATCGAGACTTGCAATCGCCACGAGACTCCGCTTTTGTTTCTGCAGGACGTATCCGGATTCATGGTGGGCACCGAAGCCGAACATTCGGGAATCATCCGCGCGGGTGCCCGTTTTGTCGAAGCAATGGCCACGGCCACCGTGCCGAAACTCGTGCTTACGATCAACCATGCGTCGGGTGCCGGTTACTATGCGATGGCCGGCCAGGGCTTTGATCCCGACTTCATATTCACCTGGCCAACCGGGCGCATGGGTGTCATGGAAGGTGAGTCGGCGGTGATGGCGTTGTTTAGTTCGGAGCTTGAGAAGCTCGAGCGCAAAGGCCTCGAGCCGGACGAGACGATGCAGGCCGAAATTGAAAGAGTGCGCGCAAAGTATGAGCGCGAGTTGGAGGCCACCTTCGCGGCAGCCCGAGGGTTCGTGGACGCGATCCTCACCCCAGAAGACACACGCGCGGCGCTCGAGCTCGCTCTCCGGACCGCGCTCAACAACCCCGGGCCGCATCTTGGCATTCCAGTACTTCCCTGCGGCGTGGCGTCTGACAAACTTTAGATTGTCGCCGGCCTGGCGATAGTCTTACACCGTAACCTCGACAAACTGCAGTTTGTCGGACAATCCCAAGGAGGGTTCAAATGAGACCAAGAGTTGAGCTGAGAAGGATCCTGGCGGTGGCGACGTTTCTTGTTGCGTTGTCAGTGCTTGCGTGCGAGAACAAGGAAACGTCTGGATTCAAACCCGAGATTCAGCCGCTTCCTGCCGGCCTGGCCCGCTACGAGGCGATGGAAATCCCCGCAGACAACCCGATGACACCCGAGAAGGTCGCTCTCGGGAGACAATTGTTCTTCGAAAAACGTTTGAGCGTTGACGGGTCGAAGTCCTGCTATCTATGTCACGTGTGCGAGCATGGGCTTACGGATGGCTTGCCCAAGGCGATTGGCGCTGGTGGCAAGCAGCTCACCCGCAGCAGTCCGACGCTGTGGAACATCGGTTACCACAAGATGTTCTATTGGGATGGGCGCAGCCCGTCGCTGGAGAAGCAGGCTATGGCCGCCTGGCAGGGGGGCAACATGGGCGCCAAGGACTACGAAGACGAGATTGTCGCAAAGATCAATGCGCTTCAGGGCTACCGCGATCAATTCCGTAAGGTCTTCGGCGCCGACGCAACAAAGGAAACCATTATGCAGGCGGTCTCTGCATTCGAGCGCACAATTATTAGCGGCGATACCGCGTGGGACCGCTGGCAGGCCGGAGACCAGTCAGCAGCGTCTGAGGGTGCGAAGCGGGGATGGGAAGTCTTCAAAGAAGCCAAGTGTAACAATTGCCATGATGGAGTTCTATTGATCGACCAGCAGTTTCACAATGTCGGGATAGGAATGGATGCGCCGGAGCCAGACGCCGGCCGTGGGAAGATCAGCAACAAGCCCGAAGAGACTGGCGCCTTCAAGACGCCGACTCTCCGGGACGTCGCGAAGTCAGCGCCTTACTTCCATGACGGCAGCGTTTCCACGCTGGAAGATGCAGTGGACCTTATGCTGAGCGGTGGAAAGCCGAATCAGTATCTCGACAAGAAGAATCTTGAGAAGCGAACCATTACGCCTGAACAGAGGCGCGACCTGTTGGAGTTTTTGAAATCGCTGAATGTAGACTGCAAACTTTCAGAGCCACCGCTGCCACAGAAATAGAAGGGCAAAGGTAGCATAGAAGTTCTGGGAGCGCAGACGTCTTTGTCGGCAAAGTACACAGCCAGGATTCCTCTGCGCTTCCCTGCGCTTCTATGCTACCCCGGTAAGCCGCGCATTTTTCTACGCGGCCTATTTAGTCGTTGATGCTGAGCGTACCGATCACCGCCATGAATATCCGTTGATAGTCTTGACTCTCATCTTGCGGGGCAACCGCGACCAGGTAAAACAGATCGCCGGTTCGCAGCATCGTCGTGTACAAGGTGACGACTTCAGGTCGGCCAGTTATTTCCGACGTGTTAGTCAAGGCAACTGAAACCGCGTCGCGCCTGCCTAGCGTCTCACGCTGGTAGCCGCCGCTCCGTCGGAGACTCTGGTTGCCGTCGGTCAACTCACGTATCAATTCGTCTGTGGCGCTTCTCAGCGAGCTCGATTGCGTTCGCAAGGTACCCACCTGAATTCCGTGGGTGAACAGGTACTGACCCTGATCCCCCCGATAACCTCCCTCCGGTGCAAACGTCACGGCGTCGGTCGATTGCAACTCGCGCCAATTCTCCGGCACGCTGACCCGGAAATAGTTTCCGCTGTAAGCTCGAAAGCGCGACGAAGGGTACTCCACCGATGGCCGCCGGCCGGCTTGCTGGGGGTACCGCTGGTCATCTTGTTGGGGATATCGTTGGTCATCCTGCTGTGGATAACGCCGATCGCCTTGCCGCGGATAGCGCTGGCCGGCGCGGGCGATTTCTGACATCGACCGAGCCTGCGGCATATCACGCAAAAGCGCTCGAACGTGAGTAAACGCGTTTGTGTTGTGAATCGGATTGTTCACCTGGAGCGAATCGGCTTCACGATTGATGTACTCAAACCGATTGCCCGGGTTGGGGTGATCGCTCAGCCATTGCGGCCCGCCTCCTCCCCCCTGCTGCTCTAGAGTGCGAAAGATATTCGCAAGGTCGTGTGGATCGTATCCAGCGTTGGCCATTATGTGTGAACCAAGAATATCGGCTTGCTTTTCGTACTCGCCGCTGAACTTCAAGAAATAGGCCCCGACCCCCATCCCGCCCAACCAACCCAACCCCGGGGCCCCCAGCACTGCGCCGAGTATTCCGATGACTGCAGCGCCGGTCTGATACTTCTGCGCCTTTGCGACTTGAGCGGTTCCGTGACGCAGGGCGACGTGACTGATTTCGTGTGCGATCGCCCCCGCCATCTCACCCTCGTTGTGAGCCGCTTCGATCAGGCCGCGATTGACATAAGTGAAACCGCCCGGCAGCGCAAACGCGTTTATGTCGCGCGCGTCTACGACCTTGTATGTATATCTGAACTGCGGGTGCTGAAACTCGGCCGGGATAGCCTCGGCGAGCCGGCGTCCGACGCGTTCAACGTATGATTGCACTTCACTATCGTTGAGAATCGGCATCTGACGCTCGACTTCCGAGGCAGCCTGTCGGCCAAGTTGCACATCCTTGTCGAGACTGTAAGGGTTTTTAGGAGCGATGACCCTGGTCTCCCCCATCAACCCGATGGGAAGTGCCAGCATTGATATGATGACCAAAGCGCTAACGCGCGAACCAAGATAGCGAAGTCTGCTCATCTCAACCTCCACGAATGTTTCAACAAATCTCCCTTGATGTCGATAGCTTGTCTATTGGGATTCCTCAACCGCTCAAAACGTTGTCGTTCGTCGAGTCCCGCCCTGCAGACTTCATTATAAACTATGACGGGGTCCCTCAGAAGAAGACGAGTTCGTACATCTACCGTTAGCGATTCGGGCGACAATCACCGCATGACTGGTCCGCATCGCGCTTGAACTGAGGCTACTCGATACCTTCCATCGTTTCGGCGATGAGCTGGTCGACGACTGTATTAAGATCGCCTGTCGTTTGGAACGTTTTTAGCTGGCGATCGGCGCTGGTGCCGCCTTCCAGAATCTTGTGTACGTATTCAAGTTCCTTACGGCTTCCAAGGTCGTCGACAACGTCATCAACAAAATCGAGCAACTCGAGGATCAAGTCGCGAACTGGAACCTCAGTCTGTTTGCCGAAGTCAATCAGCTTTCCGTCAAGCCCCCAGCGCACTGCTCGCCATTTGTTCTCCTGAATGAGCGCGCGTCTATAAAGACGAAAGCCCATGTTCATACGGTAGAGTTTGGATAGTTTTGCCACAATGGCCTGTATTAGCGCTGCTAGCGCGATGACTTCGTCGACTCGTGACGGGATGTCACAAATACGAAACTCCAGCGTGGGAAACTGCGGATGAGGGCGGACGTCCCACCATATCTTCTTCGGCTTGTCGATGCACCCGGTCTTGAGCAACAGCCCAACATAGTTGTCGTATTCCGAATAGGAGCTGAAGTAATCGGGGATGTCGGTCCGTGGGAACTTCTTGAATATCTCGGACCGGTAGCTCTTCAGCCCTGTATTAGTTCCTATCCAGAACGGTGAGCTTGTTGACAGCGCGAGCAGGTGTGGCAAGAAATAGCGAGCCGCATTCATCAAGTGTATCTGAGCTTCGCGGTCTTCGATGCCTACGTGCACGTGCATTCCGAATATGAGCAACGATTCTGCCAGCACCTGCATTTCAACTACCAGCGCCTCGTAGTGTTCACTTGGAGTGATCTTCTGGTCTTTCCAGCTTGAAAAAGGATGGGTTGACGCGGCGGCTATCCGAAGTCCCTTGCTCCCCGCTAGAGTGGAGACCGTGCGACGGAGCTTGATCACATCGGCGCGTGCTTCTTGAATGTTAGCGCAGATGCCGGTGCCGACTTCGATCATCGACTGGTGCATCTCGGGCTTGACCTGCTCGCCCAGGATCATTTGCCCTTCCTCGATCATCTCGGTGATGTGCGAACGTAACTCTCGGGTGACCGGGTCGATTATTTGAAACTCTTCTTCTATTCCCAGGGTGAAGTCAGGCATCTCAACTCCGAATAGCGATTTCTGATTGCGGATTTTCGTTTGCGGTTCGAAAATCAGTTCGACCGCCGTCCATCTAACATCGGCAATTCACTCAGTCAACAATCATAGTCGGAACCATTCCGGCCCCAGAAGTCACATTAGCCAGAGACGACGACG
>CAZOOE010000459.1:0-5524 GCA_964581275.1 uncultured Clostridia bacterium
CTTCCAGCCGACAAAATAGACGATGACGAGTGTGAAAAGAAGGCCGAGCTGGATATGGAACGCGCGAAACGATTTGAAAAGCTCGAGGCAGACTTGCGTGAGCAACTGAACCAAGAGCGCGAAAAATTTCGGACCGAACAAGAGGCACGCGATAAGGAGCACGCGGAACGCATCAAAGCTTTCGCTGAACGTGAAGCAGCCTTCAACACGAAGGAGGCAGGCTATGTCGCCCGTCAAAAACAGGATGAACAAATCCAGCAAGTGAAGAGCTGGTTACAGGACTGGACGCTTACAAAGGGAACAGCTTCCAAACGACGCCCTGTTGCTTGGGCGTACATTGCGGGCATCATTGTAACGAGCCTCTGGGCGACCTATTCGATTTATCACAATTACGATCTATTGAAGAACGCGGCCGATGTTGCGAAACTTGAGTGGTGGCAGTGGGCAGCGATTACGCTAAAGGCCGCCCTACCAATCGCAGCCTTTACGAGCTTCTTGATTTACTTCATCCGTTGGTCGTCAGCGTGGGCGCGACAACATGCAGAGGAAGATTTCCGTAATCGAGCTCTGTTAATCGACATTGGACGATCTTCATGGCTGTTAGAAGCAGTACGCGACGCCCAACAACGCAATAAGGAGATTCCTAACGAGCTCTTGCAGGACTTGTCGCGCAATCTTTTTGCTTATTCTTCCTCACCTGATACCGACATTCATCCGCAGGCCATTTCCGATACGCTATTGCATGGATTGTCATCCATTAGAATCAAAGCGCCGGACGGTTCTGAAGTCGAAGCATCGCGTGGGAGTAAGAAATCGAAATCGTGAACGACCGCGCGAATTGGCAGCACACGACACTGGGTGAAGCGTTGCCGATTCGCTATGGGAAGCCCCGCACGAACAAAGCAGGCGTCGTTCGCGAAGACACGCCTGTATACGGTTCTAGTGGTATCATCGACAAATTCAATCGTGCCCTTACAAATGGACCGACCCTAATCGTTGGCAGAAAGGGAACAGTCGGCGCGACACACTACAGCGAAGAGGCATGTTGGCCGATCGACACCGTTTACTTCGCCGAGGCAGCCGAAGGCAAAGACCTTCGATTTTTCAAGTATCTCCTAGACCATCTTCAGCTCAGGAAAATGGACCGGTCTACCGCGATTCCTGGACTTAGTCGTGACGATTACAATGCAAAGGAAGTTGCAGTTCCTGATTACGACGACCAAAAGCGAATCGTCGCCGAGATTGAGAAGCAGTTCACGCGATTGGATGCAGGAGTAGCGTCGCTGAAGCGAGTGCAGACCGCTTTGGGGCGCTATCGAGTCAGCGTGCTCAAAGCCGCCTGCGAAGGCCGCCTCGTTCCTACCGAAGCCGAACTCGCCCGCAAAGAAAATCGCGACTACGAAACCGGCGAACAACTCTTGCAGCGCATCCTCAAAGAGCGTCGCGAGAAATGGAACGGCAAACGCAAATACAAAGAACCGGTTGCGCCACAGCAGCCTTCAGAAGTTGATCTCCCGAAGGGATGGGTTTGGACAGGCTTCGAACAGCTCGCAGGCGGAACTAAACATGCAATTAAGGCGGGGCCGTTTGGGAGTTCGTTGAAAAAGTCTGTTTACACGGCGACAGGTTTCAAAATCTATGGACAGGAGCAGGTCATCAGAGGCGACCCATATTTCGGTGATTACTTCATTTCACGTGAGCTGTTCAAGAAACTGCAAAGTTGTGAGGCGAGCCCTGGTGACATTCTCATCAGTCTCGTTGGCACAACCGGCAAGGTCTTGATTCTCCCAAGCGACTCTGCGCCCGGTATTATCAATCCACGCCTGCTGAAATTGAGCCTGAGCCGGTCTGGCGTGAACCCGAAGTTCATCAAGATTTTCCTTGAGTCATCGACGGCTCGCACTTTCTTCAAGCTGGCTGCTCACGGCGGAACGATGGAGATCCTGAACTTAGGCATATTAAAAGCACTTCCTGTCCCGCTCCCTCCGTTAAATGAGCAAGCGCGCATTGTCGCGGAAGCGGAGCGGAGCTTCAGCGTGACGGAAGAACTACAGGCAACAGTGGCCACGAACATGCTTCGCTCTACTCGGCTCCGTCAGGGCGTTCTCGGGGACGCGTTCGAGTGCCATTCCCAAACGTCCGGACATGCTCTCGCTTGTTGATCTTGAAGAACTAGTGCAGCGATGTCGAAGCGCGAGTGCCCGGGCCTACATCAAAGAAGCAGTCGATTGCTATCATATTGGGGCTCATCGAGCCTGCGTAATTCTAACGTGGATTGCACTAGTTTATGACTTCATAGACAAGCTGCGTGAACTCGGGCTAGCCGGGGATGTGGGAGCGGCGAAACGGGTTTCTGAATTCGATATCATCCAGAAAAAGAGAGACACCGAGGCCGCACTAAAATTCGAGCGGGAGGTGTTAACAATGGCCCAAGATGAGTTTGAACTAATCACCATTCAGGAGATGAGTGATCTGGCGCGGTTATTCGACGATCGAAATCGATGCGGTCATCCAAACCTGAACCGAGAAACCGAGGTTTACACGCCGCCACCAGAACTCGCACGGCTCCATCTACGGAACGCGGTTGAGCATGTGTTACAACGGCCGCCGGTGCAGGGAAAAGCAGCGCTGACTGCGTTACAGCAGACCGTTGACTCCGATTACTTCCCCATCGTTGTCGCCGACGCAGAACATGTCCTCAAGGCTACACCGCTTCCGCGAGCTAAAGAGAATGTAGTCCGGGAGTTTGTACTCGGCGGGTTGATATCGCTCATGCGAGAAGCTCTGCCAGAGAAAAGGATGATGCAGCGACTCGCCGCAGCGCAAATCGCAGAACGCATGCACCCTGCGACTGTAAAGAAGCTACTCGATGAGAAGTTCGATGATGCGGTATTCGGCAGCCCCGACGACTCATTCTCTCGAATTGTGTGGCTGCTCGTAGTTTATCAGGATCTGCAGGCGAGATTACAACAAGCGACATGGGTGAAATTGGAAAACTACGTCCGTACTATGCCGCCAGCTGAACACGTGTCGGTCTTGGCAGCACTGAGAGTTTCCCGCTTGCGTGACCTAGCAATCAATAGGCTAAACAATTCGTCTGATGACGAGCTGGCGAGTCTCGTCAGTCAGGTGAAGCACGCGCCAGATTCGGCTCTGATTGACAGGTGTACAGCTGTTTATGCCCAGGCGGGAAATTTCAACGATGCAAATAATAAGGCGAAAACAGTAATCGAACCCCTTGTTCAGTATATGACCCAGGACCAACTACAGGCGACGATTGCCGCTGGTCGGAATTATGAGGTGAAAGAGAGCTTTGAATTTTGGACAGTTGCACAGGCAGTCCGTCGAACCGGCATAGTCACCGACGCGCAGCTCGCGGCATGGATCGCGGAGAACGGTCTTCAAGAGAGGCTGTCGAGTCTTATCCCCACAACCGAGACATAGCAATGGCGCCAGGCCCCTCGCAGCTTATTCAAAAGCTTTGGAACTACTGCCACATCCTTCGGGATGTTGGCCTCTCCTACGGTGATTACGTCGGGCAGTTAACGTTCTTGCTCTTCCTCAAAATGGCGGACGAGCAGAGTCGGCCGCCATTCAACAAGAAGTCGCCGATTCCGGAGAAATATTCGTGGCCGGAGCTATTGAAGCGCGACGGCGATGAATTGGAGATTCATTATCGCCATACGCTGGAAGAACTCGGCAAAGAACCGGGATTGATCGGCGTCATCTTTCGTAAGGCGCAAAACAAAATCCAGGACCCGGCGAAGTTGCGCCGGCTGATCGCCGACTTGATCGACCGGGAAGAATGGTCGTCGCTCGATACTGACGTGAAAGGCGACGCTTACGAAGGGCTCCTGCAAAAGAACGCCGAGGACGTGAAAGGCGGCGCCGGCCAATACTTCACTCCGCGTCCGCTTATCCGCGCCATCGTCGATGTGATGAATCCTGAACCGGGTCACACGGTTTGCGATCCGGCCTGCGGCACCGGCGGTTTCCTTCTCATTGCACACGAGTTCATTCGCGATCATAACAAACTCGATAAGAAGCAGCTCACCTTTCTGAACACCGAGCAGCTACGCGGTGTTGAGTTGGTCGATAGCGTCGCGCGACTCTGTTGCATGAACCTTGTGCTTCACGGCATAGGTAGCGATGCCACGCACGTTCCGGTGATGGTGAAGGACGCGCTTGCCGGCAGGCACGGTGAATACGAGATGGTGCTAACCAATCCGCCGTTCGGAAAGAAAAGCAGCGTCACGATTGTGAACGAAGCGGGCGACGAAGAGAAACAATCGCTCGTCGTGCATCGCGACGATTTCTGGGCGAGCACGAGCAACAAACAGCTCAACTTCCTTCAGCACGTTTTCACGATTCTGAAGCAGCACGGCCGCGCCGCGATTGTTGTGCCTGACAACGTTCTCTTCGAAGGCGGCGCCGGCGAGACCGTCAGACGCGAGTTACTCAAACAAGCCGACGTTCATACGTTGCTGCGACTGCCCACCGGCATCTTCTACGCTCAAGGAGTCAAGGCCAACGTCCTCTTCTTCGATCGCAAACCGGCCGCGGAAAAACCCTGGACAAAGACGCTTTGGATTTACGATCTTCGCACCAACAAACACTTCACACTTAAGGAGAACCCGCTAAAGCGCAGCGACCTCGACGACTTTGTCGCGTGTTACTTTGGTGGAAAGAACGGCGACACAGCGCCGTTGCTACAACGAAATCGTCACGAGCGAAAAGAAGCCGAGCGCTTTAAGAGTTTTAGCTACGAAGAGCTAACCAAGCGCGATAAACTTAATCTCGACATCTTTTGGTTGAAGGATGAGTCACTCGAAGACAGCGCCAACCTTCCCGCGCCTGACGTAATCGCGCAGGAAATCGTCGAAGACCTCCAAGCCGCGCTCGCCCAGTTCGCCGAAATCGCATCTGATTTGAAGCGCTAAAATTGCGGAACAGATTCCCGCGCCTTTATCTCCTTGGTTACTTTTAGCTGTGCTTCGTATTAGCGCGCGGCGGGAAACGTAATCAGATTGAGAGTTGATGGTCGAGTGTTGAGAGTGGCGAGACGCAATAATGATTCCCGAAGGAACCCCGAAAGCTTTCGGGGCCGTCCGCTGGCAGGCAACAAAGATTGAATGAAAGAGATCAATCCTGAGCAGCAGAGCAAGCAGACGCTGGAGGCGTGGCAAACTTCGGCCCGGTATTGGGACAAGTACCGGGCGCTCATCGCGCAAATGTTCGCGCCGCTGACGTCTGGTCTAATCCGGGAAGCGGGAATTGGTATCGGGCAGAAGGTTCTCGATATCGGTGGCGGCAGCGGGGAGCCGTCGCTCACCATCGCCGGTATCGTCGGGCCAACTGGATCGGTCATGTACACCGATCCTGTCGCCGGCATGGTCGAAAGTGCTCAATCGGAAGCGGGCCGGCGTGGACTAACGAATATCCATTTCCAACAATGTTCCGCTGATGATCTGCCGTTCGCCAATAGCTCGTTCGATGTCGCTGTCAGCAGGCTGTCAGCAATGTT
>CAZOOE010000460.1:0-5522 GCA_964581275.1 uncultured Clostridia bacterium
CCTTCCGGCGCGGGGGTGGGTTGGGTTGTGCGGCGGGCCTTTCACTTCGTAGAACTCCTTAGGCTCGGGTGCAGCTTCATACAGGCGGCGGCCTAGCTAATAGGGGACAACCTCGTCCGCCTGGCTGTGGATGAAGAGCTTTGGGCAATTGACTCGGGCTATCTTCCTGACCGAATCCATTTTCGTATGTAGGAAGACTCGAGGCAGGAACGGCAAGACCGTAGCAGCCATATCTCCCGCGGATGTGAAGCTCGACTGGACGATCAGGCCAGCTGGTTTGACCTGGCTCGCGAGATCGATCGCCGGAACGCCCCCCAGCGACTTTCCGAAGACCACGACTCTTTCAGGCGCGGCGCCACGCACTTTGGTGAGGTAATCCCATGCCGCCCGAGCGTCGAGATACAATCCCTTCTCGCTAGGCTTACCCTCGCTCTTGCCGTAGCCACGATAGTCGATGATGAACACCTGGACTGGCAGCTCCATCATCTCGCGCATCATATCGTACCGGTTGCTGATATTCCCGGCGTTTCCGTGGAACCACAGAAGCACCATACCGGCTTCGGCCTGGACGCCCGCGCCACCTTCACAACGAAGCGGCGTGCAATACCAACCGTGAAGCGTGACTCCGTCGCTCGCTCGAAATTGGCAGTCCTCAACCCTAGGCACGATCTCTCCTTCGCGAGCGCAGGTTTCGCGGATACTCCAGGAGCCCTCAGGGAACTTGGACGGGAAGTAGATCAACTTGTCTTCAAACGCCATAGTGAGCAACAGGGTGGTCGCACAGACCATCAGCATTATGCGCGCAACGCGCCACAAGACACCATGGCCGCGGCATAAGGTCCGGATGATGAGCTTTGTTGTGACGCCAAGTGAGTAGTAACGCATCTGCCAATCTTCGGTGACCACGCCTCGAGCGATCCAGAACCTTAAACGCACCAGACCCAAATCAATCCTACTATTTGCTACGCGGTTCGAATCCGCGAGTGTTGATTTGCGATGGTAGTAGGGGTTTGACCCCGCTCTTCGCACTATGATACCAATGCATTTCCGACAATCCCCCCGAGATCTTAAGTGAAGAGTAGAGACACGATGCGACGATGGCTGGGTTTATGGGCGGGAACGGCTCTTTTGGTCGGGGGTTCATTCGCTGTGCTTAGTTCGCTGGCGAGCGAGAAGACCGCCGAGCGACCTCGGGAGAAAACACAGGGCGCACACACAATAACGGTCACACCCTGGGGACCGGACCAGCCGACAATCGACGAGACAAAAACCGGATTGCTTAAGAGCCGAACGCTGCAACCGTATCTGGCCGGCAAGAACTATCGCATGCTGTCATTCGATCTTTTGGAAAACGGAACAAAAGATGCGAGGCCGGGGCCGCCCAGCCGCTATCGAGCAACATTCTTCAACTACACAAGCAATCAGGCCATCATCGCCAGCGGACGCTTCAAGAATCCCGCCGTCGAAGTATCGGTGTCGTCGGAGCAGCCGGTTCCAAGTCCCGAAGAGTTCGAGGCCGCGGTGAGCATCGTATCGAAAGACCCGACGTTCGGACCGGCGATTCGGAACGGTTCGCTTCAGCCCTATCCCTCGATGCCACCGCTGGTCGATATCAATCTTCCGGCCGGGAAGGCCGAACGAACTCTTACCGTCGGTCTTATGTCGAAGGATGGGCCGGCTTCAAATGAGGTCGTCGGGGTGAATATGATTCGCGAATCCGTGTTGCGCTACGAGGGCGGCGCTCCCCCGACCTCGAAGGCGGCACCCGACCTGAACTGCGGCGTGCCGACCGCTGGTCAGCCGACAACCTCCGCCGGCACTTCCGGGCAGTATCAGGTCACCATCAGTCGCGGATCGGACGTGATCTGGGAATTCCTGTGTATCAGGCCGTCGGCTTCTTCAGGAAGCAACAGATCGGGCATAGAACTGCGGGACGTGAAATATCGGGGCAAAATGGTCCTGTCTCGCGCGAACGTCCCGATTCTCAACGTGCAGTACTATCGGAACGTGTGTGGCCCGTACCGAGATTGGGCGTGGCAGGAGGGAATGTTTGTAGCCAACGGCAGTTACGTCGTAGGAGACAGCGGTAGCGGAGGTATCATGTTATGCACCGACGAGCCTCAGACTGTCCTGGACAATGGCACGGACACCGGCAACTTCCGCGGGATCGCGATTTATGACAGAGAAGAAGTAACTTTGGTCAGCGAGTTGAACGCGGGATGGTATCGATACATCAGCAAGTGGACGTTCGGCGACGAGGGCATCATATCGCCACGGTTCGGCTTCGGTATGATTACGAATTCCTGCGTCTGCCAGGGGCACATCCATCACGTTTATTGGCGGTTCGACTTCGATATAGTCACGGCGGCCAACAACTCGGTCGCCGAGTTTTATCAGTCGTCGTTGAAGACGATTGGGACCGAATCGATGCGCGCTCGGCTCTCCCCCGATCAGTACTGGCTGGTGTCGAATTCGGTGACCGGGGAGGGTGTGTCGATAAAGCCAGGTCCCCAAGACGGGAATTATGACAAGTATAGTCATGGGGACCTCTGGCTGCTCCGCAGCCATTTTCCATTGGAGATAGACGACGCGGGAACCGGCGGCGGAACTGATGCGCATATCGACCAGTTCGTAAACCAAATCCCCGAAACCATAGAGAACCAGGATGTGGTTGTCTGGTACGCCGCGCATAAGGTGCACGATCACTTTGACTCTCCAACTAACGTTCATGGTGACGGGCCCGGCCTTGTCGGTCCAGACTTGATCCTGCAAAAGTACTAGCAGCAGGTTTGACTCTTGGCTGGCGATAACGGAGGGCGTGTGGTGGTCGAGCAACGGCGACCAAAGCCCTCCGTTTTCGCTCTGCAAGTTGATTCGGTAAAACCAGAACGGCGCCCACCAAGATAGCCACCGATGACCAAGATAGTCGATCGGCATCAATTGATTCGTGAGCGCGAGCGGCTGCGACGTGAAGGCAGGTCGTTAGTCTTTACCAACGGCTGTTTTGATTTGCTTCACCCTGGCCACATTCGCTATTTAGCGGAGGCTCGCGTGCTGGGCGATGCGCTGGTTGTGGCTCTAAACAGCGACCGGTCGGCTCGTGCTCTCAAGGGAAAGGGCCGACCGATACTGAACGAACGGGAGCGCGCAGAAGTGGTCGCCGCATTGGAAGCTGTTGATTACGTTACCATCTTCGATGAAGAAACGCCGCGCGAGTTGATCGCCGAACTGTTACCCGACGTGCTGGTAAAAGGCGGGGACTGGCCGGTGGATCAGATTATAGGTCGTCAGGAAGTCGAAGCGTCAGGCGGCAGGGTTTTAACGCTCCCCTATGTCGAAGGCTCCTCGACGAGTGACATCATTGAGAGGATCAAGAGTCTACTATCGTGAAACTGAATCGTCGCGTCACTTGCTGCTTAACGCGTTTAGCTTTTCCCTGATTCTGGTTGCCAGGTCGCTGTTTATCGAGAGCATCAGTGCCTTCTGCCACACATCCCGCGCCTGCGCAGTCTTTCCGCGCTTCTGAAAGGTATCCCCGAGATGATCGAGGATTACTGGTGACGTCGCGAATTGAGAAGCTTCGGTAAGGTAGCGCTCCGCTTCGTCGAGCTTCTCTAATTTGTAGTAGGCCCACCCAAGGCTGTCTAAATACGAACCATTCTTGGGTTCCGCCTTGACTGCCCGCTGTATCATCGCCAACGCCTCGTCCAACTTCTCATTGCGTTCAACCATCGAGTAGCCAAGGTTGTTAAGCGCGAGCGCGTTATTTGGGTCCATTTGAAGGACCTTTTGCAACGCGGCGTCTGCCTCAGCGCGGTGACCCTGATGTTGAAGCAAAGTGGAAACCAAAGCGTAGCCGTTTGTGTTTTTTGGGAGGCGTTGCATGGCCTGGCGCACAGCGCGGTCGGCTTCTTCCAATTCGTTTTGCAAGTAAAGTATCGAGGCCAGTTCGATATAGCCCTGGACAGCTTCAGGTTCGACCTTGATGGCTTCACGAAATTCTTTCTCCGCGTCCGCATTGCGACCCAGATGCTGGTAAACATCCCCAAGACCGTTGTGTGGCGAAGCCGTTCGGGGTTCCAGTTCTATCGCCTTTTTTAAAGATTCAGCGGCGTCCTCGTAGCGCGCCAGACTGTGATACGCGGCGCCCATTTCCAAATGCGCTCGTTGGTTGCGCGGGTTGATCTCAATTGACCGCTTGAACTCCTCGATCGATGCGGCCGCTCCGCGCGATCGGAGCATCGCGCTCCCCATCTCTTGGTGGATTTTGTCCGCCTGACCGTAGCCGGGCTCCGCTTTTAGAACCTGGCTGTATGCTTCGATGGCATCCTCGTACCTCGATAGATTCATATAGGCCGCGCCGATGTTGTGATAAGCGAAAGCATTCTTCGGGCGGATGCGAATTGATTCTTGAAAGGCCGCGATCGAGTCCTGATATCTACGTGCCCGGAACATGTAAGAACCGAGAGTCATGATCGCATTCGCGTCATCCGCTTTGATTTGAACAACCCGTTTTTGAACGTCTATCGCCTCAGCATAACGCTCGGTCTCGCTCATTGCCCGGGCCGCCGTTTCCAATAAGACGACGTCATTGGGTAGAGCGGCGATTGCCTTCCGGTACACATCGACCTCGTCATCTCGCTGGCTCTGCCGCTCATAGACAGAGGCCAACCGTTGGTAGGCTTCGCGGTAGGACGGCTTCAATTCGATCGCGCGCTTGTAGGACGCTATCGCATCATCATTCAAGTCCTCGTCTGCATAAGCTTCAGCAAGCTTGAAATGAGCTTCCGGAGAATATGCGTTTGCCTTGACGGCTTTCTTTGCGGTTTCGATGTCGGCGTCGTCGGGGTTGTTGGGCCTCTGATTGTCGTCGGGTAGGCCGAAGTTGAAGGTCAGCGTTCCGATTACCTTTACTTTCTGGCCGCTCAGTTGGGTTGGCGTAAACCTCCAGCTGCGTGCTGCTGCGACAGCCGGATCTTTGAGCAACGGATGGCCGCCGATAGCCCGGGCCGCGATTACGTTGCCGTCCTCGTCTATCGTCACTTCGACCGCGACGGATCCCGATACGCCCGCCGCCTTCGCGAGGGGAGGGTACACAGGCTCGACACGATGTGTTGCAGATCCTTCCAACGTCGACTTGCGAATGATCTTTGGCGCTGGCGTTTGGGAGTTGTCCTGGCCTGCCGCGTAACCTCCGAGGCAAAGCGCAATAAGGATTGCAATGCCGATGCAACCAGATGCGGTTTTTCTGGAGTCCATCTGCCACCTCCTGCTGAGGTCTGTGGAAATCTCAAGTATCTGCCTATGACTCAAATTGTTCTCCTGCATTGCAGGCTCTGCGGGAAATACCTTCAGAATTGACGATGCGGAGTATATCACCAATCCTTGGGAGGTACATCTGTTGGTCGAAGCAGTGTTAAGAACGCTGAGTTCGATTGTTTGACTGGTTCAACAGGGCACTTGTAGCGTCCCCGGTGAGCAACTGCTATGAAGCAAATCAACGGAGAGACCGCCGGCCAGAA
>CAZOOE010000461.1:0-3984 GCA_964581275.1 uncultured Clostridia bacterium
GGACCGTCGCACTAGGCCTCCACTGCCTGCCTTTAGTTTGTTTTTGTTCAAGGAGTCGTCGACCACCGAGATCTACTCGTAGATGGGAGCGAAAGCGAACAAATCAGTGAGCGGACCCTCAGTAGATTGCGAGCGCACAGTCTGTAGCTTTTGATACGTGTCGTAGCGAAACATCGAAGCGCCACGAGTGTTGGGAGGCCCGGAAACGAAGGTTCCCCGCATCCCGTTCGTCCTGAACGGTCGCCCAGCTTGCCATTCAAAAAGCACCAACCGCTCCGGGTCTTTGACCGAAAGAGTCTTTAGCAGAACCGCGTCTACTACAGTGAACAGCGCAGTATTCGCGCCGACGCCGAGCGCAAGCGAGAGCACGGCCACAGCGGTGAAGCCCTTGCTCTTTAGCAACATCCTGATCCCATAACGCAAGTCTTGAAACATCCGGTCCTCCAATCTTTCGGGCTGTAACCAAAGAGCATCCCAAAAGGCACTTGTACTGCGCCACAGCAGGTCAAGTTTGTGACGCCAGTCGAGTCGTTCCCACTCGGCCAACAACGTTTCACGGTACTGCAACTCCGCGATCCACTCCTGGCGCCAATCGGCGCGAAGCCTTCGCGGCACTAGGACGCCGATCGCGCGGATCAGCCACACCCAGAAACGAAACCGCGTTGTGGGAATTGAATTGGCCATCGCGTCTATTCGCGTCGCAACGCGATCATCGGATCAAACTTTTGTTGCGCGCCGCGCCGGTTCCAACGCGACACCGTGCGACACACAGCGAGTCGTTTGCGGCTAGAGAGCAGCGGCACGGCCTTGACCTCACGCGCGTGACGGTTTTGGTTCGCGTCTCTTGTTCGGCTGCGACTGGTCCAGGAGTCGGTAGCGTTTGACTGCTTCGGCTAAGGCTTCTCGCCCGGCGCGTGACAGCTCATAGTACTTGCGAGGCGGGCGCGGCTCGGCCTCGGCGATACTTTGCTTTTCCCACTTCGAGGTGAGATGTCCGGCGTCTTCGAGGCGACGGAGCGCCGGGTAGACTGTGCCGCCCGGGACCCCGGTGATATCAATGATGTCGAAGCCGTACAGGTAACCGTTGGCGACGGCCTGAAGTATGATCGCCGACGAGTAGGTGAGAAATCCTTTGCCCATTCAGAGCTCCTTAGATTGTTCTCTCTCTACATAGCATCCTATCTAGAAAGGATTCTATCTAGCAAGCATTCTACATAGGGTCAAAAATGGCGTCAATGAAAAAATTAGGAGCAAGGACTTGCGGTCATTATCAGCGGTGTCGACGTGAGCCAGCAAGCGCCGGGGCGTTTCGACGAAGCGTTGGCCTCGCAACTCCGCGCGAAAGAGATGCTGCGCCAGTTCAGCGCCTACACCCATCCGGAGGATTGACTTCGATGAGATAAGCCCGATTCTTTGGGTTACACTTTCATCAATAGATGGTGAAGCGCAGAGTACTGTTCGGCTGCCTCTACACTGAACGGCTGAAGATATGCCCCTTCTGAAGATGAAAGTGCTTTAGTATCTCCGAGACAGGAGCGCGCGATAGCCCTTGTGCGACTTGAACACGGGGTGATATCAAATGCTCCACTAGAAATGCCGGCCAAAAAGCAATCTGACAAGAGATGGCTCATCGCCATCGCGCTAGCCCTACTGACAACCACGGCCTACTGGCAGCTCAAGGACCACAGCTTTGTCAACTACGATGATGATGTTTATGTAGTCGGTAATGCACACGTCCAGAGCGGCCTGAGCTGGGAGAACGTGGCCTGGGCGTTCACCTCAACTGTGGCCGCGAACTGGCATCCGCTGACGTGGCTGTCTCACATTCTGGATTCGCAGGTGTTCGGGTTGAAGGCCTCCGGCCACCTTCTCACTAACCTGCTGCTTCACGTGGCCAATGTCCTGCTGCTGTTTTGGATGTTGCAGGTGATGACCGGCGCTGTGTGGCAGAGCGCGCTCGTAGCTGCGCTGTTCGCGGTTCATCCGATCAACGTCGAGTCGGTAGCGTGGGTGGCTGAGCGCAAGAACGTATTGAGCACGTTGTTCTGGCTTCTGACCACCCACGCTTACGTCTGGTATGCGCGCAAGCCGGCGTGGAACCGATATCTGATAGTCTTCATTACATTCGTATTGGCACTCATGTGCAAGCCGATGGTCGTGACTCTTCCATTCACGCTGCTTCTCTTGGACTATTGGCCGCTCAACAGGATTAGACCCCCTCACGAGGCCGTCGAGGAAAAAGCAAGAAAGAAAAGGAAACGCGTCAAGAAGGCCGAGGTTGGTCAGGTTTATATGAGCCGAAACATCGGTAAGCTTGCGCTTGAGAAGGCGCCGTTGTTACTACTCGCGGTACTCAGCAGCGTGATCACCGTCAAGGCTCAACAGGCCGGAGGCGCAGTGGGGACGACGGAAGCCTTCCCGGTGCTCATTAGATTCGAGAATGCTCTGGTGTCTTACGCTGATTATCTGCGCGACGAGATCTGGCCGTTTCGATTGGCGGTCTTCTACCCTCACCCTTCATCGCTTCCGCTGTGGCAATTGAGTCTCTCAGCGCTCGCGCTGGTCGGCGTCAGCGCCCTAGTCTTTTGGCGAGCGAAACAGTCTCGATACTTGCCAGTAGGATGGCTGTGGTACCTGGGCACGCTGGTTCCCGCAATCGGCGTGGTGCAGGTCGGACTCCAGTCGCGAGCGGACCGGTATGCTTACATACCGCTAATCGGAATCTTCGTTACGATCGCCTGGGGCTTGGGAGATTGGGCGAAGGGAAGCGAGCGTCGTGCGAATCGCCTGGCGGTTGTCAGCGCCTGCGTGTTGATTGGGCTCACGGTCGCGACTCGGTTTCAAGCCAGCTATTGGAGCGATAGCTTCTCGCTCTTTCAGCGCGCGCTTGCGGTGACACAAAACAACTACGTTGCGAATAACAACCTCGGCGAGTTGCTGGCACAGCGAGGAAAGCTCGACGAAGCCGAGGGGCATTTTGCGGCGGCACTGGAAATCAATCCGAGGTTCGCCCCGGCCAGGCACAACATGGGAATGATGCTTGTTCAGCGTGGCAACCTGGACGAAGCGATTGACCAGTTCTCAAAAGCTATCGAGATAAATCCGAAGTTCACCGACGCATATAACAAACTCGGGGCGGCGCTCGCCAGTCAGGGCAGACTGGATGAAGCAATCGCCAACTTCTCTAAGGCGATCGAGATCAATCAGAATTACGGCTCTGCTCACGCGAATCTGGCCGCGGCGTACGAGCAGCAAGGTCGAACTGAAGAAGCAATCGCCTCCTACGTCATGGCGCTCGGGCTGATCTCGGACAACTCAATGTCCGCTCAAACTCATTTCAGACTCGGTAAACTCCTGGCGAAGACCGGCAGGGCGGGAGAAGCCGTTCAGCACTATAGGGACGCGCTGAGGTTGAAACCGGACTATTCTCAGGTTCAACAGGCGCTCAAGAGCATCTCGCCCGATTGATGCGGCTGCAGGGGAAACGGACGAATGGGGTCACGTTCAAAATAGAATTTGTTTGCATCGACGAAAGAGGAAGTGAATCGCTGTGCATCGATCTTCAGATCTTGCAGGTAAGGCATCGCCGCAAGTTGCGCCACAGGTATGGCGGCGATCAGGAGTTTCACGCCCCACTGCGCCAAAAGAACCGCAATGATTCCGCCGACGAAGGTGAGCAACAAGCTCTCGCTGAACAGTTGCCGCACCAACCGCCATCGCGTAGCGCCGAGTGCTAAGCGGATAGCGATCTCTTTTCGCCGCGCCGCAGCGCGAACCAGAAGAAGATTCGCCACGTTGGCGCAGGCAATGAGCAGCACCAAACCGACGGCCCCAAGCAAGACGAACAGCAACGATTGCACAGACCCGACTATCTGATCGTGCAGAGGCACGATCTTGATCCCCGCCCCGGTGTGCGTGTCGGGATTCTCGTTTTCAATGCGCGCGGCAATTGTTGCTGTCTGAGTTTCGGCTTTTGCCAAAGGG
>CAZOOE010000461.1:3994-5518 GCA_964581275.1 uncultured Clostridia bacterium
ACGCGGCGGTACCCAGAGTTCGCGGTTTCCCATTGAAGCGAATTGGAAACACCGAGGCAAGACCCCCAACACCGTGTAGCCGTCTCCATCCAGCGTTAGCATGTCACCGACGATGTTTGGGTCAGCGCCGAATCGCCGCTGCCAAAGTCCGTAGCTCAGGATAACCGTCGGCCTCGCCCCGGTTCGCTCTTCATCAGGGACAAACGACCGGCCAAGAATGGGTTCGACCCCAAGCACCGAAAAGAAGCTCGCGGTTACTCGCGCTCCGTCGATACGCTCGGGCTCGCCCCGGCGGGTGAGCGTGAATGATCCGCCCCAACCTGTGTAACCGCAAATACTTTCGATTGCTTCGGACTGGCTTCCCCAATCGAGATAGTCCGGATAGGAAGCATCCAACTGTTTTAGTTCCCCAGTGCGGCGGGTTTCCCATAGCTGGAACAACCGCCCAGGGTCCCTGAAAGGCAGCGAGCGAAGCAGCGCAGCGTCGACCACCGTAAACATTGCCGTATTCGCGCCGATCCCGAGGGCCAGCGTGAGCACCGCAACAAGGCTGAACCCGGGTTTGTTCAGCAACATTCGCGCGCCGTATCGCAAGTCTTGAAACAAGTCGTCCTCCAATCGAAGGTGTTGGAGCCAGAGCGCATCCCAAAACGCGCCGAGGCTCCGACGAAGCAAATCGAGTTTGGTGCTCCAGCTGAGTCTGTCCCAATCCCCGAGCAATCCTTCGCGGTAGCTCAGTTCGGCTTCCCATTCCTGGCGCCAGTCGGCACGCAGTCGACGCGGCACCATCACGCCAATCACTCGGATCAACCAGAGCCAGAAGTGAAAGCTCGTTGTTCGGAATGAATCGAACATTGGTTTCACTCGTGCCGTAGCGCTACCAACGGATCGACCTTCGCCGCTCTCCGCGCGGGCAGATAACAAGCAAGTAGCGCTACGACTGTCAACAAGAGGGCAACGCCGCCGAAGATGATGGGCTCGGTCGAACTCACCCTATAAAGCAACGCAGTCAGGAACCGTGTCACCGCCCACGCGGCCAGCAACCCGATGCCGACCCCGCCAAGCGTGAGTGTGAATCCTTGCCGCAAAATCAGAGCGAGCACATCCCGTCTTTGCGCGCCCAACGCCAAGCGCACCCCGATCTCGCGTGTGCGTTCAGTGACGCTGCCGGAGAGGACACCATAGATGCCGATAGTGGCGAGCACGAGAGCGGTGAGGCCAAACGTCTCAAACAGGATCAGCGCGAAGCGCCGCTCGCCGGCCGATGCAGCGAGCAACTCGTCCATCGTGGCGATGCGAGCAACAGGCTGATCCTTGTCCACCGACCAGATCGCGTTTCTTATGGCGGTGGCGAGCGCCGCGTCACCACGCCCGCGAACCACGATCGACATTTCGTTGTCCGCGAAATGCCACTGGGTGGCTGGGATGTACACTGCATCCGTTTCGCTGGCCGCGAGGGACGCCTGCTTCACATCCCCGACGACGCCGACAACCGTGAACAAAGGTTTGGTAGGGTTGCCGATG
>CAZOOE010000462.1:0-5516 GCA_964581275.1 uncultured Clostridia bacterium
TTTTTCTTCCATGTAGTCAGCCATGTTCGTACTCTCCAGTTTCCTAGGGCCAAACAATGTCTATGCCGTTTGATGGCTGTGTTGTTATTTGAATAGAAGCCCGGCCCGGATAACGCGCGCCCCATCGGCATCACTAAGGTGGGGGCCCATTGGCAGGCTCAACGCCTCGTGATGAATCGCTTCCGTGATCGGGTATGGTCCGGGGAAGACCGAATCCCTGTAAGCCTTCTGCAAATGTGGCGGCACCGGGTAGTGAACCAACGTGTTTACACCCTTGCTCTTCAGATACCTCTGGAGCTCGTCGCGTCGCTTGCTCCTCAACACAAACAAGTGCCACACCGGGTCGGCTCCCTCACAGACGCCCGGTAACATCAAGTCGGCCTCTCGCAGCTCGTCAAGATACCTTGCTGCAATCCGGGCACGCCGGCTGTTCCACTCGTCCAGGTGCTTAAGCCTCACTCGAAGCAACGCCGCCTGTAGCTCATCAAGCCGGCTGTTGATCCCCTTTTCCTCATTGTAGTACTTGCTCTTCGATCCGTAGTTGCGCAGCAAACGCACCCTCGCGGCTATCTCGTCGTCATCAGTCGTCACCGCGCCGGCGTCGCCATATGCTCCCAGGTTCTTTGTGGGATAAAAGCTCCATCCCGCAGCATCGCCTAGACCGCCAACGCAGCGATCCCGGTAACGTGCTCCGTGAGCCTGCGCCGCGTCTTCGATCAACTTCAAGCCATGCCTTCGTGCGATGTCATTGATCGGATCCATGTCCGCGGGCTGACCATAGAGATGCACGGGCAACACAGCTTTGGTCTTCGGAGTGATCGCAGCGTCGATGCGTCCAGGATCGAGATTGTAAGTTCTTTCGTCCGGCTCGACCGGAACTACGGTTGCTCCGGCCTTGGAAACCGCAAGCCAGGTCGCGACGTAAGTGTTCGCCGGAACGATCACCTCGTCGCCCACGCCAATCCCGTAGGCGCGAAGAATCAACTGCAGAGCTTCAAGTCCGTTTCCAACGCCGACGCAGTGTTTTGTTCCACAGTACTGCGCGAATTCTTTTTCAAATGCAATGACTTCTTCTCCCAGGATGTACCAGCCCGAGTTCATGACTCGCTGATAGGCGGCATCCAGCTCATCTTTGATTTCGAGATAGGTCTGTCCCAGGTCGAGAAACGGGACTTCGGATGTCATGCTTATCGTGTCACCCTCAGGAATTCGTCATAGTCTCTGATGTACTCGCCGGGATCGTACGCTTCAGAGGCAAGGACCATCAGCACCGCGTCAGTAGAAAACTGCTGCTGCGTAGCCCAGATCTTAGGAGGAAGGTAGAGAGCTAGTTCGGGGCGGTCGAGCAATACTTCATCGCGAATGTTGCCGTCGTCGAGTGAAACCAGACAGGATCCTTTCACGCAGATCAAGAGCTGATGCACAGTGCTGTGCGCGTGTCCGCCTCTCGTCTGGCCTTCGCCAACATCAAAGACAATGAAGTAACGCCTTGGCAAGAAGGGCAGCGTTTCTTCGTACTGCCCGTAGGAGAGACACCCGCGCGGATCTCGGATGAGAGGTAACTGATAAAGGCGAACTGATGCAATCTTGCAGGCGTCAAGCACCCGGGCTTCGCTTGTCATCTCGGTAGTGACCTGCATCAATCAATTGAGGTATTAAGAAGTGGCCGCTCTACTCACTTGCGAGGCATATCTTACACGACATTAGCGTCTAGCCTCGACGTTTTGATTCTTCGAGCCTTCCTGTCCGTAGCCTGAATAATAACGGAAGTAGTAATAGTTGTCGTATCCATCCCGGCGCAGGTCAACGTTGTTGAGCACCACGCCGAATATCTTCGCTCCCACAGTCGAGAGCTCCTGGCGCGCCCGCCTCACCACATCACGAGTGCTCTTCCCGCCGTGCACCACGAGTATCACTCCGTCCACCATCGTAGACAGGATCACCGGGTCGGTCACGTTTATTAACGGCGGCGAGTCTATCAGTATGTGATCATACTGACCGGCTAGTTCGTGAAGCATCTCCTTCATCCTTTCTGAGATGATCAGCTCCGCTGGGTTAGGCGGGACCGGACCGCAGGGCAGCAGAGACAGATTGGCGATCGGCAGCTTCTGAATCAATTCGTTGAGCGGCACTTCGCGTGAGAGGTAAGTCGACAGTCCTTGCGTGTGATCCACGCCCAGTACTTTGTGGGTCGTTGGCCGGCGGAGGTCACAATCAATTATCAGAACCGATGCGCCCATCTGAGCCAGGGATATCGCCGTATTGACAACCGTCGTGGTCTTGCCTTCACCGGGCTGTCCGCTAGTGATGAGTATCGTCTTGGGCGGCCGTCCCGCGGCTGACAGGAGGACCGAAGTTCTGAGTACACGATAAGCCTCGGCCGCCGACGATTGGTTGTCGAGCGTGGCTAGTTGGAATGCCGCCTCCGAGTCAGCGTGCCTGGAGCCGCCATTCCCGAGTACCTTCCGACCCTTCGCCGCAAGCCCCCGAGGCGAGCTGCCGGCCACCGCCGGCACGACACTCAGCGCGGGCAGCTGCGCGTAGCGGCTGACGTCATCGACGGTCTTTATGGTGTTGTCGAGATAGTCGAGCAGGAACGCCAGGCCAACCCCCGCCGCCGTGCTAAGAAGGAAACCGATCAGAATCGTGAACATCCTTCTCGGGCCAACCGGCGAGCCTGGCACTTGAGCGGGTTCGATCACTCGCAGGTTGTTCTGTTGTTCGACAACCTGTGCCTGCGCCTGGTTGCTCTTGTTTAGAAAGTCCTGGTAGAGAGTCTTGTTGGTGTCGACGTCGCCCTTGAGCAGGTTGTATTGGATAGCGTCCTGGTTTTGCTGGATGGCTTCGCCCTTTGCTTGCGTCAGCGCCGCCTTCAGCATGTTCTCCTCGCGAACCGCGCGCTCGTATTCGTTCTTCACTTTCTCTTCGAGAGACTTGCCGCTCTCCGCAATCTGGCCCCGAATCGACGTGATCTTCGATTGCACTTCGCGCAGCTTAGGGTTCTCGGGGCCGAACTTGATTTGCAGCTCTGCGGCCTGCGTCTCAAATTCACTGAGTTGCCTCTGAAGATCAGCCACCTTAGGGGCCGTCTTGAACAGCATATCGGCGTAGGCTTCCGGCAGTTTCTCGACTCGGCCTTCTCTGACCTCTTCATACAGCGATTGCTTGAGCATTCGGTCGGTCTGCGCGCGAAGCAACTGCGCATGCAAGCTCGACAGTTTCGCGGTGGTCAGTGTGCCATCCTTGTCCGTAGCAAAGATCCCGTGCTCCCGGGTGTAGTTCGCCAGCGCTTGATCAGCTTCCTCTACCTTCGCCTTTAGCCTTCGCGTCGAGTCATCCAACCACTTAGCGGCGCCGCGGAATTTCTCGGTCTTGTTTTCAAAGTTGCGGTCGAGAAACGTACTTGCAACCGCGTTGGTAACTTCCGCGGCGATCTTGGGGTCGGCGTGAGTGAAAGATATCCTGAGCGCTCGAGTCTCTTTCACGGGCTCAACGGTCAGGTTGCTGTCAAGAACTCCGATGCAGGCCTCGAGCCGCTTCTTCTCGTCTTCCGAGTCATCAGATCCAGGAGGACTGGTACCCGCATTTTCGGCATCGGAGTTGGCCGGCTCGTTTGCGTCCTTGTCTTTTATGCCTACCTTGTTGCCTATGGCTCTCAGAGCCTGCCAAAGTGAGTTTTTTCCCCCGGCCTGAAGAAACTTGGGATTCTGATCCAGATGCCTTTCGATAATCACGGCCTCGAGCAGAGAATGGCTCTTGACCATCAGCATCTTGGTCTTGATGTTCACCATGTAGAACGGGTCGTAATCGTCTCCGTAGATGCTCCCTGGCCTGCCGAGCGTCGTCATGTCTTTGCCTATCTCGATCAACGTAGACGCCTGGTAGGTGTTCTTGGTCCGATACATGTCGATCGTCACGAGGGTGGTGATGATAATGGCGATGGTTGTGATCAACCATTTGCGCTTTCGAACCGTGCGCCATAATTCGCGCAAATGGATCTTCTGGTCATCCCCGCCGGTGCCGTACCCGTAGCCGTAGGAGCTGGGATAGTGAGGCCTTATCCCCGAAGACTCTCGTGCGGATACCTCTACTGTCTGACGCGGGATCTTTTCCAGCTCGGAGATTTCATCTGGCATCAATGCTGCTCCCTGTCACTTCTGGAAAGGAACTTTCGGTTCGCTACCGCTCGCGGAACTGATTCCTCGACCGAGTGCTGCAGAAATTGCACCAACTGAGCGAGACTCGATTAACTCAGTAGACGACGCCCCGTTGTGCGGCGCCCATGCCGACTGCCTTTAGTACCGCATTGCCGATTGTCTTTGTTCGGCTGTTCGGAACAATGACAATGTCATTCGCAAGGATGGGAGTGTCTTCGACCCCTTTCTTGCCCTTCATCACCGCGCCGACGTCGATCGGGATCTCCAGCCGTTTGCCCGTGGCTATGTCCTGACGGAAGATGACGCCTTTGCCCAGCGCGGCGTTGAAGGTTGTGCCCTGTGCGAGAGCGATGGCCTGACGCACTGTGGTCCCTTCACTCAGCGGGAACTGTCCGGGTGCATTTACTTCTCCGGCGACGAAGAACACATCGGATGGTGGTATGTTGACTATGTCGCCCGGCTCGACGTAAGCATTCTGATCAAACCGTCCTTTGTACAAGCCGCTGATGTTCACCGTCTTAAGCGTGTACTCGGGAAGAGCTTCCTCGGCGGCGCTGGCAGCTTGGGCTGTTTGATCGGCCACAAGAGACGACGCTTGTTTTGGCGTTACTTCGGTGGCAGCCGGCGAATCGGGTTTCTTGTTGGTCTTAACCTCGCGAATGATGAATGCCAATGAGCCGTGGTTTTCAGCCAATCCGCCCGCGACCGAAATCAGTTTGAGCAGCGCGGGGTGGCCTTCCATCTGATAAACACCTGGCTTTTTGACTGCGCCCTGTATGAAGAATGTGCGGCTGTAATACTGCTTTACCACAACAGCAACCTGAGGGTCCTTCAAGTACCTATCGCGCAACGAGTCGGCTATGAATCTAGACAGCTCTTCGGGCGTCCTGTCTTGTGCCTTAACCCTCTTAAGGTAGGGCATCAAAAACGTGCCGTCCGCGTTTACCTCGTAGGTCTTTGACAACTCGGTGGCATCTTCTATTCGAACCTCGATAATATCGCGCGGGCCGATTCGGTAGTCCTGATCAGGGGCTACCACGATCGTCGGGGTCGCGTTGGGCTCGCCACCACCCTGGGCGGGCGATTGAATCTTCGGCTGCTGGCGATTCTGGGCTTCTGCGGGCGCAAACGCGACTACCAGGAACAGGATCACTGTCCCAATCAGAGTCGGCTGCTTAGTCCTGATGTAGTTGCTCATACCGTACTCCTGTTGCAAAACGAGCGCGGCGCCCTCGCGCCGCAATCGACCGCCAGGAACACCTGCGTTTTTTTCTCTGTCCGTGTTTCGGGCTCGCATTATACACCCGACCACTGTCAGTTACTACTGTTCCTTAAGCGAGAAGTCATCGAACCACACCC
>CAZOOE010000463.1:0-5512 GCA_964581275.1 uncultured Clostridia bacterium
CCTTTGCCACGTGTCGACTGGGGGCAGCCTAGATTGGGGACTCTTTGATTCCCGTCCATTACAACATAGTCCGGATTTGGTCGCAATCCTTTTATTGCCAGCTCCATTGCGCGCAAAGATGCCTTTAGAATGTTGATTTGATCGATCTCTTGATGCTCGATTCGAGCGACAGAATAGGCTATAGCGCGACGCTCAATCTCCTCCGCAAGGCGCTCGCGCTGAAGCCTTGTCAGTTGCTTGGAATCATTAATACCTTCCGGCAGATCGTCCAGATTCAGGATGCAGGCGGCCGCAACCACGGGTCCGGCCAGTGAACCGCGACCGACTTCGTCAGCCCCGGCAACCAACGTCGCGCCGGAAGCCAGGCATTCAACCTCAAAGCTTGTATCGCAAGGCATGAGTAACGCGAATCAGGGGTGGCCGAAACTGCTTCAGGTGATTTCAGATTTCAAATTGCACACTTCAGAACTGGGAGTCTCAAGACTCAACGTGCAATATCGAGCCTCACTCGATTGCCCCGGTTGACGGACTCGATGCTGAAGCGTAAAGCTTCCTGGGAATTCGCCCCGCCAGGTGCGCTAACCTCCCCGCTCGCACTCCGAGCTTCATCGCCTCGGCCATCGCGACGGGATTATTGGCGCCGGCTATGCCGGTATTCATGAGAACCCCATCGACACCAAGTTCCATAGCGAGCGCTGCGTCCGATGCGGTTCCAACTCCGGCGTCGACAATCAACGGGACTTCGCGTACCTGCTCCCGCAGTATCCTGAGGTTCGTCAGGTTTTGAATTCCAAGCCCAGAGCCGATCGGCGCCGCAAGCGGCATAACTGCGGCTGCCCCGGCTTCGATCAGCCTACGCGCCACGATCAAATCATCGTTGAAATACGGCAACACCACAAAGCCTTCCTTGACAAGCTCGCGTGTGGCTTCAAGCAGTCCCTGGTTGTCCGGAAACAATGTCCTTTCGTCGCCAATCACTTCCAGCTTTATCCAGTTATTGTCGAGTACTTCGCGCGCCAGCATCGCCGTGCGTATCGCCTCATCCGCGGTATAACACCCGGCCGTGTTCGGAAGTATGTGATATCGCTTGGTGTCAATGTGATCCAGAAACGACTCCTTTGAGCGATCCGTCAGATCAACGCGCCTGACCGCGACGGTAACCATATCGGTTCCTGATGCTTCCAGGGCCTTCACCATCAGCTCGAAGCTTTCGTATTTACCTGATCCTAAGATTAACCGCGACTGAAACTCACGACCCGCGATGATGAGTGACTCTGACATGTTTGATCCTATGTTAAGGCGTTGCGCGACGCGTCGTCGAATCTCTTTTTCGTCAGGCGTTACACATCACCTCTAACTTTCCCCTCCTCCCACAAAGTGCACGATTTCTACTCTGTCACCATCAGAAAAAGTTGTCGAGCCCCAATCGGCGCGGCGAACGATTCTCTTGTTCAGCTCAACCGCAACCCGTTGGGCGTTCAGGCCCAGTGACTTGACCAGATCACTGATCGCGGAACCTTCGGCAGTGTCGGTTTGATTACCGTTAACGAAAATGGTCAACTGTTTCCTTACCGTACTCCCCTATGCTCTTCGAATCAGCTTTTTGAGTTCGCCGCGTCCGGTGCTCGACTGCGCCTCAATCACAATGGCTGCGGTTCCAGTACTGAAAGATGGGAGAGTCAGGCTAAAGTTTGCGACTCCATCCCTGCCAACGCGCCCAATAAACACCTGTGGTCTAAACGCAGTACCTATGATCTTCACCGTTACGGTCGCGTCAAAGTCGGGTTTCGCTTCGTGAGTAACCTGGACCCTGAGTCCGATGCCTTTGCCAGCAATGAAGACTTCAGGCATCAGCACTTTAACCTCAAGTTTGGCTTGACCGCCACCGCGCTTGGCGTAGTCATCAAGCACCTGATCAAGATTCACTCCGGCAGTGTCGCCGCGGGAAGAACTCGAGCGAACGTTGACCCTCTGCGAATCCAAGCCTTGCCCGGAAACTCGCCTTGGCTTCGCCGGCGCAGCTCTGACCGGCTCCGCCGGATCGCTCGCCTTTGTCGCTCTCGGCAAGAACTCATCTATCACCCGGCCCCGTGGCGGCAGGCCGATCTGTTCGTGCTTACCGGGTAACTTCCCGTGCTGAGGAGCACGCACCGGCCTCTCCGCAGAAGCGTTCTCCTGGAGCTCGTTCGCAGCCTGTTTTAGGGAGTGGCGAATTAAGTCTTCAATTCTGCCGGCCTTTATGGCCGCGATAATTACCTGGTGCTGACGCTTGAGCAGTGAGGCAAGGGCCTCAGGACTGGCGACTTCATTCAACGGTTCGGGATAAGGAGTGAGCTTCTTTGCGACGATTGTGCCCCCGACATAAACCAGCGACTCGACAATTGGGTGATCTTTACCACGATCTTCGGTCTGCACATGATACACGTTTCCCTCGTGCTGAACATCAGTGTTGAAGCCCGTTATCATCTTGGTCGAAACTAACATAGCGCATTTTCACAGTCAATAATCCGATATTTCACCCGCGTTTCGTTTCCATCAACTTACGTCGGATCGAATCGGTTTTCTTTGCACGATTTTGCTCGTCGTCGTGACCCAACTTGTGCCCCAGCCGGCTCGGAACCAGGGAGTGCCTAGCCATCAGAGATTCCATACTTTCAGATTCGATATAGGTCTACCTGGCTAGATACGCAACACTCCAGAGTGATCCGTTGATCATGTTGGGAGACCGTAGTGGGAAGCAAATGCTAGTCGCAGTATTCCTCTGTTAGTTTGCGAAAATGATAGCCCATGGCCGCCAGTCTCATCGAATCGACAAACGCTCCTCGATGATGAGCCAACGTGAGTGCGAGATAGCGCAAAAACTCCATTCGGTACCGGTCCCGCACGCCGAGCTTCATCATTATGCGCATGAACACTAGGAGTTCTTCAAAGAGTGAGGTTCCATGCTGGGATTTCACGCTGGTCTGTGAAACTCGCTTCAGGCACTCCAGCGCGCGGTCGTAGTATTCTCGCGAGTCGTAGATTGTGCGGAGAATCGATTTGTAACCTTCTACAAGACGGGTCGAATCCATTCGAGGGACAAAGTTCAGATCCGAGTGAGTGTTGTTGCCCCCGCTCTCGCGGAGCAAACGACCTTCTCCACTCAACCTACGCCAGAGCTGTGTGTTGGGCAGTGCCGTTAACAGACCAACCATAGCGAGTGGAATCGCACTCTCCTTAATGAAGTTGATCATCCTGTCGAAGATGTCGTCCGGATCATTGTCGAAGCCGACAATGAATCCAGCCATCACTTCGATACCGTAGCTCTGAATCTTCTTGACTGATTCAAGCAAATCTCGCCGCAGATTCTGACCTTTCTGTGCTTCTTTCAAGCTTTCCTCGACCGGTGTCTCTATACCAAGGAACGCTCGATTAAAGCCCGCTGTTCTCATCCAGTCGAGCAGCTGATCTTCTTCTGCCAGGTTGACGCTGGCTTCGGTGAGGAATGTGAATGGACGCCCGTTACGCTCCTGCCACTGGGCGAGGTCGGGTAGCAGTTTCTTGACGCTCTTCTTGTTGCCGATGAAGTTGTCGTCGACGATAAACACGGTTCCGCGCCAGCCGGTGTCGCGCAATGCGTCGAGTTCGGCCAGCATCTGCTCGTTGCTCTTGGTGCGAGGTACGCGGCCATAGATCTCGATGATGTCACAGAACTCGCAGTTGAACGGGCAGCCGCGTGAGTACTGAACCGACATCGCGATATATTGTTTCAGGTCGGCTAGTTTGAAATCAGGTATCGGCGTCAGCGCCATTGATGGACGTTCCGGCGCGGCGTAAACAGGCTTAGCTTCGCCATTCTCAAGGTCGCGAATGATTTCAGGCAAGGTCTCTTCAGCTTCGCCCAACACAACGTGATCGACCCCGTCCAACGCTTGCAACGTGGTGGTGACGTAAGGCCCCCCGACGACGACTCGCTTGCCTAGAGTCTTGCTGAGCTTGATCACACTCTTGAGCGATTCCTGTTGAACAATCATCGCGCTGGCAAAAACAATGTCGGCCCATTCAACGTCCGCTCGCTTCAAAGAGCGCACGTTCATGTCCACAAGCCGCCGCTCCCACGACTCGGGTAGCATTGCCGAAACAGTCAGCAGCCCAAGCGGTGGGAAAGCCGAGCGCTTGCCTTCGAATGATAGCGCGTGACGAAAACTCCAATATGTATCCGGGAACTCTGGATATACTAGGAGTACTTTCATGCCTTTCGTTCCTGTTCCCAAATTCACCTACTTTGCACTGCTCCTTCAGAACGGTCCGGCCGCTCGCGGCCCCTTTTTACTCTGCGCACGTAACAATGTCAAACCACCATCACTTTGGCCCGGATTGTAAAGCAGATTCAATCCTCATATAATCGCCCTACGCGTTTTTGCTGCCCAATTCCTCTACGGCGGCGGCGATACCACGCTATGAACTTTGTACGTTAGAGTTTTTATGAAAGTGCGACGAGTAGTTACCGGCCATACACCCGATGGCAAAGCGACGGTGGCGAGCGATACCAATGTCGATGCGATCACGCTCGGTCTCCTGTCAGGAACAGAGTTTCACCGTCTGTGGGGTGCCGACGAAGCGCCGACATTTCCGGATGACGGATCACCGCGACCGGCGCCGGCCTACTTCCCCTCGGTCGGAGGATTTCGATTTGGCCTCTTTACGGTCGCGCCTGAGTCGGTGGCGGAGCCGGAGGACCTCGATATTCAGCTCGCCCTTGCGGAAATAGAGGAAAAGTTGCCCGGCTTGGCCGCCCACTTGGAGGCCGACAACCCCGGTATGCATACCACCAATACCATCGACTTCGAGTACGTGCTCTCGGGTGAGGTCTGGCTCGAGTTGGACGATGGGAAGGAGGTTCACCTGCGGGCGGGGGACACGGTTGTGCAGAACGGGACCCGGCACGCCTGGCGCAATAAGCACTCCGAGCCTTGCCGGCTGGTGGTCTGCCTCATCGGTGCGCACCGCCGTTGAGGGGCTGAGTCGAAGTGCGTGGCGAAGGTAAGACTCGTATCTTTGGGGTCGCCATCAGAGCTTCGGGCGCGGGCCGTCTAAGCGAATGGAGCCGGCGACGCGGAGTTGAATCACGGCCGACATGGCCGATAGATCCAATCGTTTATTCGTGCGGCCACTGCCCCAGTTACGCGACCTGCGACGCTACAATCTGCCGGTGACGATCAATAGATATCCCGTTTTCTGCGGCCCTTCGGTGATCACTTCCTTCTCGGCTCCTGTTCTGCCACTTCAAAGTTCGACGCGAGGTCCCCTTGCTCGGGACCCCGCGCAGTCGACGTATCACTTCTTGGTCACGGTCAGGTTTGCAGTGGTGGTGTGGCTCAAGCTGCCGTTGACGCCTTTGATAGCGAGTGTGAAAGAGCCCGTCGAGGGTCCCTTAGCTGACGTCGTCACCGTGAGGGTCGAGCTGGTGGTGGTCGGGTTGGGAGTGAACGTGGAGGTGGCCCCCGACGGCAAGCCGGTCACGCTCAGCGTG
>CAZOOE010000464.1:0-5506 GCA_964581275.1 uncultured Clostridia bacterium
TTGCTGTCGCTGTCGGTTATGCTGTGGACCGCCGGGTTTGATGTGCTGTACGCGTGCCAGGACTACGACTTCGATCGACAGAGTGGGCTTCACTCGATCCCACGCAGATTTGGAATCGAAAAGGCGTTGTGGATCGCGAGGGGAATTCACGGGTTGATGTTCGCGTCGCTGGTGGCGTTTTTCTTGAACGCCCATCTCGGGTGGTTGGGATTTTTGGGCGTGATGGCAACCGGCGCACTGCTTGTGTATCAGCACAGCATCGTGAAGGCGAATGACCTCTCAAGGTTGAACGCGGCGTTCTTCACAACCAATGCACTCGTGAGCGTGATCCTGTTTGTTACATTGGCCGGTGACGCCTTCCTGTTTCGTTGACTCTCGGTTTGCGTCTTGGCGCCTTTGCGTCTTTGCGTGAAATGAGTCATCGAGAAAATCGCAAAGATGGGGAGGCGAGTATGCTTGAGAACGAAATAGCGAAGCAGATCGTCGATGCGGCGTTCCGGATTCACTTCACACTCGGGCCAGGACTGTACGAATCGGTCTACGAGATCGCCCTTGCATATGAATTCAACAAGCGCGGCCTCGGCTTTGTCCGGCAACGTCCGATCCCAGTCGTTTATGAGACGATTCGTCTGGAGAAGGGATTCCGGGCCGATTTTATTGTGGAAGACAAAGTCATCATTGAGCTGAAGTCTGTCGAGGTGATCTCGCCGCTGTTTAAGAAGCAACTGTTGACGTACCTAAGGTTGGCGGATAAGCGACTGGGGTTGCTTATTAACTTCAACGTTAGTTTGATTAAGGACGGGATATCGAGAGTGGTTAACGCGCTGCCGGAGTGAGGTCCGGAATGGGGGCGGGGCGGAATGGGGCGACGACCCGATAGCAAAGTCTAACTTAACGCGAACACGCAAAGACGCGAAGGCGCGAAGGCGCAAAGACGCGAAGGCGCGAAGACGCAAGGCGCAAAGACGCGAAGGCGCAACGAAGATGTGTGGAATCTGTGGAGTCGTCGGCCGAGCCGATGAACATCTGATCAAGAACATGCTTGTTCGCATCGCGCACCGCGGTCCCGACGACGAAGGTGTCTACATTGCAGAGACCTCAAACCAACATCGCGTTGGCCTGGGCCATCGCCGTCTGTCGATTATCGATCTCTCGCCCGCGGGACACGAGCCGATGTCCGATGCAAGCGGCCGAGTATGGCTCACTTTTAACGGTGAGATTTACAACTTCAAAGAACTCCGCGGTGAGTTGGAGGCCCTCGGCCATCGCTTCAAATCCAATACCGACGCCGAGGTCATCATCTATGCATATCTGGAGTGGGGTCGCGAGTGCCTGAATAGGTTCAACGGCATGTTTGCGTTTGCAATCTGGGATTCGAGCGACGAGAGTCTGTTTCTCGCTCGAGATCGGCTGGGCATCAAGCCGCTCTACTACGCGGACACGCCAGCGGGATTCGCCTTCGCATCCGAAGTCAAGGCGCTGCTTGCCGTCCCGGGAACGGAACGAGCAGTAGATCTCGCTGCGCTCGACCAGTTCATGACCTTTCTTTGGACCCCGGGGTCGAGGACCGCTTTTCTCGGGGTCTCGAAGCTCCCACCAGCGCACTACCTTATCTACCGGAACGGCAGTGCCGAGGTATCGGAGTATTGGGATCTGAAGTTTGATGAAGACTATTCAATCGATGAATCGGAATGGATCGAGCGGGTGCGCGAGCAAGTTAGGCGCAGCGTGCACGCGCAGATGCTTGCCGATGTCCCACTTGGTGCCTTCCTATCAGGAGGCGTCGATTCGTCTTCAATCGTTGCGCTGATGTCAGGTTTGTCTGAACTCAGGCCAACGACCTATACGTTCGGTTTTCGCAGCGAGGACCTTCGCTACGATATCATCGAAGACGATGTGAAATACGCGCGGCTCGTAGGCGAGCGGTTTGCAACCGACTATCGGGAGGCTTACCTCGAGCCTCACGTAATGGAGCTCTTGCCCAAGCTCGTGTATCACATGGACGAGCCAGTGGCTGATCCCGCGATCATCACCAGTTATTTGATATGCCGATCGGCGCGCGAGCGGTTGACAGTGCTGCTCTCAGGGATGGGCGGCGATGAAGTGTTCGCCGGATACCCCCGTCACGCTGCAGTCAAGATCGCCGAAGCATACAACTTGATCCCGCCGTTTCTGTCGCGTCCGGTCGTTGACGCGTTACCCGGCGCGCGCCCGGGAAGACTCAACGCTCTGTTTAGAAATACAAAGAAGCTCGCAAGGTCGGCGGCGCTACCGGAGCGAGAACGGTATCTGGGATTTGGAACTTACTTCACCGAAGATGAAAAACGCGAGATTTACTCAGGCGATCTCGCATCAGCGGTGCGCGAGGTCGATGCTTATACAGAGCATCGGAGACACTTCGAGCGAGTAGCCGATGAGGATTTTGTCAATCAGATGCTGTACGTTGACATGAAAACCTTCTTGCCGTGCATGAACCTGACCTACACCGACAAGACGAGCATGGCCAGCTCGATGGAGGTGCGCGTCCCGCTACTCGATCACGAGCTGGTCGAGCTTGCGTCGCGAATCCCCGCCGGATTGAAACTGAAGGGCCTAACCGGGAAGTACGTCTTGAAGCGAGCGGCCGAAGCATGGCTTCCGCGCGACATCGTTCATCGGAAGAAGGCGGGGTTCAGCGCGCCGGTTCGAGCGTGGCTGGCACGGGACCTCCGCGAATTGGTTGAAGACTTGCTGTCTGAATCCAACCTTCGCGCTCGTGGTTATTTTGAGTACGCTCCGGTCAGGCGGTTGATAGATGACAATCTGTCCGGGCGAGAAGATAACAGCTTGAAGGTATTCCAACTGTTGACGTTTGAGCTATGGCAGCGATCGTTCATTGATGAGGTAGCATAGACTTTAGTTCTGTGTCCTATGCAACACAGCGAAGAACTCAAGACACGGGTACACGATTTCTGGCAGGCGAATCCGTGCGGCACCAAGTTCGCGGAGGGGGACATCGGGACGCGCGAGTTCTTTGCAGCGGTGGAGCGTCATCGCTACCTAACCGAGTGGCACATACCTCAGGTCGTCGGGTTCCCGCGCTGGCGGGACAGCGAAGTGCTCGAGGTCGGATGTGGGCTCGGGACGGATGCGATCAACTTTGTCCGGCGAGGAGCGCGCTACACCGGCGTCGATCTCACCGAAGCTTCAATCGAGCTTGCGCGCAGGCGATTCGAGTTCGAGGGCTTGACTGCGGACTTGAGAGTGGCGGACGCCGAAGCGCTCCCGTTTGCCGACGACCGCTTCGATCTGGTCTACTCGCACGGAGTGCTGCACCACACGCCCGACACCCAGCGCGCGATCAACGAAGTATATCGAGTAGTTAAACCGGGCGGTACTGCCATGGTTATGTTGTATCACAAGAACTCTTACAACTATTGGGTAAACATCATGACGCTGCGCCGGATAGGTGTCAGGATGCTTGGATTTGATTGGGGGCCGGCGATTGTTCACCGGTTGACGGGGGAGGATGAGGGTCGCTTGCTCGAGCTTCAACGGATCTATCGGAGGGACGGAAAGAGGCTTCTTTCGTCACAGGAGTTCTTGAATCAGAACACCGACGGAGCAGGGAATCCGCTTGCCAGAGCGTACACACGGGTCGAGGTGACCCGTATGTTCAAGACGTTCCGCGAGGTCAAGACGGAAGTCCATTTCTTAAACAAGCGTTGGATTCCGATGGTTGGCCCGCTGATCCCACGAGCGGTTGAGAGGATGTTGGCGCGGATGATGGGTTGGCATCTTTGGATCATTGCAAAAAAGTGACTTGGAGTGCGGCGGCAAGTCTTCGCGACGCCGCTTTCACTTGTGATCGCCAAGAGCCGGGAAAGGAAAGCGGGGTCGGGAAGACTTGCCGCCGCACAAATGAATCACGGATCAGTTCCCATGAAGCATATTCTAATAACAGGCGGAGCCGGTTTCATCGGAAGCCATCTCGTTGACCGCTTGCTCGGGGATGGCGATTGTCGTGTCATTGCGGTCGATAATTTCAACGACTTCTACGATCCTGCGATCAAGCGAGCGAACATTGCGACGCACCTTTCAAGCAATGACTTCGAGTTGGTTGAAGCGGACATCGCCGACGCTAAAGCGATGAACGATCTATTCGCGCGCGCGAGGTTCGATTGTGTTGTTCATCTGGCTGCGCGAGCCGGTGTCCGGCCGTCGCTCGAGGACCCGCTTGCCTACGAAGAAACAAACGTGAGAGGGACGTTCTCGCTGCTCGAAGCCGCGCGTCGAAACCGAGTAGCCAGGTTCGTCTTCGGCTCGTCGAGTTCGGTCTACGGCGTAAATTCAAAAGCCCCTTTCTCGGAAGACGACCCCGTTGCCAGTCCGATATCTCCTTACGCGGCCGCGAAGATTGCAGGCGAAGCTGCCTGTCACGTCTACAGTTATCTCTACGAGTTGCGGATAGTTTGCCTGCGGTTCTTCACCGTGTATGGCGCGCGCCAGAGGCCGGATCTGGCTATTCACAAATTCGCCCGTTTGATAACGCAAGGGCAAGCCATACCGATCTTCGGCGACGGCACCACCCGGCGTGATTACACCTACATAGACGACATAGTCTCCGGAGTGATGGCCGCGATGAAATATGATCGGAGCCAGTTTGAAGTGATAAACCTTGGCGAATCTCAAACCGTCGAGTTGCGCAGGCTGGTTGAACTGCTCGAGCGGGCGCTGGACAAGCCGGCAATAATCGATCGTCACCCGCTGCAGCCGGGAGACGTTCCGCTCACTTATGCCGACATAAGCAAGGCGAGACTGCTCCTGGGATATGATCCCCAGACGAAGATCGAAGTGGGCATAGATCGGTTTGTTGATTGGTTCAAGAAGGGAGTCTCACCGTAACGCACGCTGCCGCGGTCTATCGCCCCAGCTTTAGATCCCAGGGGGCCCGGGCTCGCAGCCAGCTTGCATTGTCAATGCACCCGGCTGCATCGCGCGCTTGCCCGCCTTGAGTTGCACGTCTACTATCAGATTCTCAGACTTTACCTTCGGGTCTGTCTGAAATGATCTGAAATCTGCAACCGGGATTTGAAAGGGCAGGTACTGCGCCCGCTCATGAAAGAGTATTTGCTAAAGACCGTACAGGAACTTGAGCGCAAGCCCTCAACGCTCGACGTCTCAGTCTTTTTGCCGGTGTACAACGAACAGGACAACATCGAGCAGCTCAACCTCCAGCTCACCGAAGCACTCGAAGGATTGGGCCGAAGCTACGAGGTCATTTACATCGACGACGGCTCGACCGATCAGAGCCTTGCGAAGCTGCGAGAGATTGCCGCACGAGACACGCGCGTTCGAGTAGTCTCGCTTCGGCGCAACTACGGACAGACTTCCGCGATGAGCGCAGGTATCGATCACGCCCGCGGGAAGATACTGATCCCGATGGATGCCTATCTTCAGAACGATCCGGCCGAAATCACCCGGCTGCTCGGGAAGCTTGATGAAGGCTACGATGGGGTGTCGGGCT
>CAZOOE010000465.1:0-5495 GCA_964581275.1 uncultured Clostridia bacterium
CCCCTAACGAACTTATACTCCCTGAAGACCAGCGCCGGGTTCTTCGACCCGAATGCGATGCAATTGCAAAGCGCGGTATCGATGCGCGTGTCTCGTCCGGTGTTTGGAACATAGTCCAGATCGCATTCCGGATCGGCCACCTCCACGTTTATCGTCGGAGGAGCGTAACTGTGCTTCATCGCCATTAACGTTGCGACAACACCCGCCGCCCCGGAAGCGCCTTGCGGGTGACCGATCATCGACTTGGTAGAGCTTGATGGGATGTTTCGCGCGCGGTCTCCAAAAGCCATTCGAACCGCTGCAGATTCAGTCCGATCGTTGATCTTCGTAGCCGTGCCGTGCAGGTTCAAATAGTCAATCTCATCGGTTGTAAGCCCGGCGCGTTCGACGGCCAAGCGCATCGCACGCGCGGCGTCGTGGCCAGTTGGCGCGATCTGCACACGATGATAGGCGTCGCAAGTTGAAGCGTAGCCTGCCAGCTCGGCATAGATCGGCGCGCCGCGATTGACCGCGTGTTCAAGCTCTTCGAGGATCAGTATCCACGCGCCTTCGCTGAGCACGAATCCATCACGGTCCGCGTTGAAGGGACGCGATGCGCGCCGTGGCTCGTTGTTCCACTTCGTGGTAACCGTGCCCATCCGGCAAAAGGCGGTCATCAACCCAAAAGTAATGCAAGCTTCAACCCCGCCCGACACGACGGTGTCTATCTGTCCGAGCCGAATGGCGTTCCACGCATATCCCAGTGCGTCGGTCGAGCTCGTGCATCCGGTCGAAACTACATGACTCATCCCGTGAAGCTGGTAGGCCATGCTCACTTCGCTCGAGAGCATTCCGACGAATGATGCCACTATGGAATACGGGCTGACTCGGCGATACGCCGCGTCGTGATCAGCTCGGTCATAGTACTGCTTGTACTGGCGCTCGGCAAACTCGATGCCTCCGGCTCCGGTGCCTATGATTACGCCGATATTCTCGCGCTCCGAAACAGTAAGCGATTCGAGATTGAGCCCGGCGTCTTCGGCGGCCTCGTCGGTGGCGAAGAACGCCATGGGCACTGCACGCTGGACGCGGTCTTTGTCTTTCTTTGAGATGTAACGATCAAAGTCGAACTCTTTTACCTCGGCGGCGACTCTACAGGAGAGCTTCGATGCATCGAAGAGTGTGATGAGTCCGGTGCCGCTGACACCGCTGGAAGTATTCCTCCAGTAAGCGTCGCGGCCTATTCCGTTAGGACTCACGGCTCCCATTCCTGTGACGACTACGCGCCTTAAACTCATCGAGTATGCCTTTCCGCTTGAAGTAGCTACGTCTTTTGAAGCTCCGAGTCGGTTGATTGTACGACACAACGGCATTCTTATCCACGCGGGCATCGAGTTTATCCACCGGCGGCGAAGGCGTCTTGAACACGGAGATGGATGGCTAAGACTGTGGAGGAACCGGCGCACGCTCGCGTCGTCAACAGCATAGAGCGGTAAATAACTTGAACGTTTCACCGTCTGGAAGTACGATGACTCACGCATTGCGCACCTTCACTGGGGAACCGGCAACAAAGGCTTAGAAAGCCGCCGGGATGACAGTCAACGCCGTGCTGGACGTGGCTGAAGCTGGAAGGCCGGAGCCTTTAGCAAACGGGGTCACCACGGGTCGGTCATCGGTGGAGGTGATGATGCTTCTGAAGATTCAAAGGGTCGTCGAGTACATCCATGCCAACTTGGGGGAGAGGATAGCACTCGCTGATCTCGCGCGTGCAGCGAGACTTTCCCGATCACGATTGTGTTACTTGTTCAAGACAGAGATGGGCGTCGCGCCAATTCAATATCTCAAGCGATGCCGCATCGAAAAAGCGCGTGACCTGTTGGAAACCACATCTTTGAGCGTAAAGGAAATAAGAGCGAGGGTCGGATCGTCAGATCGGAGCCACTTCACTCGAGGATTCAAAGAAACATTCGGCGTGACACCTTTTGAGTACAGAAGGAAGGATAGGCCGAATCCGAAGCGCTGAGTATATTCCGGACTGCCTATAGGATAATTGGCTACGGTTAGTAAGTTTCGCCACCTTTTTCTTGTTGCTTCGAGACCTGTTCCGCGAGATACTGGGCGTCGCTGAGGCTACTGACCTGCACTGGTCATACGCGCCACAAAGATCAGGATGGGTTCTCTTCGGAGAAGCTCGAGTCTTTCTTAGCGTGTTTCGACTGGGCATTTGATTGAACAAGCGGATGAGGGTAATAACGCTCTTAGTTTTTGGTAGCGGTGTTGCGGTACTCTTCGCGGCGTGCAGTGCGCCTCATGCATCCAAGAGTAAGTTTATCACCAGTTTTTCGGCCGCCGATGCGGTAGGGAAGGGTTATGGCGACCCCGGCTCTCAGAAACAACACAGTGTCTCGGTCGGTGGGGGCTCAACTGTTTTGGGGGCTCGCGGAATCTATCACCGCTACGATAGTGCCGATATCTCCATCGACACGAGCGATGAACCGCAATTCCTGTTAAGAATCAAGACCGAGATCGAGCAGCAAATTCAGAATGCTGGTGGTAAGGTAAGTGGTGGAGGTTCCTCTGGAAGCAGTTACTCTATCGAATATGAAGAGGGCAATGTGAGCGGCTGGGTTGATGCTTGGGGAATGCGCGGTTCAGGTGATAACTACAAATTAGCTATCATCATAACTGAAAAGTAAAAGGCTCGATAGACTCCCGGAAAGTGAATGGAGATGTAAAGTTCGGGCGCGTTGCGCGCGAGCGTCAGGGTTGGTGTGCGCGAGTTCGAGGCCTGTTCTCTCTATTCCAAACGCCTCTTAGCCTTAGCGGGTTCCGGTTCAAACACTTCTTATAACGCTGGTCAACTCAAGTTAAGTATGGAGGGAGGGGTCTGCAATGAGAGCTAGAGTGTTCACGACGGCGTTGCTTGTCTTGATGTCCGTATCAGGTGGAACCGTTGAGTCAGGCGTTCCTCAGGGCAAGAAACCCAAGAGCGACGAGCCGGATTGTTGTCAGGATAAGAGGCATAAAGAAGGTGACGAGGTTATCGCGGTGATTAACGGCGCAAGGACAATAACGTGGCGAGAGATTGATGAAGCAGTAGGATCGCAACTCTTCAGCCTGCAGGAGCGGATCTATAACCTGCGCAAAAAGGCACTTGACGACCTGGTAGTCCAGATACTTATCAAAGAAGAGGCCCTTCGGAGAGGGGTCACCGCCGAGGAACTCCGAAGGCAATTAATGCCTTCCAGTGTAGAAATAAGGCAAAGTGAGGTGGACAAGAGTTACGCTGACATTCTCGGGACTTTGGAGAGTATGAATGAGGACGAGGCCAAACAACGAATCAGGCTTGACCTGGAGAGTCGATTGAAGCTTGAGATATACAGGGCAGCCGTTTCGGAGCTCATGGACAAAGCCAGAATTGAAACCTTTCTGTCGGTACCGGTTCCGCTGTCTTCCAGGATCAACACCGAAGGGCCATCGAAAGGTCCCCTCGACGCGTCAGTAACAATTCTAGAGTTTTCCGATTTTCAGTGTCCTTATTGTAAGCAGGCTGCCGTCAGTCTGAAATCTATATTGGAGAGCTACGCCTCCGACGTCAGATTGGTTTTCAAGCAAATGCCACTGTCGATCCACCCTGACGCTTTCAAAGCGGCCCAAGCCTCGGTGTGCGCAGGTGAGCAGGGTAAGTTCTGGGAGTTCCACGAAATTCTATTCAACTCGACCGAGTTATCTGAAAAGGCGCTCAAAAAATCTGCAGCTGATCTAGGTCTGAGAGCGACTGAATTCGACACCTGCTTGAGCTCAGATTCCAGCGCTGCCAGAGTCAAAAAAGATATGCAGGAGGCGATGCGTGCAGAAGTTCAGGGTACACCGACCTTCTTCGTAAATGGCCGAGTAATCAGAGGCATGAGAAACGTGGAAGAGTTCAGGCGAGTAATTGACCAAGCCTTGCAGGAGAAAAAGCTGGCAAAACCAGCGTCCACACGATGACGCCCGCACCGGCCGCAACCCTCTGCAAGTAGACTTCTCCAACCCCATCATTTGTGACGACAGATCCGAGTGGTCACGGACCCAGGGGTATGCCTAAACGCTCTGCGCGACAACCAGATGTCTCTCGGGCCATCCGCGCTTTCATTCACAAAGACCTGCCGGTTTATCCCGGCGCACAGGAGGTTCACATGAAGATTCGAGTAAGGATGATATCGCTTTTAGTGTTCGCGGTCGCCAGTCTTGCTTCTGCGCCGAGATCGTTTTCTCAAACCGAAGCCGAGTCTGTAGGGGCAAAACCCTCACATCGAAAGCTTGCCCTAGGCGTAATGGACGAACAGAGTCTCTTGAGCCTCGCCTACGGCAAGCTTGTCTTGTACGTCAAAGCCGGACGCGCTTTTGGTGCGGCGCGGAGCAGAGTAGCGTACGGCACTGGCAACGAGCTCAGACTCGAACTACTGAGTATACACACTGGTCCAATTGTAGAGGTGCTGGACAAGCCTTACGGCCGGTTCGTGTCAAAGCCAACTGGCTACGTGCTTAGAATTGTCCCCAGTGTACGAAGCTTCGACACCGGTCCAAATCACATGCTTTACGAAGCCAGCTGGGTCCCGAGTGACTATAAACAGACCATGCTCGAGGATTGGGATAGGAGCACCGTGAGGGACGTGCTGCGATTGATGGGCGGCCACGCGGATGACATCGATAAGTACACGTCCTACGTAGTAAAGATCGGTTTGGAAGGTCGGGAGCGAACCTATCGCGCGATGGTTCTCTACCACAATGGATTTCAATCTCCTGCTGCGCCGCCTAATGTGGAGTTCGCTGACAACATCGTTGGGCAGACAATTCTGGCTCAAGCGTATTCCGAGAGTCGCCCACCGGTACGGACGTCGTGGCTCAACTATGTAAAGACCGAGAAGTACCGCGAGTACGCTGCCGGTAAGGCAAACCAGAATCGAGACGCCTTCCAGAAGAAAGAAGATCTAGAAGAGCTTTGGCCGGGCGAGTGGAGAAGAGCAAACCGCGAGTTCGAATCCTGGGCAATGTCTCCAGACACCGACGCGGTGGTTCCGATGCCTCTCTGTGACAACGATCCCGGAACTTGCGACCCACTGTCCTGCAACTATCCAAGTTGTATTGCTCAGCCACCGGACGCAGACGCAGAGGTTGGAGCATACAGCGGGTCCTGCAGGTCTTACAGTTCCTGGGGAGCAAGCGCTTTACGCAATGCGAACAGCAATCTCGGTCATGTTGCCGGAAGACACCGTGCCGGTGATACCCTTCAGAAATACTGCGAATACAACTCCACCTGCAATGTCCTTTGCCAGATCGACATCCGTGACTTTACTGTCAGTGACAGCGGCCTCACCACTGACGCTTGTCACGTCTTCGGGTCGGGGCAGTCGTTTCAGGACAGCGGCAACAGTGGGATTGTAACCGAGGGTGCGACTTGTGGGTCGGTTGCGGGTGCCGGCGTTAAATCATGCCTATTCTGTGCCTGTAGCGTCCAAGTGAGCTTTGTCGGT
>CAZOOE010000466.1:0-5492 GCA_964581275.1 uncultured Clostridia bacterium
CGCGACAATAATGGCAGTCTTTATCATGGTCTCGACTTTTGGTTGCAATAACGGGTTGATTCTCGCAGGCGCGAGAGCGTACTGGGCGATGGCTCGAGATGGCCTCTTCTTTAAAGTGTCAGGCCAGCTAAACAACAAGCACGTACCGGCGTGGGGTCTGGTGATCCAGGGAATATGGGCGGCAGCGCTTGTGTTGCCTCGGACGATAACCGGTACTGACGCAGTTACCGGCCAACCGACTTACGGCAACTTATATGGGGACCTGCTGACCTACGTAATATCCGCGGCGTTGGTCTTTTACATCCTGACCATCGCGGGGATATTCAGATTGCGCCAGACGCGGCCAGGGGTGGAGCGGCCGTACCGCGCATTCGGCTATCCGATAGTCCCGGCATTATACATAGTCGGCGCGGCTGTCATTCTGGCAGTGCTGCTGATCTATCAGACAGCCACTACGTGGCCAGGCTTCATCATCATTGCAACCGGTATCCCGGTGTACTTCATCTGGAGAAAGGTAGGTGTGCCGGCGACGGAGCAGGAAGAATAATCAGATCGCGCGTGTGTAAATCCAGGCTTTAAGTTTGGACTTTGACGCGGGAACCTTCAGAATCGCGTTCGACACTTCGAACCAAACATTGGAAATCAAACAAGTCAGTCGCGGAGGATCTACGAAATGGCGAATCAACTTTGGGCAACAAAACCGCTCAACATGTTGTTGGAGGAGATGGCAGGTGAGAACCGCTTGCGCCGCATCCTTGGTCCTGTTCAGCTATCGGCCCTTGGCGTCGGCGCGATTATCGGAACGGGCATTTTCATCCTGACTGGCGTGGCCGCACACGACAGGACTGGCCCTGCGCTTATGCTCTCGTTCGTAGTTGCGGGCTTTGCGTGCGTGTTCGCAGCGCTGTGCTACGCGGAATTTGCGTCGATGGTTCCGGTGGCCGGTTCGGCTTACACCTATGCATACGCGACGCTCGGCGAGCTCTTCGCCTGGATCATAGGCTGGGACCTTATACTCGAATACGCCGTCGGCTCGGCGACCGTCGCGCACGGATGGTCGGCGCACTTTCAGGAATTCATTCCGCTTTTCGGTCTCCAAAAATACCTTCCGGCGGTTCTTTCGAAGGGGCCGTTTGACTATTGCGTGAGCGTTGGAAAGGATTGCCCGCACGCCGGATTCGTGGCCACCGGTGCATACTTCGATCTGCCTGCCATACTGATCACATTCATCCTCACCGTCATTCTGGTCAAGGGCATCAAGGAAAGTGCCACCTTTAACGCCATAATGGTGGCTATCAAGCTGGTGATCGTGCTGATGGTGATCGGCATCGGCGTCTTCTACATCAACCCCGCTAACTGGAAACCGTTCGCGCCGTTCGGTTATACGGGCATTAGCTTCTTCGGCCACACGCTGTTTGGCCAGACTGCGGAGGGCGGACAGCCGTTAGGGATGTTTGCGGGTGCGGCGATCATCTTTTTCGCTTATATTGGGTTCGACTCTGTATCGGTTCACTCCGAAGAAGCAAAGCAGCCGGCCCGCGATGTGCCGATCGGCATCATCTCATCGCTGATCATCTGCACCATTCTGTATATAGCCGTGTCAGCAGTATTGACCGGGATGGTCGCCACTCCGGAAATCAACAAGGACGCTCCGGTGGTGGAGGCCTTCCGGCATGTCGGGCTGACCTGGATGCAGTATCTGGTGGCGGCCGGCGCGATGACCGGCATCACATCTGTGCTGCTTGTAATGATGCTCAGCCAGCCGCGTGTAATGCTGGCGCTGGCCCGCGATGGTCTGGTGCCAAAGGGCTTCTTTGGCGATATTCATCCGAAGTTCCGCACGCCTTGGAAGTCAACGATTCTTACCGGTCTGTTCGTTTCGTCGATGGCCGGGTTTCTGCCGCTCAGTCTTCTGGCCGAGATGACGAATATCGGAACGCTGTTCGCGTTCGTGATCGTTTGTGGCGCAGTGCTCGTTATGCGCAAGACAAATCCCAATGCAAATCGTCCCTTCCGTGCGCCGCTTGTCCCGCTGGTGCCGATTCTAGGGATACTGACTTGTTTGCTATTGATGTTCTCGCTGCCGGCGGAAAACTGGTGGCGGCTGATCATCTGGTTGGCGATCGGCCTGTGGATTTACTGCATGTACGGCCGCAAGCACAGCGTCATGAAGCACTATCTTGAGAACGAAATCAGCCGACATGGCATATCACCTGCTGGCTCCCTGGCGACCGACGTAGACCTCGAGGACCCAAAAGACCGCAAATAAGCGCAGCGGCACGCGGCCCTCGACCTCGATGAATTGGCAACGGCGCGGTCAGAGTCAGGATCTCCGACTCTGACCGCCACACGAGTCTCCTCTACAAACATTGCACCCCGCTGGGGTGCAAACAACCCGCTTTAGAGACTCCGATTCTGGGAACACAAGTTAGGAGCAACACACAACTAGGACACTACCAGCTTACGCGTTTCGTTGACTGGGTTGCCCCTGAAAGCTAGAATAATCCTCACGTTTTCGATCATTCGTTCTTCGTGGGGATGTGGCGGAACTGGCAGACGCGAAGGTCTCAAAAACCTTTAAGGGTAACCTTGTGTGGGTTCGATTCCCACCATCCCCACCAATTCAGCAGTCAGCGGTTGGGGGTCGGGGTTCGGTTTATCATCGAGAACAACCGATTATCCCCAAGATCCTATCCCCTATCATGAAGAAGCCCGAAATCAGCTTCGACCTAATTCCGAGTTCAGCCATTTCGAACACCACTCTCAAGATCTGCCTCAAGTGTGCGTTCGACGTATTCACCAAGCAGCTCAAGCTCACGCCGCGCACCGCTTACTCGGAGCTCAAGAAACACATTCCAGAAGAACCCGACATTACCGGCGCCGCGACGTCGCGTCCCCACTTCTTCGATAGCCCCGGCGTCGATCATTGCCCATATTGTAACGGCACGAAGCGCTGGTTCGGGGAATTCCATGCGATTCGGATAGATGCACACGGGTCATTCGAAAAAGAACGAAAGAAGCTCTGGACCGCGCTCAAGAAACAACCGGATCGGTACGCGCTCTGGACCCCCGAACGGACACAAATGCAAATCTTCTCGGAGTGGCTCGAACGCTTAAACCGTAGCCTTAGCTTTGAAGACGATCACTGGCTGCTCGAAGCAGCCATCTCGCACATCAAGCGCTCGGCGCCCTCGAATGATTGGGACAACGTACTATCGAACGGGGTGCGAAGAGTCCAGCTTTCCCGTCAGGTGGAAGATAGCTGGCGCTACGAAGACGGATGGCTGTACGTATCCCCTGCACTGTACGGCGACGTGATTATGGTGCAGCACCTGATCTCACGCTCGCATCAGCACGGCGGGCGGACGTTCGAGGGACGGCTGACCTTTCAGGAACTGATCCGGCGCTTACGCAGGATCGGATATTTCGAGGCGAAAGGCATCGATGCGAACGACCTCTATGAAGAGTTCGAGTTTGCAATTGTCAAGCTGGTTGATTCGGGACCCGGCGCCGTGTACTATGCCGTTGACCGCAAGGACTACCTGGATAAGCTCAAGGCGATTTACGAAAAGAAACGGGACAAATGAAAATCAAAAATAGGTTGATCATTACCATGACAGCAATGATTCTCGCGGTACCGGTAGCCGCGCAGGAGGCAGGCGGACCAGGGTTTGTGATCTCACTCAAAAACGGCAGTACTATTCGAGGACGAACGCTCACGCGCGATGACACGACCGGCAAGCTGCGTCTCGCGATGACCGAAGCCGGCGGCGAAGCCAAGAGCTACGCGGTGATTGCGGCTGACGACACAACCGAGATTCGTTCGTCGGCCACCGATAGTGATTCGATTCGGATAAGACTCAAGGGCGGCAGCGATCTCAGGTGCAAAGAGTTTTCGCTGAACGGCGACTCGGTTGCGGTGAAGCTTGGCTCGGCCAGCAAGGTTGAAGTCAGGTGGATTGATATCGAATCGATAAGCTTCGCCCAATGAGATTGCTCCGGAATAGAGGATCGAAAGTCAAGAATAGATCTTTCGATCCTCTATCTTCGATCCTCTATCCTCGAACTTCCCGTCTCTGCTAGAACCTCCCTCAGTTCGTCCCACGCTAGCTTGACGTGGTCACGCGTGGTTCGAATATTCCCGATCGCAAGCCGCAAGGTTAGCTTCCCGGCTAGCTTGGTGTGAGAGAGATAGACTTTCCCTCGGCGGTTTACTTCGTTCATTATTCGCTCATTCAAATCGTCCAGGTCGGAGGAGTTGAGAACATCTTTGGGGTGCGCTCTGAAGCATACGAGGCTGAACGGAACCGGCGCCAGCCGCTCGAAGTCAACGCTTCGATCCACCCACTCGGCAAACTCGCGAGCAAGCGCGATCTGGTTCCGAATTCGCGATTGCAAACCTTCGGCGCCGAAATAGCGCATCACGAACCAGAATTTCAGCGCGCGAAACCGCCGTCCAAGCTGCGGTCCGTAGTCCATGAAATTCTTGACCCCGTCACCGTCACTCGTGCGCAGGTACTCGGGCACCAGGCTGAACGCTTTGCGGAGGACCTCCATTTTCCGGCAGTAGAGTACGCTAAGATCCATCGGAACAAACAGTCCCTTGTGAGGGTTCACAACAAACGAGTCTGCGCGATCGGATCCCTCAAGTACCCATCGCATCTCGGGCACAACCGCCGCTGATCCGCCATAAGCTGCGTCGACGTGCAGCCATAGGCCTTCGCGCTCGCAGATCTCCGCAATCGCCGGGACCGGATCGATGCTCGTCGTCGAAGTCGTCCCGGTGGTTGCTACAACACAGAACGGCCGCCAGCCGCTTGCTCGATCCTCTCGTATCGCGCTATTGAGAGCGCCGGCATCCATTCGATACTCGGCGTCGCTCGCGATCTTGCGCAGACCCGCTTGGCCTATGCCCAGCGTGATAGCTGACTTGTCGACCGATGAGTGTACGTGTTCCGATGCGTACAGTCGGAGCTTGGCGCCCGTAGCACCCATTCCCTTCTCTCGAACATCCAGACCCGCGGCCTCGCGAGCGGCGGCAATCGCGCAAAGAGTCGAGATCGAAGCAGTGTCGTAGATCACGCCCTCAAACTCTTCCGGCAGCCCGATCAACTGCCTCAGCCATCCGAGCGTAACTTCCTCAAGCTCGGTTGCTGAAGGCGACGTGCGCCACAGCATCGCGTTGACGTTAAACGCCGCGCTCAGCATCTCTCCCAGTATTCCGGGCGCCGATCCGCTGGTAGCGAAGTAAGCCAAGAAACCGGGGTGATTCCAGTGCGTAACGCCTGGAACGATCACGCGATCCAGATCTGCGAGCATTGCTTCCATCGCCTCGCCACGTTCGGGAGCTTTTGAAGGCAGAGCGTGTTTCACTTGATCAGGTTGATTCTTAGAGAGGACAGGGTGACGTTCAGGATTCGAGAGATAGGTCGCGAACCACCCGACGAACTGACGTCCGTGTGCCCGAAAGTCGTCGGCGCACATATAGCCGG
>CAZOOE010000467.1:0-5491 GCA_964581275.1 uncultured Clostridia bacterium
TATGCAAAAATTTCCTTATCTCATTCTTCATCAAAACAAAACACAGGCGGTCAGATGTCAGGCGTGAACTCAAGAGTCAAAGCTCGAATGACGGACTTGTGCCGCGTGAGTAGGCGTGTGTCCCTCATTGTGCTTGACTGTCAGACGAGCTTCATAGATTAAAAGAAGGGTGATCCCGATATCTGTTGCGAAGGGCACTACCTGACCGTAGCCGCAACCGTTCGGATCAGGGTCTAGGAATGGTCCCTTGTTGCATATGGTGATCCCTACCGGCCCCGGGTTGGCGTGTAAATGCCGCGAGGCGCAATCGGGCGCGGTCGATACAAAGAAGTCTCCGGTGACGCGGCCCAGAGGTATTACAGAGCCCAGAGGTATTGCAGAGCCCGGTGTGCCGAGGGGTTGGGCCAGTTTGACTGCATTCCCGCCCGTGACCTGCAAGGGTACTGCGCCGGCGGAGGCCGCCGGAGCGGCCAGCGGATTCGGGGCCGAAGAATGTGCCGTCCGCCACGACGGACCGAATACCAGAATCCCGGCTGAAAGACTCAGCAAGAGTGAGACGGATGCGATCCGCCGCTCCGCGCCGCCGGGCCAAGCGGCGGTTGCGGTGCCAGACGTTAGAGTAAGCTTCTTCGCGTTCATCTTCATTTTCCTTTCGTGACAGTCAAACAAGGGCTGAGAGACTGGCGCGTTCAGGGCTTTTTCGGGACGGCAGGATGTTTGCACACCTTGGTCCACCTGGCGGTGACAGTGATCCCGTAACCGCCGGCCATAATGCCAGTCAGGGTGCGAGTGGTCTGATATTTTCCGTCCGGCTGCACCTCCTCGCGACGGATGTTCCGGTGTTGAACTTCGCCGCCACTCATCTTGATAACGTTCGGGGTGGTGACCACCAGATCGTAAGGAACATCTTCTTGAATTCCCGCCAAGCCGAACATCACATACAGTGTCGCTGTTTCACCACGGAGCAAGTTATACTTGCTCACCGAGAGTTTGACGCTGATGTTCTGGAACGGGCACTCCATGGTGGCGCCGTTCTCCCTACACCTGATTGTGGTCCGTCCCTCAACTTCGCACGTATTAAGCACGACTCGCTTCCTTGGTGACTTTGCTAGGTCCGGCAGAATCTTCCCATTGATGTCAACGACGTCCGTGGTAGACGGCGCCGGGTTACAGGGGCCGGTGATGGGAATCGGTCTGCCCATCTGACCGCCAGTCGGAATGGTGAACTCCGTCGGGGTTGGCTGCGGCGTAGCGGATATCGGAAGGTCAGCGGTGCATACTGTTTGGCCGCGATACACAAGCACTATAGCCTTTGCTTCATCGGTGAGCGTAGCAGGGATGCTGCAGGTAATCTTCTTGTCTCCGACTGGCGTCTTCTGTCCTTCCATTTCGATGACACAGCCCTTGAGCTCGGCGTCGTTCTTCGCGCGCTCGGCATCGTCCTTGCCGGCGGGTACTGTTTCAACGGTACCGAAGATCGTATCGTGGGCGCCCAGGTCGTCGGTAAAATGAGTTATGATCTGGCCGTACGGAGTATTGAACGTTGAGACGTACAGCCCGTCGGCAGGCTTGGTTTCACCCAGATAGCCAAGGGTTTTGTTGGGCTTTTTCGGAGTCGTGCTCCCGGGTGTCTGATTCGGCGCTGGTTTTGGGGGATAAGCAGTTGCGACATCCTTGCAGGCCTCCGGCAGAGGTGAGACATGCTTATCGATAAGGCATTGGCAATATGCGCGACGATTGATTTCGGCCTCTTTTTCAAATGCTTTGCGGGACTCCGGCCCCGATAACGGGCTTTTGGCGGCAGCTTCTTTATAGTAATTCCAGTTTCTACGAAGAGCAGCACAATCCTCACCCTCTCCGGGTACGGCTGGCGTCGACCGCTCGTCCATCACGAGCAATGCCTCATCCTTGGGTGTTTCAGTTGGCGTCTTCGGTTTTTCCTCCGAGCAGCCTGGCTTGCGTTTGCAGCATCGCTTGAGACAGTTGATGTAGTCTTTCAGGCAACGAGGCAGCAAGTCGAATGACAGGTCAACGAGGGTCCCCAGATCGTTGTTAATTTGTACCATTGCCGTGTCGACAGCGTTATCGCTCTTCCCCCCCCCGCCCGCGGCCTCGTCCGCGGCCTTGATGACGAGAGACGCGGACTCAACGACTTTAAAGAAAGCAGACTTTTACCTTTCTTGCACAGAGAAAAAAACCTCATCAAGCTCTCTACCCTCCGGGCAAAGCTCTACCGTTTGCCCAGTGGGCCCGCCCTTTTCTTGAGTACTTGCCGGTGGTACCGGATTGACTGCTTTTGGACACGCTTGATTGCGCCTGCAACAAGTCTTGAGGCAGGCCACATAATCATTGAATGTGGGATAGAGTTCGTCCGTCACAGCTTGTGCATCGCGACGTAGTTGCTCTATGCGTTTGAATGTATCATCTTTCGCTTTCTGAGAACTTTTCAATCCCTCTTCCCAATCTTTCGCTTTTGCTTTCGCCTTTGCCGGATCCGCATCTGCCGGAACCGCAGCGCCCAAGTTATGTTCATATTTGCGAATGTAAAATCGGTAACGTGTGTACCAATCAACAGACTGTTTCAGATCAGAGGCGATGGCAACAACCTTTTTGTCGAGGTCCGATAACTTGCCTTCAAGCTCTTTGCACTCAGCACAGGGCTCGTCCGCGGCCGGGGTCTCAGGTTTGGGATTCTGCGCGCTCGAATGCTTGGTGAGAAGCGCCAGATTCACGAGAAGAAGCAGTGAGGCTAAGAGCAACTGAACGATCGTGCCGACGAAATTCTGGTTTCTGTTCTTCATCGAAATCTCCTCAATTAGGAGGTGCCTTGAAGCTCGGAATCGACCAGTCGCGTCGTCTCTTCCCTGCTGCTCCTCCCTCCTGTAGTTCAGCGATGAAGTCGCGGGTATTCTGGCCGTCTCCTAATTTCCTGCAAATGCACCACCAGTGTTAGCGTCATCACGGGGTCAGGCCTGCGATTTGTGCGACCGCGTATTTGAAGTCCCTTGTTGACCACCTTCACCACTTCACGAAACACGTTCCGTCGTCCACCATGCGATCGCGGAATTCACATGTTGTGCATGACCACACATTGCCGGTCCAAGGATCGAAATACTTTACCAGGGCTGTCCGTTAGCGGTATGCTCGATTTCGGTCGTTCTTGTCATTGTCCTGCTTTTCACTATTCTCTCTTTATTTGCAAAGCCGGTTGCCTTTTAGAATGCCGCGCGATTAGTTCACGAGGGCGGCCAATGTCCTCAACGAAACATCAATAATTCCTCAATTGCGCTCTGAATGAGCTCAAGCATATGGCGCGCAAGCAGTTTGAGTTCGGTCCTTTTCGTCTTGATCCGGTCGGCAGTAGACAGACTGTAACGGAACGCTCAGTGGTTATGTCCCGTTAGTGTTGCGCCTTAGCATGAGACAGTCAGAGGTCCCTACGGCCTTCCGGGTTTCTTTGGCGCCAACGTGCCTTCGTCTGACTCACCTCCGAACATCTTTTTTAGTTCTCCGCAAGGCCGACATCCTTCCGCACTCTGCCTGGGAGAGACTCATGGCCTCATCCGTGGTCATCATGTCAGAATCATCCTCACCTTTGGCGGCGCTATCCTCTTGCTGTAATCTTCGCCTGATCACTCTAAACTCCTCGCGCTCGACCGTGATTTCCGTAGTCCTCGTCGTCGTCGTTGTTTTCACACTTGCCCCTTCTCACACTTGCGCCTTTTCTTGTGAACCCGGTTGCCTTAGAATGTCTCACCCAAGATAGTTTAAGCGCGCGGAAAAAGTCCTCAGGGAAATAACAATAATTTCTCAACAATTCCTCAGCGGCGCTTATGAGTAAGGCAGGCCAGCACCTTTACGAATTCGGCCGCTTCCGGCTGGATCCCGCGGAACGCCTCCTGACACGCGATGGCGAGACGGTTCACCTCCCCCCAAAGGCGTTCGAAATCCTACTCGTGTTGATTGAAAGCCGCGGTCACGTCCTCAGGAAAGGCCAGTTGATGGAAGCGCTCTGGCCGAATAGCTTCGTCGAGGAGTCGAACCTGACCCAGAACATCTTTCTCTTGCGAAAGGCGCTTGGCGAAGACGAGGACGAAGAGCATTACATCAAGACTGTGCCAAGAGTCGGCTATCGCTTCGTCGCTGGGGTCCGAACCGTTTTGGATGAAGAGGAGGCTGTCGTCATTGAGAGCCGGAGTCGCGAGCGCATCGTCATCAAACAAGAGATTGTTGAGCGTGAGGAAGATACATCCGCTAATGCGAACACATGGATATGGACTAAGCTGTCGGCATTGTCGCGAGCCCATCGCGTAGCTGTTTCTGCTGCTGCGATAATCGGTTTGCTTGTCGCGATCGCCGGCCTTTCGCGGCTCATCAGCCGCTCGCGGAATAACGACCTGGAAGTCGCGGCCGCAAAAGCAACCAACTCGATCGCGGTCCTTCGCTTTGAGCCGATTACGGATCAAGACGAGTCATTCGGATTTCGATTTGGCGGGGACTTGATGGAGAAGCTCTCGCACCAGCGAGGCCTCAGCGTTCGGCCGTGGATCGACACCAGGTCTTACCTTCCTAAGACAGAGCCATTAGCCGCTGGACGCGAGTTGAATGTGGAGATGGTCCTGGACGGCCAAGTGGAAAGAGTTGGTGACAGAATCAAGCTGACAGCCAGGCTTGGCAGCGTAAAGACGCATTCGCTGATGTGGTCGTCATCGTTTGATGAGAGGCTCGACAACATCTCTGCGATCGAAGACATTATCGTGCTTCGCGTGACCCGCGTTCTGTCTCCTGCGCTGATCAAAGGAGGCGGAGTTGCGCTGCCCGAGAGGTACACGCGAAGCGCCGAAGCTTATCAGGCATATCTGAACGGTCTCTACTTTTGGGACAAGCGAACGGTCGACGGCTTTGAACGCAGCATTCCATACTTCGAACAGGCTATTGGTAAAGATTCGAACTTTGCTCCAGCGTATGGGTCGCTCGCAGTCGTGGGCTCAGCCGTAGGAAAGATACCGCAGCCCGAGGCCGAAGCGATGGTACGAAAGGCTATAGAGATTGATCCCAGTCTAGGCGAGCCTCACGCGTCGCTGGGTTTCTTGAAACTGTTTTTCCAGTGGAAGTGGGACGAAGGCCGGCAAGAATTCAAGCAGGCGACGGAGTTGAGTCCGAACTACGCGACTGGCCACCAATGGTACGCGATTTCGCTGGCAATTCGAGGGCGTTTGCAAGAGGCTGAGACGGAGATGAAGGAAGCGCGCAGCCTCGATCCGCTCTCGGCGCCGATTGCCGCCGACATGGGTCAGATGCATTACTTCGCTCATGATTACGATCTGGCGATAGAAGAATACAAGAAAGCGCTCGAGCTTGATCCGGGGTTCTTTGTCGCCAATCATGAACTATTCGCCGCGTACGCTCATAAAGGACTGTATGAAGAAGCGGTCGAGCAGTACCTGCACGTCCTTGAACCACCCGAAGGGGTGAAATCCTTGCGAAGATC
>CAZOOE010000468.1:0-5484 GCA_964581275.1 uncultured Clostridia bacterium
TTCGAAGAGGTTCATTGCGCTGCCGGAGTTGCCGGAGATGGTGATTTTGAAGCCGTCAACATAGCCCGCGCCCAAGATGCGGAGCGATTCGATAATCAGAAAAGTTGTCGGAAACCAGATAGGGCCCCGCCAATTTGAGTTGCCGCCTTTGATCTTGTTGTCGGACTCAGCGGGCTCGTAGCGTACCTCGCTGTTGCCAAAGACATAAGGATGTTGCTCGTGAAACTTCGACAAGCTGCGGATTCCATAGTCGGATAGAAACTCGGTCGGATCAATCAGGCGTTCGAGAATGTGCTTGGTCTGGTCTTGATCGACTATCGCCAGAACATGCACGTCCACGCCTTCGTGTTGTATGCGATAACAGGCGCGCTGGACGAGGTCTTGTCTGTTGTCGGTGAACCATTCGAGGTTAGCGGTAAATTCCGGGAAGGAGCTGATCCAATCCACCTCGAGCCTCTCGATCGCGTACAGCGGGATGATGCCGACAAGCGAGCGCACGCGGAACTTGTGAAAGCTGCCGTCTGGGTAACGAAGCACATCATAGAAGAAACCGTCCCTCTCGTCCCATAGAGAGTAGTCGCGTCCGCCCCGGTGCTTCATTGCGGCTCCCACGTAGATGTAGTGCTGGAAAAATTTCGTCGCCAGACCTTCGTATACCTTGTTTTCTTTTGCCAATTCGAGGCTGATGCGCATCAGGTTCAAGCAGAACATTCCCATCCATCCGGTTGCGTCACTCTGTTCGAGCACGACGCCCCCCTGGAGCTTTTCGCTGCGATCGATGACCGTTATGTTGTCGAGCCCCAGGAAACCGCCCTCAAACAGGTTGTTGCCCTCGCTGTCGACTTTATTGACCCACCAGGTGAAGTTGATTAGCAACTTGTGAAAGACCTTTTCCAACCACGCGCGATCGGCGCGCCCGGTCCTTATCCGATCCATGTTATAGACACGCCAGCAAGCCCATGCGTGCACCGGTGGATTGAGGTCCGAGAATTCCCACTCGTATGCCGGCAGTTGACCGTTTGGGTGCTGGAACTGCTCGAACAGCATAAGCCACAACTGCTCCTTGGCGAACTCGGCGTCAATCAAGGCGAATGCCACGGTGTGGAACGCGAGATCCCAGGCGGCGAACCACGGATACTCCCACTTGTCCGGCATCGAGAGAATTCGCATCGAGTTCAAATGCTGCCAGTGGAGGTTGCGACCTGAGAAGCGGGACGCGGGTGGAGGGTCAGTGGGGTCGTCGCCGTCCAGCCATTTGCGCACGTCATACACATAGATCTGCTTGGTCCAAAGTAAACCGGCGAACGCCTGCCGCTGAATACGGCACTCATCTTCGCTCGCTTCCGGCGGGTGAATGACGCTGTAAAACTCATCCGCCTCCTCGAGACGCTTCCGGATTATCTTGTGGACATCTTTAAGCGGTGTTTCCGATTCCTCGGGAGTCAGACGCAGGGTCAGGACGACGGAGCCGCCGGCAGGAACCATTCGCTCGTAATGGAGGCAGGCTTTAGTACCCACGAGCGCTAGGTTAACCGCAGCTTGTTCGCCGCCAATGATGTACCGATGAAACGCGTCCTTGAAGTAGGGCTCGACCGGAGGCGCTCCGACGACGCGGGAGCGCGCCGGGTTGGTCTCGTTATTTGTGAACAGCATCTCGGCCTCGGCATCGGCATACAGGTGGCGACGCCCAACGCTGTATTTGAAGGGAAGATTCTTCAGTATGTGCGCCGAGCAGTCACTCGCTACCAGGCTCTGATGACCATCACCCGCGAGGCCCGGACAGACGGATGGTTCGATGTCACGCACATCCTTCCAACCCCAGGTGTTTCGGAACCAAAGGTGCGGCATCACGTGAAGCGGCGCGGCTTCGGGGCCGCGATTGAACGCTTCGATCTTTATACAAATGTCTTCAGGCGAGGCCTTCGCGTACTCGACGAAGATGTCGAAGTACCTGTCGTCATCGAACACTCCCGTATCCAGCAACTCGTATTCAAGACCCCGACCTTCGCGGCGGCGATTCTCTTCGATCAACTGGCGATAGGGGAACTCGGCCTGCGGGTACTTATACAAGTACTTCATGTAGCTGTGCGTCGGGGTGTTGTCGAGGTAAAAGTAATATTCCTTGACGTCCTCGCCGTGGTTACCTTCCGAGGGAACGAGACCGAATGCGCGTTCTTTCAGGATCGGATCCCGGCCGTTCCAGAACGCTAGCGCGAAGACAAGCAACTGGTACCTATCGCAGAGTCCCGCAATCCCGTCCTCACCCCATCGATATGCGCGGCTGCGAGCCATTTCGTGAGGAAAGTAGTCCCATGCGTTGCCGTCGATGCTGTAGTCTTCGCGTACCGTACCCCACGCCCGCTCGGCTACGTATGGGCCCCAGCGGCGCCACGGCGGCGTAAGTCCGACATTCGCTTTGAGCCGCTCGTGTTCTTTAGTTGAGGCGGAAGCCTTGGAGTCGGGATTATTGGTCATTGTTCCTTGGAAGGCACAAGCGGTAATGACGTTGATGCAGTCTTCAGGTGGATTGAAAATTGAGAATTGAAAAACGAGAACCGCAAATCGGCTTGCGGCTCATGTTCTTCAATTTGCAATTTCCATTTTTAATTCTCAATTCTCAATTCTCAATTCTCAATTCTCAATGCCTTCTTACCCGACTCACGCATCATTCTGGCAGTTGCTCAACCGGGAGCGGTTTTGGTTTCAGGTATATCGAATAAACGAAGAACCCGGTCGCGCCAAGCAATAACAAAGAGATCAAAGCGATGATCAGAATGACCATATATCCCGGTTTTCTATACTCGGTCTGAACGATCACCGCCGCCTCGCTCGGCGCATCCTCGAAAGCCGGCCGTTCTGCTGTTGGTCGTGAACTGAAGTCGTCTTCGTCGTCGTATGCGGAGGATAAAGCCGGCGCCTCGACCAGCGCGGTATCGTCGGGCGGTGCCAGTGAGGCGCCCGGTCCAAACCGGGCGAGATCGGCGACGTTGAGCATCTTGGTAATCTGCTTCTGTTCAGCCTCCGGTTCTTCTTCAGCCGGCGCAGATGCTGATGCACCCGCGCTTCCCGAGAAGTATTCCGAGGAATAACCCTTGTTGAGCGCGCGAAAGCTTCCAGTGATCGAACCGCCTTCGCTCGCAGAATACAACGATTCTCCGTCGAAGCGGGCGATGATGACGGTTATGTTGTCCTCACCGCCGCGCTCGTTGGCCTTGTCTATGAGAAGGCGGCACGCTTCAGTCAGGTCGTCCACCCCCTGAATCATATCGCGCAGTTCATCAGGAGGAATCTTGTTCGATAGCCCGTCGCTGCAAATTACCAGGCAGTCATTCCGGAAAAGTTGCACCGCCGTCATTGCTACCTTGACCGCCGGCTGCGTGCCCATTGCCTGCATGATCACGTTCTGCGGCACTGAGTCCATCTGGTCAGGCTTGATGGCGCCGGAATCGACCAGCATCTGCGCCAGCGACTGATCCTTTGTGAGTTGTTTGATCTGTTGGCGGCGCATGAGGTATGCGCGAGAATCGCCTACCTGAGCAATATAGGCCGTTGTCTCCTGCACGAGCACAGCTGTCAGGGTCGCGCCCATTCCCGACAGTTCGGGGTTGTCCTGTGAACGATTCCAGATTCGTTCGTTGGCGATCTCGGCGGCGGCTTTCAGTTGTTCGGAAATCTCGGTTGAAGAGCTCATCTCGGCGAGAGACTCACGCATCGTCGTAACTGCCATCTCGCTAGCGATCTCGCCGGCTGCCGCGCCGCCCATTCCATCGGACACGATCATTAAACTGCCGCGCTCACCAAGCTGGTGAGTACTAACATCCGGGCCGAGCCCGATTTTGCCCGCTGTGAGATCAGCTACAAGGAAAGAGTCTTCGTTGCCGCTCCGATGCATTCCCACGTCGGTGCGGGCAAAGACTGAGACTTGAACATCGCTCATATGGGAGTCCGTAGTCATTAGTCAGCAGTCAGTTGCATACGGACGACTGACCACTGACTTCCATTTCACACTTCGAAACGAAAGAGCTGCTTGCCGACGAGGATCATATCGCCCGGTTTTAGTTCAACTTCTCCTTTTAGCTTGATGAATGTGCCGTTTCGGCTGCCTTCATCGGTCAGTACGAAGCTGCTCCCTCGCTGCTCGATGCGTGCGTGCCGTCCCGACATGAATCCATCGTGCGGGAACGTGATCTCACCGCTTGTTCGTCCGATCAGGGTATCATCTGCCAACTCGTAAACCTCACCTGGCTGTCCCCCTTCCATAACCAGATGCAGCCGGCCTTTGGGGGGAGCCATTTGCGATGAGATCACCATGGTCTTTCCAAAGGTCATCGGCGCGCCACAACTCGCACAAAATGCGCTGCCGACGCTATTGGACTGACCGCATTGGGTGCACAAGACCCCCGACATCGCCGCCCCTTGCTCGACCCGTGGCTCTCGTCCGCTTACCGGGAGCGCGGGAGGCGGCGTGCTTGGTTTGGATGCCGGCGGGGGAGCAGGCTGCTCCTGAATCGGAGATGGCGGAGCTGGAGTTGGAGCGGTCGGCTTCGGTTGCATGGGCGGTTCAACGGGAGCGGTTGGCGCTGTCGAACTATCCGGCTCAGGCGCTGCAGGAAGCGGGTGCTTGGGAACAACCTTGGGCTCGGCTGCTGGACGGTCGTCCGCTGCGATCGAAGGCGGCTGGGCCACTACGGTCTTTAGTCCGTGCTCGGCAGGCTGCGGTTCGGGGTTTGTCTTTAGCGCCTCGATGAGACGGGGATCCACTACCGCGGCCTGTTCCGGGACGGTCCTGAGGTCAGGCGGTACTGCCGACACGACCGGTGGCGGCGGCGCGTGTCTGCTAAGCCTTTTGCCGCATTGCTGGCAAAAGGACCAACCGGGTTCGTTCATCGTGCTGCATTCCGAACAGACGATACCTTCTTGCTCCACTGGTAATCTAGCCTCCTCTTGATGATGGCTGTCTGGCTTCGGGGTGTGGGGCGCACTCGAGCCTTGCGGTGGTACTCCCGCCGGTTGCGCTTCAACTATGCCTACAAGGGAAGTCGCGCACATCCGGCAGGCGGATGATCCCGGCTTGTTCCCCGCTCCACAATTTGGACAAGTAATCATTTTTTCTTTCTTGAATCTTGATTTTTTATGGGGACCTTGCTCGGCTGATTCCCGCCGCACATTATACGCAAAGCCTATTTTAGTTGGAAACCGAAATGCGATGGCGCGGTCAAAGATCCTCGGATTCTCCGTAGAACACCGAGCAGGTAGGGATGCCCGCGCTCACAGGGTTGCCTCTTCGATAACTGACGTTCTTACACGTACAGGCACATCGCCAACAGCGTGAAAGCCCGATGCAGATTTCGCGATCGCCGGCTCCGAGCCCTGTTGAATTCATTGCCATTTCCTTGGTGTTAGATGGCGGTCGGAGGTGTGTTCATAGGTCCTCCATTAGAGCGACGCCAGAATCTTTTCGAGAAACTCTCGGTTGGCGCGGGC
>CAZOOE010000469.1:0-5480 GCA_964581275.1 uncultured Clostridia bacterium
GCGAAGGTGGTCTTCATGCCGGTCGAGGTGAGTTCGGTGCTTTCGTCGGTGGGCGCGCTAAAAGAGGTATTCGGCGAGATAGGCGCGCAGCGAGAGTCCGTCGACTACCGGGGAGAGCACGCGCTTCCGCCGGGGCGCCCACAGCGATAGATCTGTTTTGAGTTCAAGCTTTAGCTTGCTGGAACCTAAAGGTTGAACTCAGAACGTTGAACTCTGAATGCTGAGCTCAGAACGTTCACTCTTCCTCGATGTAATCAGTTCCCTCGTCGCTTTCAAAATACGCTTTGTACAAAGCCTGCGCGTATTCCAGCTGATGCCGCCCAACGAGGACGCGTAGTTGCCCGCCGAAGGCCAAGTGAGGCATGAGCGATAGAGAGTGCAGACCCTGAATCATTACCACGACATGGTTTTGTTCGAGGGTTTGCTTTATGAACATTGCTTGAGGCTGGGACTGCGGACGGCACAACTCCACGAATTCAACCTCCCTCCTCTCGACAGATTCAGTTCCGCCTCCTGACTCCTCGTTCAGCGTGCTCGGCACAAGCACGCAGCCGCAACTCAAGCACATTCCAGAATGCGTCTCAAATTCTCCAGCACAGATCGGACAAAGCATTAACATCGCCGTTGAATCCTAGCACAACCCAAATCATCGCGGCATCCACATAGTATTGCGCTCGATTTTGTTTTATATTCTTCCTTTCGCAACCCAGTGGAAACCAAATGTTTGATGCACGGAGGTCGACCATGATCGCCTTTAAACGGATCCGTGTGGTTCTGTCTGTGTTCATCATTGTTCTGATCTGTCTGCCGTTGGGCGCCTTTGCCCAGGATCCGGAGAAAGATGACGAAAAGAAGGAAAAGAAGGCGGAAGAGTTGCCGCTCAAGACGGACAAGAAGATCGAGTTCACGACCGATGAAGGCACCTGGATGTCGCTCGATGTATCAAGCGACTCGAAGACAATCGTCTTCGATCTGCTCGGCGACATCTACACGGTGCCAACCAGCGGTGGCGAGGCCAAGCGGATAGTGGGAGGCCTCTCCTTCGAGAGTCAGCCCAAGTTCTCCCCAGATGGAAAAAGGATTGTGTTCATCAGCGATCGTAGCGGAGCCGAGAACCTGTGGCTCGCCGATTCGGACGGCTCGAACCCCAAGCCTCTGACCAAGGGTCGAAACACCCAGTACTTATCGCCGTCGTGGACCGCGGACGGCAACTACGTAATCGCCTCCAAGTCAACCGAAGGTATCGGCACCTCCTCACTGTGGATGTACCACAAAGACGGAGGGAATGGTGTACATTTAGGCGAGCCTGAGCCGCCACCCCAGCCGCCCGGCCAAGGTCAGCCTCAGCCGCCGCGCCGAAACAAGTACGGCGCTGTCGCGTCTGCCGACGGACGATTCGTTTACTACGCTCAACGAAACGGAGCCTTCAACTACAATGCCCAGTTCCCGATCTGGCAGATTGTTCGCTTTGATCGCGAAACCAGCGAAACCTCGACGATCACAAACGCTCAAGGAAGTGCGATGCGGCCGGTGCTTTCACCCGACGGCAAGAAGCTCGTTTACGCAACGCGCTATGAAACGGGCACCGCGCTTCGCGTGCGCGATCTCGAAACCAGCGAAGAGCGGTGGCTGATCAATCCGGTCACTCGCGACGATCAGGAATCGCGAGGCACGCGCGACACGATGCCCGGCTACGCTTTCATGCCCGACGGCAAGTCTCTCATCGTCCCAATCAACGGTAAGATCCAACGGGTCGATATCGAGACCTGCAAGGCCGCGGTGATTCCGTTCACCGCGAAGGTCGAAGCGGAAATTGCTCCGCGGGTCTACTTCCAGAACCGAGTCGACGACAGCCCAACCCTTCGGGCGCGGTTGATTCGCTGGCCGGCGCTCTCTCCCGATGGAAAGCGTGTCGTCTTCAGTTCGCTGAGCAAGCTGTGGGTCATGGAATTGCCATCGGGCAGGCCTCGGCGTTTGACGGACTCTTCCGCCGGCGAGTTCATGCCAACCTGGTCACCGGATGGTCGCTACGTGGCCTACGTCACCTGGTCTCGTGAAGGCGGGCATATCTATCGCGTGTCGGCCAACGGTGGTTCAAGACCCGAACAGCTCACTCGCCGCACCGCATATTACGCGAATCCGGTTTACTCACCCGACTCGTCGAAGATTGTATTCGGATCGGGCGCGACGACCGATCAGCTCTTCGCGGATCTTAGGATGCACGATCCCGACGTTCTGCCCGACGCCACAATGGACCCAGGCGAAATCACCGGCATCGGTCAGAGCACCGGGGTCGACTTGAGATGGATCCCGGCTTCAGGCGGCGAATCGACGCTGATCGGTCCGGCACAAGGAGGGCGTTCTCCACATTTTACGAGTGATCCGAATCGCGTCTACCTGACAACGCAGGCCGGTCTCAGCTCGGTTACCCTCTATGGTCTTGACCGGAAGACTCCATCCAAGGTCACCGGCACCGGTACCGGTCCCATTCCCCCCAGCGCTGACGACATCAAACTCTCACCCGACGGGCAGCGAGCATTTGTCAGCCTTCAGGGCAAACACTACATGGTGAGTGTTCCTAGGGCAGGTAAGGAGACGGTGGCCATAAGCATCACCACCACTGGACCATCGTCCGTACCGGTCAAGAAAATGTCCGCGGAGGGCGGCGACTACCTTTCGTGGTTAAACGACGGTAAATCGGTCACATGGGCGTGGGGTGCGAGGCTTTATAGACAGGATGTTAGCGCCGACAAACCAGATGTGACCGATGTTGTCGTGGAAGCCCCTCGAGCGCGCCCAAAGGGCACGGTTGTTCTGAGCGACGCCAGGATCGTGACGATGAAAGGGGACGAAGTCATCGAGCGCGGCGACATCGTAATCACCGACAATCGAATCGTTGGCGTTGGAGCGAAGGGCAAAGTTCCAGTCCCCACCGGCGCAAAGGTTATCGACCTTACCGGCAAAACCATCATTCCGGGTTTCGTGGATGTGCACTCCCACATGTGGCCGCCACGTGGCGTGCATCAGACACAGGTATGGCAATATCTGGCTAACCTGGCTTACGGCGTGACGACCACTCGCGATCCGCAGAGCTCAACGACCGATGTGTTCGCATATACCGACCTCGTGGAGACCGGGGATATTCTAGGTCCGCGAGTCTACTCGACCGGACCGGGGGTCTTTGCCCAGTCCGGACTTGACGACAAAGACTCGGCTCGCAACTTCATCAAACGCTACAAAGAGGCTTACCACACGACGACGCTCAAGGAGTATGTCGTCGGCGACCGCATCGTGCGCCAGTGGGTGGCGATGGCTTGCAAAGAGTTCGGCATCACCTCGACCACCGAAGGTGCGCTCGATATGAAGCTGGATCTGACTCAGATGGCCGATGGTTTCTCGGGCAACGAGCATGCGCTCCCGATTCAGCCGCTCTACAAGGACGTTGTCCAATACGTAGCCAAGACCACTACGTTCTACACACCGACAACGCTAGTCGCCTACGGTGCACCGTGGTCGGAGAACTACTACTTTGAGAGCACGGACATTCACGGTAATGAGAAGATCCGCCGCTTCATTCCGCACGAGCTCCTGGACACGATGATCAAACGCCGCGGGCAGTGGTTCCTACCTACGGAATACGGGCACGTCGGGCTCGCAAAAGGCTGCGCCGACATCGTCCACGCGGGGGGACGCGTTTGTTTAGGCGGGCACGGCCAGTTCCAGGGACTGGGTTGCCACTGGGAGCTGTGGAACCTCCAGTCGGGCGGACTGACCCCTCACGAAGCGCTCCGCTCGGCAACGTTGTTCGGCGCCGAGGCGATTGGATTGCAACAAGATGTCGGGTCGATCGAAGCAGGCAAGCTCGCTGATCTTATCGTGCTCGACAAGAATCCGCTTGTGGACATACACAACACTAGTTCGATCCGCCACGTTATGAAGAACGGAGAGCTATTCGATGGCGACACGCTGGATCAAATTTGGCCGGTGCAGAAGAAGCTCGAGAAGCAGTATTGGTGGGATCGCGACCCCCATTGAGCGGTCACAATTGATCTTAGCGGATCAGAGTTGAGGTCGTCCACGGCATGGTCTAATGCAGAATCGAAGAAATGCCAGTAGGCGCACATGGGATTACGTGCGCAACTCGGATGCGATCGCTTTCGCGGTCTCGCGAGCAAGCTGGATCTGATCAGGTCGTAGCGAAATTGCGCCAACTACAGCGTGTCCGCCGCCGTTGTATCGCTCGCAGATCGAAGCCAGATTGTGCCTTCGTGGCTGGCTGCTCCAGGGGTTGAATCCGACAGACACTTTCGATCGGCTCGGCGAAAGGCTGACGCTGACAGAGTACACACACTCAGGGAACAAATAGTAAGGAATGAACTTGCTGTAGCCCTCAGCGTCGTGAGCGCTGAGATCGAAGTAGACGACGCCCTTCTCGACCTGTGCCGCGTCTCGGATTAGATCGACCATACGCATATGACGCTCAAATAGAGGACGAAACTCATTTGCGATCCCAGGATCAGAAATAATCTCGGCGAGTGATTGCGTCTGCATCCCAGTTATGATCCTTTGCATCACTTCGGGGTCACGGCTCGCTTCGATTACAAGCATCAACTGCAATGCCGGAGCGTTTAACTCGACGCCGGTCTTCGCGTCTTCGTATTGAGCGCCGTCGATGATGTCCGCCCAGTGAATCAAGTCGCTCAGGTTCCCTTGATCGAATCCATACTTGTCGGCAACCGTATCGGCGATGAACTTCGTACAGGACTTGTAATTCGGGTCGTAGAATTTCCTCGGCCAGCTACCGCCGCGAAAGTGGTCCTCATCTGCAGGCGAAAGGAAGGCGCTCTGGTGATGATCGAACCACCACGTGAGCCTCGGCGATGGGCTATACTTGAAGTCGACGATGGCGTTCTCATCGCCGTCAAACAGTTCTTCCTCGATAAGCGTCTGGTGCGGCTTGTGTGCGAGCCCGGTATACGAGATCTCCGCATCAGCTCGAACTTTCTCCGAATAGAATCGAGAGAAAACGGCTGCGGCTGCGAGGCCATCGAAACAGTGATTGTGATGCAATATTCTGAGTTTCATTTGAAGGAGCAATCTCTTTGTTAGCGGTTTGTTAAGTCAATCAATGTAACACCTGTGACAGCGAGTCGTGAAGGGCAGTTGTTGAATGGCGCTCGCCTCATTCGAGCGTGATTTTTGATCCGCGCCTGACATTCGAGCGTGAGGTTACTGCTTTGTATCTTTGCGGTCAGAAACCATAACCACACCGCCCGTCACCGGTGGACCCAATAGACTGTGGGCATCGACGATCGTGCGGTGGTACACTCTAGCTAAATAAGGTTGACGGTAGCTCATTCATGTCTGCGCAAACTCTAAAACAGATTCTCAAAACCTACACGACTTAAGGAGAACTGTGCGAGAGCCTGGAAGGCGGACGGGTGCGCTGCTACGCTTGCTGGCATTGGTGAGTGATACTG
>CAZOOE010000470.1:0-5471 GCA_964581275.1 uncultured Clostridia bacterium
AAGTAACCGTCCAGGATCTCAAGGACTCGCTCACGAACTTCGTCCAACAGATCGCGCAAAGACAAGGCCGGACCCAAAAGCAGGATATGAGCACCCTGTTCGATATGTATGGCTCGCAGGTGCTCGACGGACTCGTCCGCCAGAAATTGATTCTTTACGAGGCTGAGGCGCTCAGCCTTGGAGCAAGTGACACCGAAGTTCAATCCCGATTGAGGCAGATGTTCAACCCGTGGCCAGGCCCTGAAGGTTATCGGATGCGATTGCAACAGGCGGGGATGAGTCCCGTCCGGTTTGAGGACGAACTCCGCGCTTCAATAGCCCAGGAACACCTGCGCAGCTTCATCACCGCCGCCGTAAGTGTCGATCCTAAAGAGGTCGAAGACGATTATCGCCGCAACAGCACCAGCTATGTGGTGCGATGGGTGGAAATCAACCCCACCACGCTTCGGGACAAGGTGCAAGTCAACGACGCTGACTTGCGCGCATACTTCGATGCTCACAAAAGCGACTTCAGGATCAACACTGATCAGCGCCGCGCGCGCTATATCTTCGTCGACCAGAATAAGGCCGGTGAGGCACTCCAGGTCCCGGACGACGAGCTGAAGAAAGATTTCACTGCTGAGAGCTTCGTCAAACAGGTGCGTATCAGCCAGATCGTGTTCACCGTCCCCAAGCAAGATGCAAATCAGCGCAAAGACCAGAGCCCTCCAGAGGAGAAAAAGGCTCCGGACATCGAAGAGGAGATCAGGAAAAAGGCCCTGGGTGTAGTGCAGCGGGCGCAAGGCGCAGACGGCAAGCCCGCCGAGGACTTTGCCAAGCTCGCCCGCGACTTCAGCGAGGATCCGAAGACGAAAGCCGCCGGTGGCGATCTCGGATGGATCAACAAAGACGCAAAGCGCGAAACAGACGACCCTTTGAACCGGGTGTTCAATATGCAAAAAGACGAAGTGAGCCAGGTGATCAAGAAAGGCGATAAATACTACATATTGAAAGTGACCGACCGCAAGATCCCGACATTTGGCGAGACGCGCGATGCGTTGCTAAAGGCCGCTCGATCCCGTAAAGGCTATTCAAAGGCCGTCGAGATAGCGACCGAGGCGGAGCAGAAGTTCAAGGAGAGCAAGAACGCCGAAGCAGTGGTCGCCGAGATCAACAAGCAGCAGGGCGCTGAAGTCGCGGTTGTAAAGGACGCCGGTTTTTTTGTTGAAGGTGCTACTTTGCCGGGACTGGGCACCGCTTCAGACTTCGAGTCGGCGGTGTTCGAGTTGCAGAACGCCGGCGACGTCGCTGATCGAATAAACGTCGACAAGGGATTTGCGATCGCCCAGTATGTAGAAAAACGCGAGCCCCACGAGCCCGCGTTTGATGAGGTAACCACAAACGTCGAGACAAACTACCGCATAGAAAAGTCAAAGGACCTCGCGGCCCAGCGCGCCAAACAGGTTGCGCAGGCTCAGAGCCCAGATGACCTCAAGAACATCGCGGATTCGTTGGGGCTGAAAACCGACGAGAGAGCGGGAATAAACGGAACCGATTCGATCGGCACGCTGGTGACCGAATCAACTCGCGCTCCGGTCTACAAACTCAATCCCGGCGAAGTCACCAAGGAGCCGATCAAAACCGACAACGATGTTTATGTGGTTGCCGGACTCGTGAGCCGCAAGGATGCGGATATGGGCGAGCCCTTCCAGAAGGGACGTCAGGCGATCGCGGACCGCCTCCTTGACGAGAAACGCAACACGTTTTTCTCTACCTATCTGTCAATGACCCAGAAACAGCTGAAGGACGAAGGAAAGATCAAAATATACGACGAGGCGATCGCCACCGCGATGGAGTCAGCTGGACCGTTACCAACGCAGCCGGGCCAGCCTCAGATGCCCTCCAAGACCGGTGGTGTCCCGCGTCGCATGCCGCAAGGTGCGCGAGGAAGTCCGAGAACTCTCCCCGGCCGCTAGAAATTTCCGGAGTGCGGCAGTAAGTTGCCGCACTCCAACCACTTCTCACCGCCGCTTGATCTGCCGCCTGCGATCTCTTATTCTCCCGTCGAAATCAAACCGCAAACTCTCAATCAAGGAGTCGGTGCATGCGCCGTTCACTGATCGTTGCGTCTCTGAGCATGATCGTTGCTACAGTTTTCCTTCCTTCGGGCGCCAACCCACAAAGCCAATCTCCAAAATCCAGCGAACAAGCGGGAGCGGTGAGTGGGCAGCAGACGGTGAGAGGGTACTCACTGCCGCCCGAGCAGTACGAGAAGGCAGTAGCCTACTCCAGAACGCAGTACAGGCTTCACTTCGGCGGAGTGGCTTACTCGCTGCTCGTGCTGTTCATCATCCTGTCGTTGCGAATCGCTCCTGCGTTCCGCGATTGGGCCGAGCGCGTTTCGCGGCGGCGCTTCGTTCAGGCGATCGTTTTTGTGTCGCTGCTTCTACTTACCTTCGAGGTGTTCAGATTTCCGCTTGACGCTTATGAGCATCAGCTCTCGGTGAAGTACGGCCTGTCGGTGCAGAGTTGGGGCTCCTGGCTATGGGATTGGAGCAAGAGCGAGTTGGTTCAGTTCGTCATCGCATCTCTCCTCGCCTATATCCTGTATGGCGTGATGCGGCGAAGCCGGCGCCGCTGGTGGCTGTACTTCGGACTTGCCTCGATACCTGTTCTCGTCCTTCTGCTGTTCATCTCGCCGGTAGTGATCGATCCTTTGTTCAACAAGTTTGAGCCTCTCGAAGCAACTCAGCCTGCGCTGGTCAGCGAGATCGAGAAGGTGGTAGGCCGCGCCGGGTTAGCCATCCCTCGCGAGCGGATGTTCGAGATGAAAGCCAGCGTGAAAGTGAACGCGATCAATGCGTATGTGACAGGTTTCGGCGCCTCGAGGCGAGTCGTTGTCTGGGATACGACTATCGCAAAAATGACGCCGTCGCAAACAGTGTTCGTCGTAGGGCACGAGATGGGTCATTACGTGCTCGACCACCTACCCAAGGCAATCGCGTTCGGCGGTGCCTTGATAATAGGAGTGCTGCTGCTGGCTCATATTGCACTTGACCGAACGTTCGCTCGCAAGCACAGGCGATGGGCGCTGCGCGGTCTGGACGATTGGGCCTCGCTTCCGGCGCTGCTGCTGTTTGCGCATCTGTTCTTTTTTCTGGCCGAGCCCGCCGTTAACACTTTCAGCCGCTATCAAGAGCACCAGGCCGACATCTATGGCCTGGAGGTCATTCACGGCGTCGTGCCAGACTCCTCGGGAACCGCCGCCGAGGCCTTTCAGGTCATCGGCGAAGTCGATCTGGCGGATCCTGCTCCAAGCGCCTTTATCAAAGTCTGGCTCTATAGTCACCCGCCGCTGTCAGAGCGGCTCACATTCGCGCACGAATACGATCCCTGGTTGAAGGGTCAACCGACGATGTTCCTGAAATAGCGTGCCTGATGAGTTGTCGCCGAGCTCTCGAGTTTCTATCACCGTTAGGCGAACGTGTTTGTACAAGATTCGCCGGATTAGCCGCCCCGTTCAAGGTGCCAGGGTTTCGACTTTCTTGAAGTCGGCGGGAACGATGAACGCCTCGGGCGCAACGTCGAGGCGAATGTCCCGACGCTCGGTGATCACTCGCGGCATTCCATGCTCTCCTTCGCTTTCGACTCGGATGAGAAGTCCGGAGAGATCTCGGGCGATAAACCTTCGAGTGGTTTCAACGTGTCCGTCGGGGAAGAACGCTCGCCGCTCGAAAACGCCGCACTGGTGGCCCTCGATTACCGCAACCGGAAGAACTTGAGTCTCGACCCGAGTGGGCGGCGTGTCATCGAGGTAGTGATCGATCGCCTGGACGGTCTGGTCGTCAACCGGTCCTAAAGGGTCCTGGGCGCTGGACGCGTCGGCCCGAGTGTCAATTCCGGCCTGCGCACCGCTCATGCGACCGGGGCCCGTGTTGAGCTCAACGAATGTTCGCCGGTCGAGATCCAGCAGAAAGCTTGTTCCAAGATCCGGCCTCCAAATCAGCGCTCGATTCTGACCTCCTTCAATCCACTCCTGTCGTCGCTGCTCACCCGAGCGAGCCTCACGCGAGACGCTCGTCTCGCGATTTGACCCGTTCTCGACGATGCGAACCACCGTCGCCGAGTACTGCTCCGGCTCCCCGGCTGGTCCAATGTCGCTCTCACCCTGGATGGGGTTCCCACGGCTGCGACATCCATTCGTCAGCGCTGTCGATATCGCCACTGCTACAAGCAACCGAGAAACGAAATCTGATTTGCGCCGCGCATTCATGACGGACTGATTCTATCATCAGATCACCTGCCGATCGGTTGTGTGTGGGAAGCGGGTCACTGACGGGCGCGATTCTAGCGTGCGCCGGCTCTCCGATTGAGACCTTGCAGAAATGAGAAGGCGCCGGGCCGCATTTCCCTGGTTGCACTGGGGACGGCAGAGCGGCCCGGCTTAGGCGAGGGGTAGGCTAACGACACGCGGTGGGGTGGGGCGGCCTCGTTTGAAAAACAGGACAGGCCGCCCCGGATTGAGAATTAGTGAGCCGCAGCCAGCACAACGACCTCACGACCGTCGTCGAGCCGCGCAAGATGTTCCTTGTCAGTACGAATGCATCGCATACGTACTCGGTCGTTCTTATGGACGTCGCGAAATGCTGGTGCGGTGGTCCTCATGTTCATTCCGAACGTGATCCTGATGCCCTCATCTTTTGGCACACTGACCAGATAGAGCTTCTTGGACCAGTAGTCCGAGACGAGCAGCGTGCGAGCGGCCTGGTTGATCTGAAGCACCTGGCCCTCAATCGTCAAATACTTGCTCGCGCGAGCACTCGTCGGTTTGCTCATCGCGACACTGGCAAAAGCGAGCACGAGGGTGAGCGCAAGAACGGCGCTACGTTGTGTAATGTGTTTCATAATTGATCTCCCTTGGAGAAGTCTGACAAGACTCCAGTTTATCGCGTGGTTTGGGTGAGCCGCTTGCGGGAGCCGCGACAAACTGAAGTTTGTCAGGCTTAGCCGCTTTGCTCCGGCTCAGGGGCGAGACTCACCTACGCCTCGCCCCAAGGGGGCACGCGACGATCGGCCGGCGCTAGCGGGCTGCGGTCAGCGTGATGACCGGGGCGCCGTTGTCGACCCGCGCGAGATGCTCAGTGGAGTTTCGTAGGCACCTTATCGCGACGCGTTCGCCGACAGTTACATCATTGAATTTCGCCTCCGATAGGCGCATATATCTGCCAAAGGTAATCTTGAAAGTCACCTTTTCGGGAACCTTGACAAGATAAAGTCTATTGGAGAGACGGTCAGTAACCAGCAGCGTACGATCCTTGTCGTCGATCTGAATTACGGTGCCGGCAACGCTGAAATACTTTGCTGTGCGTTCGGTTTTTGGCGCAGCAAGCGCGAGCGTGCTGAGCAAAGTTAAGGGCGCAACGATCGAGCCAAATCGCTTGAAAGTTTTCATTATAAGTCCACTTACCTTCCGGGGCTCCCGCGGTGAAATA
>CAZOOE010000471.1:0-5457 GCA_964581275.1 uncultured Clostridia bacterium
GTCCTGCGGCTTGAATATCTGCCGCGCCAGTTGCTGGTGAGTGTGATCAGGGGCGCAAAGGCGTTCGTGTTCCCGTCGCTGTATGAAGGATTCGGATTGCCGGTGCTGGAGTCGATGCTTTGCAGGACTGCAGTGATTACATCGCGGGTTGGCAGTCTGATCGAGGTGGCCGGCGACGCGGCGTGCTACGTCGATCCGTATGACATCCGTTCGATTGGCGCCGCGATCCCGTTACTGTCGGTTTGTGCCTGGGCCGTGGTGATGCCGTGCCTGAGCCGCCCTTTCAAAAAGATTGTGTCTGCACTCCGTTTCTCGAGCCAGTAATTCCCAAGATCGAGTTGTTATTGCATCGCGATCGGGAAGAACAAGTCAGGGGCAGCGATGACTTCAGTGCCGTAGAACCCTTGCGCAGCAACCCCAATAACTGTGTAGCTGCGCCCGTTCACGATCACAGTTTTGCCGATGATGCTTTCATCACGGCCGAATCGCTGCTGCCAGCATTTGTAGCTCATCACGGCAACCGGGTGCCCGCCAACCATCCGGTCATCGTCCGATGAAATCGCGCGGCCCAACGCCGCTCCGACGCCGAGCACCTCGAAATAATTGCCGGTCACTTCGTAGCCCCACACTCGTTCATTGATGCCATCGTGGCTCATGCTCAAAGGCGTGAAGCGGTAACCTATGAGACCGGAAAACACTTCATTGCGATCGCGAAAGTCTTTGTAGTTTGGATAAGAGAAACTAGGGAACATGCGATGCTCGGCCGTACTGTTGAGCGAAACCAGTTGCTGCGGTTCCTCGATAGGCAGGGGGCGAAGCAGCACCGTATTGATCAGGCTGAAGATGGCTGTATTCGCTCCCGTGCCTAGAGCCAGCGAGAGCACCGCGATAACAGTGAAGCCTTTGTTCTTGACTAGCATTCGTACGCCGTAACGCAGATCTTGAAACATGGATCCTCCCATCTCGGCGATTTGATGTCGGAACGCATCTTAGCATTGGCCCGACGCGTTTTGTAGTCTCTGTATGCCGTAGCGCAGGTCCTGAAACATCTCGTCCTCAAGTCACTCGTAGCGCAGCGCCACCATTGGGTCCACTCTGGTGGCGCTGCGAGCCGGCAGGTAACAAGCAAGACATGCAACTCCACAAAGCAGGAGCGCGGCGCCGGCGAACGTCGCCGGGTCAGTTGCGCCCACCACGAACAGCAGTCTCGCCTGCCAGCGCGTCTAAGGATGTGCGTATCCTCGTGCTGTTCAACCGTGAGTGCGGCGAGCCGAAGTCTCGCTGCCTGCTTTCCTGGCGAGCTTCTTGGTTATTGGGCGCCCAGGCTTCGATTTCTGACGAGTTTCAAGTCTTGCTCACGAATAAGATGCGCGCGCCCGAAATTTTTGGCGGGCGTCGTCCGCTTAAGATGAGTTGCCGCACTCGTGGTTTGCTTATCCTGAGCCGTTTCGCCGCGTCTTCCGTCGTAGCGGCTGCTTCATTACGCTCGAGACTACCGCCGCGGAAACTCTAACGCAAGCGCAATAGTGCAAATTGAGATGTAGACGTTCAGCCGTATCGTTTACCTATCTATCTATCAACCAGCTGTTAATAATCGCCGATCGGCCGCGTTCTTAATGTATGGCTCTTTCGGATTCCGAGCCGGACCTCGAAACGCATAAGCGGGGCTCGCATTCCGCAAATCACTACGCCTTTCATCCAACGAGTCGGACGTGTGGCGTGAAATGAGGGTATTTCTTAGCGGCCTTGGCAACAATTGAAAGTGGTTCGCTCGGGGGCAAGGCAACAAGGACGGTGGTTAGCTTTGTCACCACGGGGCTGTATCGCGGAATACACCACTGGTTCTAGGGAGTATGTTTAGCCTTTGGTCGTGGAGGATCAAGAATGAATGTTCGAAGACTTACGGTGTGTGGCATCGCGCTAGTTGTTTGTGTTGTGTGTGTGATTGTTCTGATTCCACGGAGACCTAAGTATCTTGGCCAGGCGAAAACAGAAGCAATGATCAATGGTAAGAACGTTTCGATTATTTATGGACAACCTAGCATAAACGGCCCGGCGCTTGCGGGTCGCGACCTATTGTCAGTTGCACCTGTCGGGTTCGTTTGGAGGTTTGGCCGCAACGAGGCGACCCTTATCGAATCGGCCGGTAAGATGGTTGTCGGTGGACAAGAATTGGCTGCGGGTAGATACACGTTATGGGCAAGGAGATTGGGCGAAGACAACTGGGTCATCTCTTTCCATCCGAAAACGAAAGAGTGGTACGGCAGTCCGTTATGGGGTGATGTCACGGGGGGCGCTGCACGCGTACAAGACGGGTTTATCGCCGATATGCCGTTAACCACCGAAAACGCCAGCGATAAGGCGGAACTCCTCGATATCAAGCTCACTGAAGACAAGGGCAAAGCAGTTGTCACAATTCATTTCGGCAATGTCGTTCAGAGGGGAACATTCACCGTGAACTAGGGCCCGCCCAACTGTTGGCGGCTCTCTTCCAGTGCCGAAGGCCCTTGCTGTAAGACTACAATCTGTTCTTTCGACTCCAGCTTACTCACACCGAAGCGCCATCATCGGATCGACCTTCGCTGCTCGTCTAGCTGGAAGGTAACAGGCGAGCAGCGCCACCGCCAGTAGCAAGAATGCGAGCGCCGCGAAGGTGATAGGATCAGTAGCGCTAACGCCAAATAGCAAGCTGTTCATCAGACGCGTCAGGGCTACTGAGGCGATCACTCCAATTGCAAGCCCGATCACCGCGGGCCTCATTCCTTGTCCTATCATCAACCGCAACACATCGTTTTCCGGCGCACCCACCGCCATGCGTATGCCGATCTCATGCGTACGCTGCGTGACTGTATACGATGTCACGCCGTAGATTCCAGCGGCGGATAGAAGCAACGCGATCCCGCCAAAGATACCCAACAGAATCAAATTGAATCGTGGTTGGGTTACCGACTCGCTGACCCTTGTCTCCATCGTGCGAATGTCTGTCACCGGCTGCGCACTGTCTACATCCTGCACAGCATCGCGCGCGGCCGCCGCAAGACCCGCCGGCTCGATCTGCGTGCGAACTACGAACGACATGTCGCTAAACGCGTCCTGGAGAGAAGATGTGTACACTTCCGGCACCGGCTCTTCCTGCAACCCCAGGCTCCGAACATTTGCGACGACGCCGATGATCTCAAACCACACAGGTTGATTGTTGCGGTCCGTGGCACCGAAGTTGATACGCTTGCCTACCGCATTCTCATTCGGACAATTCTGATTGGCGTTGGCTTGATTTATGAGAACAACAAGCGGAGCCGATGCGTCATCGTGTTCGCCGAAAGCGCGACCTTGCAAGACCGGAATGTTCATAGCCCTGAAGTAATCGGGGCTGACGTTGCGGTAATTCGCGTGCGACCACTGATCGATGGGGAGCAGCGGGCGACCGTCGATTCGGAAGCCCAGGGTCGGTCCTTTCTCCAGCGGCAGGGTATTGATCGCCCCGACCGTTGCGACGCCCGGAACAGAACGCAACCGCTCCTCTACCTTTTTATAATAGGCGATGAACTGCGGGTCTTCGCGGAAGTTCGTTCCCGATGGACTCAGCCTCATCGTCAAAACTTGTTGAGGGTCGAATCCGGTCTTGACCGATTGCAGTTGCAGGAAAGTGCGAAACAGCAGCCCCGCGCCTACCAGCAACACCAGCGAGAGCGCCACCTCGGCAACGACGAAAAGGCTGCGCAACCGGTTGCGCATGCCGCCGGTTGAGCCACGCGAATTCTCCTTCAACGATTCGTGAACGTCTGCGCGCGAGACTTGCCACGCCGGCGCAAACCCGAAGACGATTCCGGTGATGAGTGAGACGACCATCGTAAAGCCGAGGACTTTGAAGTCTAAATTGATATCCTGGAGTCGCGGGAAGTCTTTTGGCAGCAGCCTGGTCAGCAAATCAACACCCCACCAAGCGAGTAGCAGTCCGGACGCGCCACCGATGATCGCAAGCATCACGCTTTCGGTGAGCAGTTGCCGCACGATCCGCAGCCGTGACGCTCCAAGGGCGTTGCGGATAGCGATTTCCTTTTGCCTTGCGGTCGCGCGCACGAGCATCAGATTCGCAACGTTGGCGCACGCGATCAATAACACGAATCCGACCGCACCCAACAGCAGCCATAAAACGGTGCCGGTGTCGCCGACAAGATGAGTGTGCAACGATACCACTTGGTCGAAGCGGTTGTTGTTGGTCTCGGGGTACTGCTCTCGCAAGCGGGCGGTAATGCTTTCCATCTCGCGTTTTGCTTGCTCGAGCGGAACTCCGGGCTTGCGCAATGCCACGGCGCTCAAGTAACCCCAGCCGCGAACTCGCGTCACATCCATCGTTTCAGTGACCGCCGGTGCGAGCCGGACGGGCGGCAGCCAGGCTTCAGTCTTGTCTGGGTACTGGAAACCGGCGGGCGCCACGCCTGCGACGGTGTAGCTCTTGCCATCGAGCGTGATTGCTTTTCCGACCGTGCTAGCGTCGCCGGCGTATCGCCGCTGCCACAATGCGTGGCTTATGACGACGATATCGGGATGACCCGCCTGTTCGTCTTCGGGAAGGAACAACCGGCCTTGCTGCGGCTGCGCGCCGAACACTTCGAAAAAGTCCGCCGATGTAACTGCGAGGTTGATACGTTCGGCGCCATCGTCACCGGCGAGGTTTGCGCCGCGAGTGAAGATGGCAGAGAGGTGTTCGAACACGGTGTTCTGGGCACGCCAGTCCAGAAAGTTCGCGGGCGTGACTTGAATGCGCTTGCCCTCGTTGCTGATTTCCTGAATCGCGACGATGCGTTCGCCGTTGCGATATGGCAACGGGCGCAAAAGGACGGCGTTGACTACGCTGAAGATGGCGGTGTTAGCGCCGATGCCGAGCGCAATCGTGAACACGGCAATCAACGTGAAGCCCGGTTTCTTGAGCAACATTCGTACGCCAAAGCGCAGGTCTTGAAACATCTTGTCCTCCAAGTAGCAATCACTCGCGCCGCAGCGCGATCATTGGATCAACCTGCATCGCCCGGCGAGCAGGTAGGTAGCAAGCCACCAGCGCAACAGACGCGAGCAACACCACGATCTCCGCGTATGTCGACCAGTCGGTCGCGGTGATCCCGAACAACAGCGTCTCCAGCGAGCGCGTCAGGATGAGTGCGGCGGCCAGCGCAATCGCGAGACCTGTCAAGGTCAGCCGCATCCCCTGACCGACGATCATCTTCTGTACGTCAACGGTCTGTGCACCAAGCGCCATGCGAATGCCGATCTCGTGCGTGCGCTGCACAACCGAATAGGACATCACGCCGTAGATCCCCACTGCGGCGAGCGCCAGCGCCACCGCCGCGGACATCCCCATCAACAGCATGGAAAAGCGGCGCTGCGCCATTGAATCGCCGACGATCTGCCGTAGTGTAAAGACGTCAAAGATGGGCTGATTGTTATCAGGCGATTGAA
>CAZOOE010000472.1:0-5449 GCA_964581275.1 uncultured Clostridia bacterium
GTGCTCCACTCACCGTCAACCCAAACCCGATCAGCCCTAGAAGCGCCGTGATCTTGAGGAGCATAAGAACGCTCTGAAGAGTGCTGCCCGCGCGCACCCCTAGGCAGTTGATCAGACTCAAAACTGCAAGGGCCGACGCTGCCACCGTCCAATCCTTCATACCGATCTGCGTAAGTTCGATGAAGTATCGTGCAAAGGTAACTGCGACGGCAGCCATTCCTCCAGTGTTGACGACGAGCAGCAACGTCCAGCCGTAGATAAAAGCGAGGCCGGGATGAATCGCCTCCCGAATGTAAGCGTACTGACCGCCGACTTGAGGTCTGAGCGCGGCGAGCTCCGCATAGATGAACGCTCCTGCAAGAGCGACGAGTCCGCCCACAGCCCAGGCGCCCAGGATCAGCGCCGGCGTGTGAACCACTCCCGCGACAACGCTCGGGTTCATGAAGATTCCCGAGCCGATGATCCCGCCCATCACGATCATCGTGCCGTCGAACAGCCCGATTCGCCGCGCGAGCCCTGGCGCTTCACCCTTTGGCCCGGATTCGTTTAACAAAGATTGATTCTGAGCTGTCTCGTGCGATGGGGTCAGCGTTTAATCCCTTATGCCCATCTGTGAATCAAGGCTTGGTTGTCGTCTGCAGCCCCTCTCTCATTCGCATCTGCCACTTCGTACGAGGCGTGTCCTCTTCCTCAAACTGGCTCAAAGCTTCCTTGAGCGTCTCAAGGCCAATCTGCCGCGCCTTCAAATAGAGCAGCGCGGTGAGGGTAGCGATAAGTGGGACGATGATCACATTGAGCAGCACGACGATAATGGAGCTGATCCGTCCCGTCAAAAGGGGCGCTTGTGGGATCTTGGACAGTTTGAGGGCTGCGGCAATCGGAATTATCACAATCGATGTCGCAACTGCCGGGATGGCCCACTGGAGACAGAGAATCACAATCACCGAGCGCCAACAGCGCTTGACCAGAGCCTTCGATCGCTTTAGCGCAGCGCGCCCTTTCAGACCTTCCATCATTACCACCGGTGCGGCGAGCGAGTAGTTGATGAACATAATCACGCCCGGAATCACCAGCAACAGTATCCCGAGAAACCATCGAAACGACGCGATGGCAATAGTAACCAACAGAGGCTTCAGTCGCTTTCGTACCGCAGCGTAGGTGGTTCGCAACTGCAACGGTCTCAGCGGCGAGAGGAATATCTGCGTCACCAATCTTATGGTTGCCCCGACTATTACAGTATTGATAACAAAGCTAGCGAAGAACATAAGAATTGAGAGTACGGTTTCGACCGCTCCGCTGGCCGCGGTACTTAGCGCGATTTTCACGCCGCCGGGGTGAGCCGGCGCCTCAGCGGTATCCGACCTCAGCAGGGCGCTAATCAGAAGAGCGGTGTGCAAGCCGATCAGCGGCAAGTACAGCAGGAAGGTCACCCGGAAGAACTTTGGGAAGTGCTCGACATACAGCGCGAATGCCCTCCGCAATAGCGCACCCGTTCCTTCAGAGGTCGCTCGGAGGGCGCTTGCGAAACCGGCGGCGCTTGCCGGACGGTCCGCAGGGTTCTTGGCGAGCGCCGACATGACAATCGCAGCCATTCGCTTCGGCATCTTCCGGCGCTTTTCCTTTAGCGGCGGCGGCGGAGCGTCGATGTGAAGCCTCATCAGCTCGTAAGCCGGACCCGTAAATGGCGGTTCCCCGGCAAGCATTTGGTACGCAATTACGCCGAGGCTGTAGATGTCGCTGCGGGCATCCAGCGACTCGCTGCGGCACTGCTCAGGCGACATGTATGTTGGAGTGCCGAGAATCGATCCAACTCGCGTAAGGCCGTCCGCGGGAATGGTCTGTCGGGCAAGATTTTCGACCGTGGTGTGCTGCAACACCCGAGCTCGCTCTTTCTCTGACACGCGGGCCGGCTGCATTTGAGTCGCCGCTTCAGTTGATCCGGCGGGCATGATTTGCGTGGTTGCTTCGCTCGCGAGCTGGTGGCTGGCCTCTGATTCCTCAATCAGGATAAGAGTTGCGTGATCCTCAACGGAGGGCCTTTGGATTTGAGTCGCTGATTCTGAGGCGTCAATCCCCTGCGCATACGTCGTACCTTCGAAGAACTCGGTCTTACCAGGCTGGCTCGCAATTGTCGTCGCCTCGCGATTCGGCCTCCCGGCGCCCGACAATGACCAGGTCTCTGACGGGAGGCCCTCCGCTCCGCCAACGTGAACATCGCCCAGCTTGGCGAGGCCAAAGTCCAATACCTTAACGGTGTAGCCGCCGCGTCGATTTGGCTCGAGCCAGATGTTATCCGGTTTGAGATCGCGATGAACGATACCTTGTTGGTGCGCCTCATCGATGGCAGAAGAAGTCTGTTCGATGATGTCAACCACCCAATCGATTGGTAGCTGAGATTCCTCGGCAAGAACTTCAGCAAGCGGGCAGCCGTCGAGATACTCCATCACCAGGTATGCGATTCGCTCTCCATCTACCAGCGCGAATCCGAAGTCGGTCACATTTACCACGTTAGGATGATGCAGACGGCCGGCGGCTTTTGCCTCGCGCTTGAAGCGTTCGACGAACTCGTCGTTCATCATGAACTGCGGGGTGATGACCTTTACCGCAACCGGGCGCCCGGTGCCCAGATGAGTCGCCAGATAGACGGAGCCCATCCCGCCCTTGCCGAGCTCCCTGTCAATCCGGTATTTCTCGTCGAGCACTTCACCGGTGAGCTGTGTTAATCCCATCAACGCCTCGTGAATCGCCGCTTAAGTGAGGGTCTGTTCGGAGATCGACGCAGTTCGACTCGCAGTCTGACGATCAGTGAACCGGCCAATGATATTGATCGGGCATGACAGCCGTCAAGGCTTGCGCCGGGTGAGTCAGGATGAAATACTATCGAGCGGTGACGCACTGAAACGGATTGATCACTGACAGAACCTCTGTCCTAGCGCGTTCTGTCTTTTTTGGCGTCCGCCTTCCGCCTTCTGCCTTCCGCTCTCCGCTTCTGCCGAACTACCACCCGTGACCCATCGTCAGCTCCAGTGTTTGTTCGGTAGTGCCGCGATAGAATCTCACGGTCACTCTGCTACGGGGTTTGGCCGCGTGGATCCGGCGGGCCAGCTCATCTGGTGTGCGAATCGTTTGCTTATCAAACTCGGTAATAACGTCGCCCAATTGCAAGCCGCCAAGATCAGCCGGGCTGTTGTCGATTATCCGATGAACCTCGAGTCCCCATCTCTTGGTGCCGGCGACGCAGCAACGTCGAGCGACATCTCCGACCCCAAGAAAACCTTGCTCTCTGGGTTCCTTCTTCAACTGAAACGGCGGAATGCTTTGGCTCGCGATCCTTATTCGCGAGGATACTTGCTGCTCATCGCGATAGAGCTTCACGCCAACCTCCGAGCCGAGCTTTACTGCGCTCAAGACGCGCGCGAGCTCACCGCTGTTGCGCACCGGCTGATCGGCAAGCTCGATCAGCACGTCGCCCGCTTGAATCTTTGCGGCCGCGGCGGGGCTAGCATCACTGGTCAGGCTTGCAACAAACACTCCCTGTATATCCGGATACTCTGCTTCCACGATATTGGCTGGCACGAAACCCATCGCGTTTTGGATCGCTTCTTCGAAAGAATGCCGAGTGCTCTCGTCTTGCTTGCGCTGCCTTGCCTTTCTGGCACTCTCGGCCAAAACAGCCTGCTCGGCACGATGGGCGCGGCGAGCGCGTACCGCCTCCCTGCCAATTGTGACGCCCGTACCTATGAAGAGAGAGAGCAACAAGAAAGCAAGCAACCAAAGGAGCTTTCGCCGAAGCAGGCTCCTGATGAAAGACTGGGTCTGGTGTAGAGGAGCCGAAAAGGTAGCCAGCGGGTAGGTGGAGGGGGCCGGAGCGTAAGGCGGGCTATTTGCATCGAGCGATCCCGTTTGGGCAGTCGCCGCGACAGGAGCAGAAGGATCAAAGCGCCGAGTGTCCGCCAAATCTTCGATAGACGCAGCAAACGGAGCGCCGCAATTCTTACAGAACCGATCCTCGGTCACAATCTCAGCGCCACAAGCGTGACAGTTTGTCATAGAGCCTCCCGATCGTTTCTGGCGTGATCGCTTTTGCTTACGACCGACGAGGCAGGTTTGTTCAAGGACGCTTGCCGTTGTAGGACGGCGCGATCGGCAACAGGACCCGAGACGGATGCGCTCGGTCGTGATGAATCGTGTTCCGGGCGACGCGCGTTTCGTCATCTGCCCTGAGGGGCTTCCCGGTGTTGGGATTTGGGTCGAAGCGCGGATCGTTTGAGCTGGTGACATGAATCGCGATGCGATGGCCCTTGTTGAAGACGATGCTGGTTGACCACAGGTCAAGCGAAAACTTGTACACCTCGCCCTTTTTCATAAACACTTCGTGATCGAAGCCGTCACGAAATCGCGCGCGTGCCGCCGAGTCAAGGACTAGCCGCTCGCTGCCGTCGGGATAAACATCAACAAGCTTCGCCATCCAGTCTGTGTCCGGCGCATCGCTCTCGGCCCACAGTTCGACGCTTACGCGACCAGTCACCTCAATCGGTGATGTCAGCACTGGAGTCGCGAACTTCAGGATGTCTTTTCGCTCGCCGGTCGCTCGCTGGTCCATCGGACCTTTCTTCACGCTGAGATTCGCTCCGCCGATGGTAGGAACAGGGTTCTTGGGATCGTAGGTATAAGTGTCGACGCTCTCCGCCTCGGCAGCCATCTTCTCGCCGAGCGCAGCGCCGGGTTTAAGGAAATAGGACGTGGGCTTCGCGGGCACGGGCCAGGCGAGCGCGGTGCGCCACTCGTTGCCCGGTGCCTGAGTGTTAGCCACATCTCCCATCACGTAGTAACGGACAGGCGGCTCGTCCATGATGCCGTTGTCTTTTCCCTTGAGCCAGTAGTCAAACCAGCGCATCGCCTCCTCCGTGGCATTGACTACTGAGTCGGTAGGGTACTTTACTTCTTCGAGCTTACCGTGGCCCCACGGACCCATGATCAACTTTTGATTTCCGGCAGCCAGTCCGCCCCCCGACGATTGCAGGCCCACGAAGTTATCGATGTTGCCCTGTCCAAAGATGTCATACCAACCGCCGTAGTTGTAGACTGGCACGTGAATCTCGTGCCAGTGCTTTGGCATCTCCGCGAGGTCAAAGAAGCCGTCGTAGATATTATGTTTGATGGTCTCGGCGATAACCCACTCCGCTTTTTGGCGTTTCAACCAGGGGTCGTTGAGCTCTTTTCGATAGATCCCGCCCATAAACGCAGACTGGTTGTAAAGGCTCGCGCGGGCAACCATCACGAAGTTCGCCACAAGATGTGGCGGGTTCATCATTGAGGCAAGATTCGCCGCGATTCCCATTGCTGAGGCGCCGTACATCCCAAACTTCCCATTTGACCAGGGCTGCTTCGCGATCCATTCCATCGTGTCATTGCCGTCGACGGGATCAGTCATGAACGGCCGGTACTC
>CAZOOE010000473.1:0-5425 GCA_964581275.1 uncultured Clostridia bacterium
GGGTGTGGGTTAGCTTGGTCCGTTGGCAGTTCGACCTGCTTAACATTCGCAAGCTTCTCCCGTTAAGGTCTGGCGATTTCTCCGCGTTCGCGGCGCATGCTTTCGGCGCGCTCGAGTTGATGTATGCCGATCGAGGCAGCAATGTCGGTCAAGTTGTATTTAAATCCTGGCGCCGCGATCTTATAGTCCCACGTGCCTCCGGTTGAGTATCTGTCCCACGCGTCTTGAGACAGACCGTGAAGGGACATCATCCTCATTCGATTCGACAGATCGGCATTATTGGTGACCGCCATTCCGCCTTCGCCCGTTGTGATTGTTTTGTTGGCGTAAAATGAGAAACAACTCACGTCAGCTGTACCTTCACCACATCTTTGCCACTCTGCATCCGAACTCCTACGCCAGGCTGCGGGAAAGGCATGTGCAGCATCTTCGACGATCCAAAGTCCTTCCTGGCGGGCGAAGCCCTGAAGCTGATCCATCTCCAGCATCATTCCGCCAACGTGGACGGCAATGATCCCCACGGCGCGGGTATCTCGATTCAACGAGCCCGTTACGCCTGCCAGCCGGCCACTCCGAAGTTGATCCAGCTTTGACGTCGCATCGGCGATGCTTAGGTTAAGGGTTCCTGGATCGCAGTCTACTAGTATTGGAAAGGCGCCCTGATATCTAACTACTTCAGCCGTGGCTGCAAACGTCATTGTTGGAACGAGCACCGCCTGGCGCGCCTTCAGTCCCAAAGCCTCAACCGCCAGGTGAAGAGCTGCGGTACACGAGTTTACCGCGACAGCATTTCGGGATCCCACGGCTGCGGCAAAATCCGTCTCAAACCGCTTCACCTTCGCTCCGGTTGTTAGCCAACCTGAGCGCAGGGTGTCTAACACTTCTTGTGTTTCCGCTTCTGTTAGCGAGGGCCTAAAGAAAGGAACCTGAACAGGAGTCCTGGAAACGTTTGGTGAACTCATGATTCTTTCCGATGAGGGCAGGCATCCATCAACGAATACCAGATCCGCTTTTAGTCTCGCGCGAGATCGGCTCTGCGATGGTCTTTCGTGGAATCTTCAGCGGAACGACTCCGCAGTGTCTCAATCTTGTCCACGCGAACCTGTCCGAGGTGTTGAGTGGAGTCTCGGTCTGGCTGTAAGGAACCTCATAGCGGCGCCCAACCCAACCCGATCTTCATCTATTCGAACTATTTCGGCGCCATACGACATCCATCTCTCGCGTTGCGAAGGCATGCGTATTGACAGGTGCAACCTCATTCCCACTGCCACCCGGAGTTGCCTGCGTATTGACAATAAAGCGCCGGAGGAGCTCAAGTCCCTGAGGTTACCGGCCTCGTCCAGGTTTGAGCCCAGCTCGTCCTTTCCTGTGACGACGACATCCCAATCCACCGCATACCGCCTCGCGCGTCTTCGCTCGACTGCGGGGGCGTTCGGGGAGACTTTTTCAGTCATGTCTATTAGCAACCTTTTCTTGTCACGACTACGCCTTTTTGCCAAACCACGTCTTGAGGCCAGTTACCACAGGGCCGGGATCTTGCAGAATCAAATCGTTGGCATATCGGCAACCCCTTATTCCCTTAACTCGATCTGCTACACTACGGGCTACTTGTTTGCTTGAACACAAATGTGATCGTGCCGACTGCCTGCACCGGAACACCATCTAACTTCGTGGGCCGAAATGGTCGAAACCGCCAGCCGTGCGCGGCAGTGACCGCGGCCGGTCTCAACAACGCGTGCCCCGAAATCGCCGTCGCCGTCTTAACTCTCCCTCGTTCGTCAACAAGCACCTCAACCACTACTTCGCCGCTAATGCCGGCTTGCTTGGCGGCGTCGGGGTAGGGAGGCTTCGCACGCCTGATGGCCTCACTTCGCAACTCCACCCGAGCCGCGCTCATCCTGCGAGTAGAGTCAGTCGCATTAGCCTCTTTTGGCGGCTCCGGAATCAGCGTCCCGGCACTTGGCTCTGGTGGCGGCTCAAGGGATGTTCTAGGCCCAACGCCTAACAGGACTAAAGATGACGCGTCGGCTTCCCCTTCGAAAATCGAATCGACTGTGGGGGTCCTCGGCGGCATTGCTCCTGACTTGCTGCCTTCGTTTTTGTTCTTGTGACCGTTAGCGATGTTTACGATTCGAAAACTCTGCGTAACCGGAACTACCAGCAGCTCAAAACTATAGGTGTATTCTCCCCTCTCTCCGGTTTTGACGAAAAGGTTGCTCACCCCGGTCGCTGCAACTGGCTTTAGAAACAAGTCATTGTCGCTTCGTTGAATCACGAAATTACCCCTGCCGTCAGCGGGGTCGTACAGGTCGCCGCAAATAATCTCCTTGATGCGCTCCGGAAACGAAAGTTTCGTCGAGATCCCCTGGGACGTCTTCACCAGGCCCAGTTCGTCGCGGCCGAGTGTCATCGTCGTTACGAGTGACTGTGCGACGGCAGTGCAGTAGACGGCGGAGAACAGGACAACGAAGATGAACATCGAACGTACGAAAGGAGTCCCCAGCGTCATTTTACTTAGTCCCGTCAAGCGAGTAGATCGCTAACCCGTTCCTCATCCCTCTGTCGCGGGTCGTCACTGTGATATGGATAGTAAGTAAGATCGCTCGCGTTGAGATTTCGCGAGCTCACATTGTTGAGAACTACGCCAAAAATCTTTGCGCCAACATTGGCGAGCATGTTTCGAGACTGCCGAACGTTATCTCGCGTGCTCCTGCCTCCGTGAACCACGAGGATCACGCCTTCGACCAGGGTGGACAATATTACTGAATCCGTCACGTACAAGAGCGGGGGCGAGTCAATCAAGACGTGATCGTAACGCTCTGTGACGAGCCGTATCAGATCCTTCATCTTGCTCGAACTGAGCAATTCCGCAGGGTTTGGCGGTATTGGCCCGCACGAGAGCAAAGATAAGTTTGGTATCTTGAGCTTCTGAATGAGCGCATCCAGCTCGGCATTTCGAGATAGGTAGGTAGACAAGCCCAAATTATTCTCGACGTTAAGGCCCCTGTGCGTCGCCGGTTTTCTCAGATCAGCGTCAATTATGAGAACAGAAGAGCCAAGCTGTGCGAGGGACATCGCGGTATTTACGACAGTCGTGGTTTTGCCCTCGCCCGGTCGGCCGCTCGTCAACAGGATGGTCTTTGGTGGGCTACCGGCAGCAGACAGCAGAACCGAGGTCCTAACCACGCGATAAGCTTCCGATACCGACCCCGTATCGCCCATGACTGTCACCTGTGTGAGGGGCATCTCGGCCTCTGAGTTCGAGCCACTAGACCCGGGATTAGTTTGCGGCAACAGATTGACCCCGACGTCGGAAATTGAAAGAGAGGCCGGACTCCTCTTGCTCCTACGCTTGGACGCCAAGGTGCGAGTTGGGGCAGAGGCGATCGACGGGATGATACCGAGGGTCGGCAACTGGGCATATCGATTAACGTCTGAGACATTCTTGATGCTCGTGTCGAATCGTTCCAGAACAAAGGCCAGGCCTACCCCACCCGTAAGGCTGAGTAGGAACGCCAACAGGATTGAGAGCACCGGTTTAGGCCCCTCCGGGAACCTGGGTATTTGTGCCGGCTGAATAATACTCATGTTGTTTCGCTGCTGTGCGAGTTCCAGATCCGCCTGACTTGTCTTGTGAAGGAACTCGGTATACAACGAGTTGGCAGTATCGACGTCCTGCTTAAGTATGGAGTACTGGATTGCCGCCTGGTCCTGCTGTACGGCCTCGCCTTTGGCTTGTGCAAGAGCCGCCTTGAGCGACTTTTCGTCTCTTTCTGCGCGCTCATAGTCGCTCTTCATTTTGTCTTCGAGCGCTTTTCGACTCTCCTCGATCTGTTCCTGAATGACAATCATTTGCTGCTGGATTTCCTTGACCCTCTCATGCTCGGGCCCGAACGAGACGCTCAGCGTCGCGGCCTGAATCAACAGATCGCTCAGCTTCTTTTGTAGTTCCGATATCCTTGGGTCCCCGTACGCAGCCGGCAGTTTCGCAACGCGGCCCTGTTTGACTTCTTCGTAAAGAGAGTTCTTGAGAAAGACGTCCGCCTCGGCCCGCATTGCCTGGTCGTGCAGCCGGACCAGTCGATCGCTGGTCAAGGTCGTCTGTCCCTGGGTGGTAAAGATGTTGTGGTCGCGAGTGTAATTCGCCAGCGCCTGTTCGCCCTCGCGGACCCTGGTCTTCATCTTTTCAGTAGAGCTTTCCAGCCAACTGGACGCGTTTGTGAACTTGTCAACCTTGCTCTCGAAATTCCTTTGGATAAAGCTCTGGGCAAGGCCATTGGCGACAAGCGCTGCGACTTCCGGGTAGCTGTGCGAGAACGAAATCTTCAATGCCTGAGTATCCTTGATTCGCTCGGCCGCCAGGTTTCTCTGAAGAATGCCCACCATTTGATCAAGCTTTGGGTCCGCCGCAGGGAGACCAAGGAAATCCAATTTGCCCTGCATCGTCGGTCTATCGGGACCCGAGTCTTTAACGACATCCGTACTGTTGGTGAGGGGCGGCATTGCCTCCGGTTGTATCTCGTCCGGCTCTCCGCCTGAGAGGCCTTTGATGGTTTCCCACCATGAGCGCTTCTGCGAAACATCGCGAAACTTTGAGTTGTGGTCAAGTTTCAGGCGGTTAACGACGTCTTCGAGCAATGGCCGGCTCTTGAACATCAACAGCTTTGTGTTGATGCCAAAAGAACTATCCGAATCCGCCTCGCCGTTTGCTATGATGAGTGGGGCGGTTTCTTTGCGGACTTCTACTACCGCCGATGCGGAATATGTAGGTCTGACACTTAGCATCTCGATGGCTGTGACGACTGTGACAAACGTAGTAAACGCGAGTATCCACCACTTGCGTTTGCGCACCGCAAGAACGAGCTCTCGCAGTGTATGTGACGCGTCCTCCTTACCGGTTCCTGGGTCACCATAATCAGGCGCGTACTCATCAACGTATGCCTCGGGATAGTATCCACCTGGCGCCGGATAACGACGAAAAAACGCTGTTTCATAGTTAGTCGACGGCTTCTCGATTTCGACCTTGTCTTCTGACATAACTGAATCCTTTACGAGTCCGATTTCTCCTTCGGCGTAACAAACGCTTCTGGTGAAACTCGGTTCGTTGGGCTATTTTCGGATTCTAACGGCCGGGCCGGGCTCAATAACGCGGGATAACCTGAGTAGCCGAAAGGCCAAAGGATCGGAGTAATGCGGCGCCCATCGACTTGAGCTTGCTGCTGGGAATGATGATCACGTCGTTCGCTCGAATCGTGAGGTCCTTGCTTTTCCCATCCATAACCGCACCGACATCGATTTTCATATCGGTTCGTTGGCCGGTCGAGGTATCCTCTCGGAAGATCATCGCGCGACTTGTGGCCGCTTGAATCGTAGTGCCCTGAGCAAGCGAAATAGCCTGTCTAAGCGTTGTGCCCGGCTTCAAAGG
>CAZOOE010000474.1:0-5421 GCA_964581275.1 uncultured Clostridia bacterium
GCTTTGCTCCAGTCGACTTGGTTCATTCGTGCCGGAGAGCGACCATTGTATCAACCTTCGCCGCTCGTCGCGTCGGCAGCCAGCAAGCCAGTAACGCGACCAAAAGTAACATCGCCGGAATGAAAGCAAACGTCAGCGGATCGGTCGCCCTCACCCCGAAGAGCAGAGTCGTCATCAGCCGGGTCAAGCCGTATGCGGCCACCAGTCCGCCGCCAACGCCGCCGAGCGCCAGCCTCATTCCTTGGCCGATTACGAGTTTCAACACATCGCCCGGTTGCGCGCCCAGCGCCATGCGAATGCCGATTTCGCGCGTCCGCCGCGCCACATCGTAAGATATCACGCCGTACAAACCGATGCAGGCCAGCAGCAGCGCCAGCAGTCCGAACAAACTCGAAAGCGAAGCGATCAATCTCTCCTTCATCAGGGATTGATTTACTTGATCATTGAGCGTGATCACGTTAGTGACTAAGATATCCGGCCCCATCGAGCGCATTTCATTTCTGAGCGGCCCGGCCAGCGCCGCCGGGTCGCCGCTTGTCCGAACAGCAAGCGTAAGGCTCCCAACTTTACCGACTGATTGGAATACGGGCCGGTAGAGTATGCGCGGGATCTCGTCGCGCAAGCTCCGATGTCTTGTGTCTTTGACCACGCCGATGATTTCAACCGGATCGGCGGTTGGCGGATGGGTGACACGAATCTTCGCGCCGATGGGATTGCGGTCGCCGAAATAAAAGCGCGCCGCCGTGTCGTTGAGCAGCGCCACCTTGGAGGCTGCTTCGTTATCGCCTTCGTTGAAAGACCGGCCTTGCAATACCAGAATGCCCATTGTCGTGAAATATTCCGGCGAGACCTGGTTGAAGCGCACCGCATTATCTTGTGCCGAGCTCGGCGAGAAGCCGGGCACTTCAATTATGCTGACGGTATCAATATCCGCCAACGGAGTGAGCAACGAGATGCTGGCGGAACTCACCCCCGGAATCGCTTTCACGCGCGTCAGCATTTCTCGCCAGAAGCGATTGAGTTGTGACTCTTGGTAATCCCTGGCCGCCGGGTCTAACCGCATGGTCAGAACGCCGTCCGGCTGGAAACCAAAATCCAGATTCTTCAGTTTTTGCAAACTGCGAATAAACAGACCTGCGCCGATGAGCAGAAGCAGCGATAGCGCGACTTGCATGACGACCAGCAGTTTGCCGAACCGCGAGCGCGAGCGCTTGCCCGAAGTAGCGGAGTTCTCTTTGAGCGCCGGGCTTGGATCCAGGCGTGTCGAACGCCAGGCAGGAACCAGACTGAAGATAATTCCGGTCAGCAACGACAAGCCCAGCGTGAATAAGAGCAGACGGCTATCGAGCGATAAATCCAGAGAAACCGGGTCGCGACCGAAGGTGATAAAACCTACCAGAAGCTCGCTACCCCAGCGTGCCAGCAACAGGCCGAGCAAGCCGCCGCAACTGACCAGCAGCAAACTTTCCGAAAGCACTAGCCTGACCAGGCGGAGGCGGCTCGCTCCTAAAGCCAGGCGCAGGGCAAACTCACGCCGACGCGCCGTGGCGCGCGCCAGCAACAGGTTCGCCACATTGGCGCAGGTGATCAATAGCACCAGCCCGACTATGACCATCAAGGTGAGAAGCGGTTCGGAGTAAGCGAGGCGCAGCCCATAAAGCCCCTGGCCAGCCGCTATTAATTCGAGGTGATCAAAGTAATCTTTCCGTATTTCGGGCGACACCGGCATTTCATTTATAAACGCCTGAAACATCACATCTAGCTCCGCACGCGCTTGCTCGACTGAACTGCCGGGCTTCAGCCGCCCCACCGCGTAAAACCATAAGGCGCTCTTCTCCGTGAGAAAACGGGTATCGGCAAGCATCATTGGCAGATTGATATCCACATCACGTCCAGGCAACAGGCCAGAGAATTCGGGCGGCGTCACCCCGATGATCGTCACGGGTGTCTTACCGAACTGAATCACTTTACCGATTACCTCCGGGCTGAAGGCGAAGCGGCGCTGCCAGTAGTGATAGCCGATGACCGCTACTGGCCCGTCCGGCCCGCCCGTGCCGATCACCGCATCGTCCGATGGAGCGAAAGCGCGCCCGATGAGGGCCCTGACGCCAAGCAGCGAAAAGTAATTGCCGGAGACAAACTGTCCTTTGATTCGTTCGATTTGCCCGTCAATGCTGACTTTTGGTTCGGATGGAGAGAAGGCGGCGATGCCTGATAAGTGGCTCGTATGGTCACGAAACCTTTCAAAGCAAGGATAAGGGGGAGCGGCGCCAGCGCCACGAGGACCGGCATGGTTGATGAACCATAGCTGCTCAGGTTGCTTGATCGGCAGCATCTTTAACAACACCGCATCAACCAGACTGAAAATAGCCGCGTTCGCGCCAATGCTGAGCGCCAGTGTCAGCACTGCAATCAATGTGAAGCCAGGTTGCTTGATTAACATTCGCGCGCCGTAGCGCAGGTCTTGCCAAAGGGTTTGCATCGCTTTTCTCCTCGAGTCGGCCTCATCTGCGAAGCGCCAACAAACGCCGCACTACCGGAGGTTTGCCTTCACGCTCCCTGAGCCCAGCAGCGCCAGCAACCCATTAGCCAGCGTTTGAAACTGCCCGTCCGAATGTCCGCCATTAAATTCGTAATACCGCACTTCGTATCCTTTGGCGCGCAACACATCCCGCAGATACCGGTTCGCCACCAGACCTGACAGTTCGCCCGCCTGTGAAGTGACACCTGCCTGCACCGGCCTGCGCGGCGCGACGTCTTCCATCAGGCCGACATCGAGATAGAAGAGCAAGGCTTGTCTGGGGCGCTCGGCGTACTGCCCAATGAGCCAGCCAAAGTCGGCATACCGGCCATCATCAAACTGACTGGGGCTGCCGGGATTCACAATGCGATCCAACATTCCGGGCTTCCACCCAAACGAGCCGGAATTGGAAAGAACCGCGCCGAACAGTTCCGGGTGTTGCAGCGCGGCGAAAGCTGCCGCCAGCCCGCCCGCGCTTGTGCCCCCGATGACCACCTGGCGCGGGTCTGTCGTGACGCGATAATTCCGGCGTATCCACAGGGTCAGTTCTTTGGCAAGAAATTCCGTGAACACCTCGTTGCAGTGCAGTTCCCGCAATCGGGTCAGCCCATCAGGATTATCAATCAGGACGGCGACCAGCGGCGGCACAGCCTTGTCGACGATCAGATTATCGAGAATCGTCGGCGCGGGTACTTGATTGGTGTGGAACTGCCCATCGAAGAGAATCAATAAACCATAACCACTGTCGGTGGGCTTGTAGCCAGGCGGCGTATAAACGCGCAGCACGCGCTCACTATTCAGCAGCGCGCTCCTGAATTTGTGTACTTCCACCTTACCCGTCGGCGCATCCGAACGTTTAGTCGTCCAGATGGGTGTCGGCGTCTCAGGCAGCGCGAGAATAGACGCCTGCGGTGATTCGAGGCCAAAGCCATGGTTCGGATTGAGCGGGTCACTTTGAGCGTTTGCCAGACGCCGTTGCATGTCTTCCGGCCTCAGCGAATCGTTCGGCGAAAAGACGTAAGAGACCCGCGCGTCGCGGCGCAGCACATAGCTTTTACACCAGAGATCGGTGTCTGCCAGGCGGCTGAGTTGTCCCTGTCGAATGCCGACTTCATCCGGGTGAGTCAAGGCGTAAGAGAAAAGCAAAACGTTGCGGGTTTCGCCGCGCGCGCGCCAGACAAACGTCACCAGGACATGCCGTGTGTCGCCCTTGATGGCCTCAATCAGCGGCGCACCCTGCTGGCTGATCTCTTTCCAGAACACCTCCAGCGCTCCCCCCTTTCCTGCTTTCAATTGCTCCTGCAACAACGCGAGATGCGGGCTGGCAGGCGTCTCGACCTGATAGATTGCCCTGCCCGCGACCGCGTGACCACAGAGCGACATGAGTGCAATCAGCAACACCAACCCGGACATCCGGGAACGCTGATCCATTTGCGCGCCGTAGCGAAGGTCTTTCAGCAGGGTTTGCGTAATTTTCTCGTTGTCAAATTTGAGTTAGTCGCACCAGAGCGCAATCATCGGATCCACCTTCGTTGCCTCGCTTGTCCTTTTCGTCCGCATGCGGGCTTGTCATCGGTGTGAGAATCTGATGTCGAAGAGTCTGCTATGTATGCTCTCCAGTTGGAGGCAACGGTGGACGAGTGCCTGGGTAGGCTTCTCGGATCGGGCTGACCACGAGAGTGCCAGGCGTGAGCGATCTTTGTTACACCAAAAGACGTGGAATCGACTACTTTAGTGTGATCATATCTTCATTACGGATTGTGAAGCGCAGCGTCATGTTCCGCTACTAACGCTCGATTGATAATTCATTCGTGGTTTCCTGGCCACGGCGAGCGATCATTCTATGCGTTGACGATTGAAAACTCAATTTGTAAATGTATGACCCCTCGTGTGGGCCATCGAGATATGGCTGCCACCGGCGAGAGTGGAACACCCTTATCCGTTGAGGTGACTTGGCGTCGTCACCTAAGGCAAGAGCGGGATGCATTAGCATCGCTCGTCCGGATCCGTTGAGGGGTGATTGGCAATAGTCATTCCTACTCCGACTCGCACCGCCCACGAACTGCGCCGTCGCACGTACTGGTGGGGTTGCCGACGCATCACTACCTGACCTTCAACTTCGGAGAGATGGCCTCGCCGGCGTTCCCCGCTGCATCTCGCGCGATGACCTTGATTCGTCCTTTTCGTGTCTCCTTCAAGGAATCGGGCACGGTCCAGGTAATGGACTGCGCATCGCCCGCGAGTCCGGAGACGACCGTCATCGAGAAGCTCATCCCATCGCCGGCATACTCGATGTCGTACGACGCCACGGCCGTGTTATCGCTCGCAGTCCAGGTTATCGTGACGGTCGGGTCGTCGTCGCGCCTGACCTTCTTTTTCGATAGAGCGACGGCCGACACGACTGGCGGTTCGGTGTCATCCGACGCTGTCAGGAACACCGGCTGCCAGGATGTCTGGCCCATGCCCCCAGGAATGAGAAGCTGTTGATTGGAGCCATCCGAGGACATTGACCAAATGTTGGCGCCTCCATTGGGGCTTGGCCGATTGCTGTCGAAAAGCAGCTTTGTGCCGTCAGGCGACCACGATGGGTTGTCGCTGCTCATCGGGTCGGACGTCTCGGTCAACCGCGTCGGACCTTCGAGGGAGCCGCTGATCCGCACCGTCCACACCTCGCCGTATTGGCCCTCGAATCCAGCCCAGAAAGCCAGCTTGCCGTCTCGGCTAAACTCCGGAACATTCGCGTGGGGGTAGCCGGAGCCAAGCCCCCTGGTCTTCTGCTCCTGCCCCTGACCGTTGGAAAACATGCCCCACATCTGCGACGCGCCGCTGGCAGTCGACGCGTAGAAAATTCGCATCTCCGCCGGTTCCCAGGAAGGATGCTGGCTCCAGGTGAACTTGCC